>JAZQFS010000012.1:0-15973 GCA_045539625.1 Eubacteriales bacterium | reverse complement strand
ATTCCCCACTGCTGCCTCCCGTAGGAGTCTGGACCGTATCTCAGTTCCAATGTGGCCGTTCAACCTCTCAGTCCGGCTACTGATCGTCGACTTGGTGAGCCGTTACCTCACCAACTATCTAATCAGACGCGAGCCCATCTTTATGCGGATTGCTCCTTTAACATATCTAATATGCATTAAATATGCATCATGCGGTATTAGCACAAGTTTCCCTGTGTTATCCCCCTCACAAAGGCAGGTTGCTCACGCGTTACTCACCCGTCCGCCACTATCCTCGAATTCAATCAACCGAAGTCTCAATCATTCGATTCCCGTTCGACTTGAATGTGTTATGCACGCCGCCAGCGTATATCCTGAGCCAGGATCAAACTCTCTAAAAAATTATTTCACGTTACTTGGTAACGTTAATTACTTTTTAGAGCATGATTTGCTCTTCTTACTTCTTTCCTTGGGTATCACCAATCGTAATCGATCAGTGTGTACTCTCTTTTAGGAATTGTACGAGTTAATTCTTTCTTCCTTAAATATCTTCTATTCAAGGGCTTTGTTTTCTCGTCTTTCGTTGTTCAATTTTCAAGGTCCGTTCGCTTCCCGCTCTCGCGGACAGCTTTGTTATTATATCACAACCTTATCTCCTTGTCAAGTACTTTTTTTATTTTTCTTAAAAAATTTTCTTGACTCGCTTATCGGTTGTGGTGCTCTCCTTGCGGACAGCTTGTATATCTTACCACAGACTTTTTCAAAAGTCAACACTTTTTTTGATATTTTTTTCGATTTGTAACATCCGTCAAAATACTTATAATTTATCCGATAAATTGTGCATATTGCACAACAAGGTTTATGGTGATTGAAATTAACACTTTTACCATTGATTCACCCGACGAGAATATCTATAATATATTATATAAATGAAGAAGTTTGAGACAGGTGAACATATGAGAGAAATTACCAACCAAGCCTTTGACGCCGAGCGTGCGCTGTACGGTGAGCGTGACCTGACTGTAACGTCCTGCCGTTTTGAGGGTGATGCCGACGGTGAAAGTGCCTTCAAAGAATGTAAAAACATCATTGCCGACAACTGTCGCTTTACCCTTCGATATCCGTTTTGGCACAACGACAATCTTATAATCCGCCGCTGCGAAATGCATGACACCTGCCGTGCGGCGTTATGGTACTGCTGCGACGTGAAAGTCAGCAACACAAAAATGCACGGCACAAAGGCTTTGCGAGAATGTAACGATATATCAATAGAAAACAGCGACATCTCCTCTCAGGAATTCGGCTGGTTCTGCAATAATATATGTGTAAGAAACACCGAGGCTTGCGGTGAATACTTTATGCTGAAAAGCTCAAAGCTCGACTTTGACCGCTTTACCCTTCACGGCAAGTATTCTTTCCAGTACATAACCGATTCCGTTTTTGAAAACTGCACCTTTGACACCAAAGACGCCTTTTGGCACGCAAAAAATGTAACCGTCAGAAACTGCACCGTCAAAGGAGAATACCTTGCGTGGTACAGTGAAAACATAACTTTCGAGAATTGCCGCATTATCGGCACTCAACCGTTATGCTACTGCAAGAATCTCAAGCTCAGTGGTTGCGAAATGACAGACTGTGACCTTGCCTTTGAAAAAAGTGAGGTCAACGCAGTTCTTACAAAGCCCATAGACAGCATAAAAAACCCGCTTTGCGGTGAAATTCATGTGCCGTCCTGCGGTGAAATCATCTTTGACGAAGAATGGGCAAAGGGCAAGGTAATTCAAACCAATTCATAACATTAAAAAGGGCAGACTTTTCACGGTCTGTCCTTTCTTCGTTTATTTAATCCTAAATTGTGTTTCCGTAAGCTCCAACCATCATTTTTGTAAGATTTAAAGCTTCGGTCATACCGCAGCCGTCAAGCACCTTTTCCGAAAGGAACTGACTAAGAGGACTTGGCTGATTTTCTTCAGGCTCAACCTCGACAAACTTGTTTTCCGTTGCCGCCGTCTTCTTATAAATCTTGCCGAGATTATAAACGGCATAACCTTTATCTCCGCTGATTTCAAACACCATCGGATCGCACGCCGACACAAAACCCGTTTCGTTGACAGCAATCGCACCGTCGGAATAAGACATAACCGTTACGGCATTATCTTCAAGCCTTGCGGCATTTTTGGGGTTTTCATCCCATACATTGAAGGAAGAAGTGTACTTTTCAGGCTGTCCCAAAATCCAATCGGCGATATACATACCGTGTGCACCCAGATCGATCATAGCACCGCCGCCGCACTGCTTTTCATCATAAAAATGAGCAGGAAGCCAATCATTTATACTTCCCGAATGGCAGTTTCTGAAACGGAGATAATTAATTTTTCCAAGCTCGCCGCTGTCTGCTATTTTCTTCATGGTAACACCGTAATTTTTGTACTTATGTACAAGAGAAATCACAAATCTTACACCGTTTTCTTCAACAGCCTTCCTTACTCTTTCGCAGTCTTCCACAGTAAGAGCAAGCACTTTTTCGGTAAAAATATGCTTTTTTGCCTGTGCAATTCTCACCATATAGTCTGCGTGAGTATCGGAGGACGAGCAGACAATTACACCGTCCGCATCTCCTTCAAGCAATTCTTCAAAGGTATCATACGCCTTGACTGAATACTTTTGTGCAAAAGCCTTTTTCCAAGCCTCATTTTCCTCGTACACACCCACAAGCTCCGCACCTTCTGTATTAACTACCGTATCGGCATATCCCGGTGCATGTACGTGCCACGTTCCGCATACTGCTATCTTCATCAGTCAAAGTACACAGGCTTGCCTGTTTTGCTGGAGGTATAAATCGCTTCAAGAATCTGTGAAACAACATATGCCTGTTCAGGCTTAACAACAGGTTCCTTGTCATTTACAATTGCATCAATCCAGTTATATGCTTCAACGTCTGCTGCAGATGCGGATGCACCCGAGAAGAACGCTACGCCGCCTGCAGAAGTGTTTACTTCTGTAACAGTAGGTCTGTTATGCTCAACCTTGTTGATTCTCAGAACGCCGTTTTTAAGAGAAAGACCTGCCTTGCTTCCGCAAAGAACACAGCTTCCTGCATCTGCATTTGACTCGATGTTAAGTGCCCAGCTTGTTTCAAGCATAATTGTTGCGCCGTTCTTCATTTTGATAAATGCACAAGCCGCCTCTTCAAGAGGTGTTTCACTTACACCGTTGTCACCCCAGATATTACCTGCTTCGGGATGCTCAAGCTTTTTATGAGTCTTACCTACAACAAGCTCGGGCTCGTAGTTATTCATAAGGTAAAGAGTAAGGTCAAGAGAGTGTGTTGCAATGTCAATGATAGGACCGCCGCCCTGTGCCTCTTCGTCGAGGAACACGCCCCAGTTGGGAGTGCCGCGTCTTCTGAGAGCAAGACAGTTGGTGTAGTAAATTTCACCAAGCTCGCCTGCATCGCATGCCTGCTTTGCATAGATTGAAGCCGCCTGCTGTCTGTTCTGATAACCGATTGTGAGCTTCTTGCCTGTTTCCTTTGCGGCGTCAAGCATTCTCTTGGCATCTGCAGCGGTCTTAGCCATAGGCTTTTCGCACATTACGTGCTTACCTGCATGAAGTGCGTCAATTGTAATGTCAGCGTGCTCTCTGTTAGGTGTGAGAACGTGGACAACCTCAATGCTTTCGTCCTTTAAGAGCTCCTTGTAGTCTTCATAGACCTTTGCATCGGGTGTGCCGAACTTCTTTGCCGCAGCCTGTGCCTTTTCAAGCACGATGTCACAGAAAGCAACCATCTGTACATTGGGAAGCTTTGCAAGAGAAGGCATATGCTTGCCGTTAGCAATACCTCCGCAGCCGATAATGCCGATTTTCACGATTCTTTCCATATTCAAATCCGTCCTTTCAACAAAAAATATAATTTTTATGTTTTGTTTAAATTAATACTACCATTTTTATTGCGGTTGTGCTATAATGTTTTTGTCTGATAATACAAAAAAATTGTCATATTGAGGTAAAATAGAGCAATGATAAAGGATTATGTCACAGAACCGCCGAGAAAACAGCTTACTGAAAACGGTATAGAAACCTTTGAGCAACACTTTGAACAGCCCAAGCAGATAGCATTTCCGCACATTCACAGCGCACTTGAATTCATATATATTCTTGAAGGCGAATACAAAATGCGCGCCAACGACACCGAGTTTTATATGTCCAAGGGAGATTTGTGCCTTTTCAGAAGCGAGACGGTGCACCGCACATACGTATTAAGTCAAAGCGGCGGAAGCTATTTTGTAATAAAAATTGAGCCCACCATCATACTCAAGCTTGCGGATTCGGAATACGGTGCCGCCTACGCCATGCACTTTATGCTGTACGGCGAGGACACAAAGGTTGTGTGGAAAAAGTCCGAGCTTGACGGAACGGACATCGAGAAATCCGTGCTTAGCATACTGCAGGAGCACAACAAAGAAAGCTTCGGCAAAGAGCTTGCTCTTAAAATAGGCGCCGCAGGTCTGCTTCTCGATGTTATGCGTTATGACAAGCTGCACGGCTCAAACACCGAGCTTTTTTCCTCAGACATAACCCTTACCAAGCAGATATACAAAGCCATCGTATTTATCAATCACAGCTTCGACAGAGATATTTCAGCCGCCGAGTGTGCCTCCCACATAAATATGAGCTACAGTTATTTTTCACGGTCCTTCAAGCGTATTACAGGCAAAAGCTTCAAGGAATATCTTAACAGCGTACGTATAAATCAAGCGGAAAAGATGCTGCTGTCCACCGAAAAATCCGTGACAGAGGTATGCTTTGCCTGCGGCTACAACAACGTTTCTTATTTTATTTCACAGTACAAGCTTCTTCGAGGCAAAACACCTCACAGCTTCAGAAGCGGCGCGTGATTTACCAAAGAAGGTGTATTTATGGATAAAAAAACAGCTCTCGAATACTTAAGAAACAATCCCGTATTCTGGTCACGTCTCGGCTTTTGCTACGATCCTCCCATAGCAGACGATAGCGGAAAGCCTCTTGTTTTCCAGCCCGATTTTACACATCAGCTTAAAATTCACGACGACTTTTCCGATGCAGGCGTAAAAATCCACACCTGTATTTTACACGCAGGCTGGGTTGGGGTTGACAGGTATGACTACAGCCTTTGCGACAGGGTTACAGAAGGAATATTCGCCTCGGGAAAGGCAGAGTATTTCATACCCCGCATAAAGCTAAACGTTCCCGTTGACTGGTGCTATGAAAACCCCGCAGAGGTTTTTGTATACGAAAACGGTCCCGAAACAAAGGAAGAAATCAAAGCTCTCGTTGGAACACCCAAGCAGGATTATCTCGGCTATGAATCGGCAGTGGGATATTACAACGCAGGTGCTTGGAAAGACACCCGCCCCAATGTAGGCGGAGTAATCAGCCTTCAGAGCTTTTGCTCGGAAAAGTGGTTAAAGGACGCAGGCGAAGCGTTAAGAAGGCTTGTCAATCACCTTGAAAGCTCGCCTTATGCCGGCAGAATTCTCGGATATCACATAGCCTACGGTGCTTGCGGCGAATCAATGCCGTGGGGACGGCAGAGCGGACGTTTCGGCGATTACGGCATAAATGCAAAAAAACACTTTTTGAACTTCGGCTTAAAAAAATACGGTTCTGAACAGGCATTAAAGAAGGCATGGGGAAACTATGAAGAAACGGTTGTCCCTCCGTCGGAGCTTCGTGAAAAAGCAAAGAGCGGCAGTGCCGACTTCTACAAAGACGAGGTTTTGGACAGGTGGAGCATTGACTATGACGAATTCACAAGTCTTGTCAACACAAGAGCACTTGAGCATTTTGGCAAAATCATAAAGGACAATACCGAGGACAAGCTTGTGGGTGCGTTTTACGGCTACCTTCTTCATATGGACAGAAGCTCATATGCAGGTCATCTGGGCTTTGAAAAGCTTTTACAAAGTCCCAATCTTGACTTTTTTGCAGCTCCCAAATCTTATTTCAGGTGCGGTCCCGGTGAGCCCGGCGGTGAAATGACCGCAACCGTTACCGTCAACCGCACGCACCTTTGGGTGGACGAATGTGACAACCGCACTCACCTGACAAAAGGCGATTTGCTTAGCAACGCCTCCTGTGCCGAAGAAACATACGCCGTTCAGCTTCGTGAGTTCTGCAAAAATTTCACTCACAACTCGGGGCTGTGGTATATGGATTTAGGCGGAGGCTGGTATGATGACAGGGGCATAATGAACAACATTTCTTCGATAGTCAAGGTCAACGGAAGCATTCGCCAAAAGCCCCACCGAAGCCGAGCCGAAATTGCCGTTGTCATCAGCGAAAAAAGTGTTATGCTTTCACACCCTTCCGTGGTGGAAAAGGTGGAAAACCTTCTTCGCAATCTTCAGCTTTGCGGTGCTCCCGTTGACATCATTTATTCCTTTGACATAAACAAAGCAGACCTTGAAAACATAAAGCTTGCCGTTTTTCTGACTCCTCTGTCGGTCACAAAAGAAGAATTATTGCTTTTGAAAAGCAAATTGCAGAAAAATGCAGGCGTTTTGCTGTGTTCCAAAGCAGAGCACATACCCGACTTTGAGCTCATTCCGTCTTCGGATACCTCCTGTCCCCGTTTTTATATCTCGGAAAATAAAAACATCACACCCGTCTTCCGTGACAAAGACTCAAACATAATCTGTGCAAGAAACAGTGACAGCATCTGTATGCTTTCAAGTCTTGACGCTTCCGTTTCCATGCTGCGTACCGTTGCCAAGCTTTACGGGGTACACTTCTACGCTCCGCAAGACTGCACGGTTTACGCAGACAATCGCATATTTTCCTTTTTCCCTGCAAAGGATATTGTCTTTGTGCCTGACGTTCCATATTTTACCAAAGCAAAAAATCTCATCACGGGCGAGGTTTTATCCTGCGGCGATGAGATTTCCATAAAAGCCAAAAGCGGTCTTGCTTTTGAAATACTGTAATCAGCTTGGCGGATTGTTATAAACAGTCCGTCATTTTTCTTTTGAACAAATGCTCTTCATATCGCAATAGGCACACGGGTCAACATCAACCCCCTCAGCCTTGCCGTCAAAAGGCTTTGCGTTCTTTATGCCCGAATAAATCTCACGGGCAATCATAGAGGCCGTCTGCGTTGCAAAATCAAGCAGTGCTCCCATCTCCTCAAGGCTCTTAAGACAGTCCTTTGCATTTTTTGAGGTTATGGGCAGATACACCTTTTCCTCCGTGCTGTCCATTGCCAGAAGAACATCTTCGTCATCAAGCATAATTCCGCTTGATACGGGCGAGGTCAGCGTTGTTGCCGCCTCCGTGATGTCATCGCCAAGGCTTAATGTCTTAACGGATGACACAACATTGGAATAAAGCACGCCTGCAGGCACAACCTTTGCACCGTAATAATCATCTCCGCCCTGACGCAATGCCTGAAGGTATAACAGCATCTGAAGATTAAAGCCGTTTTCTATGTCCTTCATCTTGAAGGTTTTTTTGCCCGTTTTATAGTCAACAATTCGTATATAACACTCATTGTCCTTGTTATAAACGTCCACTCTGTCGATTTTTCCCACAATGTACAAGGTACAGCCTGAGCCTATATCTATGGGTACAGGGTGCACTTGTCCGCCGCGTGAAACATCAAGCTCAAAGTCACACGGTACAAATTTGCTTACCTTAAGCTCCCTTACAATGTTACAGGCAAGGGTAATCAAAAGCCTTGAAAGCCTGTTATAAAGATAAACAAAGCGTTTGGGAAGCCCGTCCCGTTCAAGTCCCGAAATGCTTCCGAGATGCTCTGCCAAAAGCTGTTTCACAAGCTCCTTCGCCTTTTCTTCATCGGGAAGATTTCCGTCTTCATCTCTTTTGCAAAGCAACGGAACAAGGTGCTCAAGGACAGCGTGCATAATGTTTCCCGCTTCAGATGCGCCAAGTGCCGCAACAGGCTCAGGTCTTAAGTTCAGCGTGTAAGTGCAAAAGTGAGAAAAGGGGCAGCCCTTGAATTTTTCAAGGCGTGAATAGCTTGTCACAAGGGTACTGCCGTATATAAGGCGAAGTGTTTTTGCATCAAGCTTTTCTTTTTGGGAAAATCCTCGCAACAAAGCATCAAGCTTTTCGGCATACTGCGGGCGTGTGGAAAAATATTTTATCAGTGTGTTGCGTTTTTCGCCGTCAGCCATAACGCTCAACTCGTCAAAGAGAAAACCGTCTCCTGCATAGCAAAGGCTGCTCTCTTCTCCGTCTTCATGAAGCGCTTTTGTCTTATTGCCCGTAATTTTTTCAACCGAAGCAACAAGCACCGAGGGATAAAGATTTTCGCCCGAAAGACTTTTTGCGCAGTAAGAAAGGCTTGTGCTTTTCGACGCACTGCAAATGGCGGAATATGCCAAAAACAGCTCATCATAAAGCTTTTCTTCCTCGTCATCCTCAAGCTCTATGCCCTGCTGCTTCAGCAACTTTCTTTCGTTTGCCGTAACAAGTGAGCCGTCAGAGCCGGCTGCGGGAAAAACGCCGCTGTTGGCACCAAGAACAATTATATGCTTTACGTTTGAAGCACGCATAAGGGTAACATCGGAAAAACGCACCTCATCGCTTTTTGCAGGAATATGGGAATATTCATAGTCCTTGCTGCAGCTTTTGATAAGGATGACAAAACGCTCCCTTGTTATTTTTTCGTCACCGCCGAAGCTGACAAAGCTGTCAAGCATATTGCAAAGAAGCTCCAATGCCTCACCGTCTGCTCCGTCATATATTTCATCAAGTCCGCTTACATTTTTAATATCGGTAAGAAGTCCGTACACCGCCGATGAAAAATCCTTCACCGTTTTGCACTGTGCAAGGTTTCTTCTCAGTGAGTCCAGGCATATAAACACCTTGCTTCTTGCACTGTTTACCACCTTCAGGGTATACTCGTCGGGCGTTCCGTCAACATAGCCGTCGGGATTCATTGCAAAATCCTCATCACGCTTAAAGTGAGACGGCGTTACATTCCACACCCTAAGGTACAGCTCAAATGTATCCGCTTCTTCCTCGTCAAGCCCCGAAATACCTGTCTTAATGTATCTTATTATATCATCACATGCAAAGGTTGACGCTCCTTCAAGTGCTGACAAAACAAGCTCATAAAGTGCACTTGTGCCAAAGGGCCTGTGTATGTCTATTCCAAGCGGAATACCTGCTTTTTCAAAGGAGGTATCAATAACACCTATATAATCCGCCGTGTTCCTTGCACATATTGCAATATCACGGTATTTTGCGCCCTCTCTCACAAGTCTGTGCACGTTCATTGCGGCACATTTTACCTCGTCGTGAATATCTGTGCACACAACGCTCTGCAGTGAAAAATCACAATTGTCAGATGTATCAAAGCCGCCTAAATGTGCACTTCTGAAGCTTTCACCAAAGGCATAAAGAGCAGATGAGTGCGTATGACGCATATTCTTCTCAAGCTCAATGTCACACACCTCACAGCCGCATCTTTCAGCAAGTTTCCGACACGTCTTTGCCGCCGAGGTACAGCGGTGGAACATTTTATCCGTTTCACCCTTTTTGCAGGCAAAGGTGACATAGGTATTATCGCTTTGCTCTGCGATAAGAGAAATTATCTCAAACTCTCTTGGGGTAAAGCCGTAAAAAGAGTCAAAGAAAACATCACAGCCTTCAAAAAACGGTGTTTCACGAAGCTTGTTGCAAAGCCTTTCGTACATATCCGAATTTTCGTTGCAAACCTCATCAAGCTTTGCCGTATAAGCCTGTGCTATAAGTGCAAGGTCACGGAGCTTATTTGCAAAATCCTTGCCGCTTGACAGCTTTTCAATTTCGTCTGCCGCCTTGTCAAGCATAGACGGAGTAACCCTGCTTTCACCGAGAGAATTGCAAAAAGACAATGCCTTTGTGCAAAAATCGTCAAGTCCTGCTCCCGACGGATATTCCCTTAACATGGGCGAAATGCCTTCAAGCGTCAGGAGCATAAGCATTTTTCTTGCACCGTCGTCCAGATGTACACCCGTAAGACCGCCAAGCTGTCTGAACACTCTGTTGCACAATCTTTTAAAGTTTATAACCTCAATATAAAGATTGGACTCTCCCGACAGCCGTCTTATAACTTCCTTTTCCGCTTCAAGAGCACACTGCTCGGGAACGATGAGAAAAGCCTTCCTGTGATTTTTCACGCACTGAGAAAGCCTGTCATAAATGTATGAGGTTTTGCCGTAACCCGCCTGACCGAATATTCTGTAAAACAATTGTGCAACCTCCGTAAAAACGTATTTTGCCTGAATCCTGCACTTTTACATATATTTTAACACTAAAATCGCCATAAATCAACAACTGTTTTATCATTTTGGAGTTATCTTTGTAAATATCCCGATAACTTTTTGGCAAAACCGTTGTTTTTTGCCCGAAAATGTGTATAATATAAATTGAAGTGTTATGCGAAAGGAAGACTTGGTTTGAGTTATCACAACGTGCGTCTTACGCAATACAAGGAATTTTTAAAAGGAAAAACAGCCTCCGTTATCGGTGTGGGTATAAGCAACATTCCGCTTATCGGCTTTTTGCTTGACAACGGCGTAAAGGTTGTTGCAAGAGATTTAAAAAGCTTTGAGGAATTAAGCAGTATCAACCCTGCGGTCAGCCTTCTTCGTGACAGAGGAGCAGAGTTTATTACAGGCGAAAGCTATTTAAAGGACATTTCACAGGACATTGTTTTCAAAAGCCCCGGAATACGCTTTGACAACGAGGAAATACTGAAGGCTAAGAAAAACGGAAGCATCATCACAAGTGAAATGGAAGCCTTTCTGTCTTTGTGTCCGTCTAAAATAATAGCAATAACGGGAAGCGACGGCAAAACCACCACGACAACGCTTATTGCAAAAATTCTGGAAGCTGCAGGTAAAAGGGTATTTCTGGGCGGAAACATCGGAAAGCCCCTGCTTTGCGAAATAGAAAACATCACCCCCGACGATTTTACGGTGCTTGAGCTTTCTTCCTTCCAGCTTCACACCGTCAACCGCTTTGAAAATGAAGGTCTGCCCTTTGCTCGTCTTTCCTTCCCACACGTTGCGGTTGTTACCAACGTGTCGCCGAATCACCTTAACTGGCACACCGATATGGACGAATACATCGAAGCAAAAAAAGCCGTGTTTACATATATGCCCGAAGGCGGCGTGCTTGTTACCAACTGCGGAAACGACATCACCCTCAACTTCGGCACGGAATCCAAAAAAAGCGGCTTTAAGACAAGAATGTTCTCTGCAAAAAACAATGTTGGCAACATTCATCTTAAGGGTACTGAAATATACTGCGGCATAAATAAAATCATTGACACAAACGATATCGTTCTTCCCGGCAGGCATAACATTGAAAACTATATGGCGGCAATCGGCGCCACATACGATTTTGTAACACCCGACGACGTTAAAAAGGTTGCCACCACCTTCGGCGGAGTTGAACACAGACTTGAATTTGTCCGAGAATATAATGGTGTAAAGTACTACAACAGCTCCATTGACTCATCTCCTGCAAGAACCATGGCAGCACTCAGTGCTTTCGGCGGTGAGTACAAGAGAAAAATCGTACTCATTCTGGGCGGAAAGGACAAAAATCTTGACTTTACCGAGCTTTCCGACGTTGTCTGCTCAAAGGTCAAAGCAGTTTTTCTTTCCCACGACACCGAAGAAAAAAAGGTTGAAAAAGCCATCACCGAAAACAAGAGCTACAACAGCGAAAAGCTTTATTTTGAAAGCTGTCACGGCTTCGACGATGCTTTTCACAGGGCAAGCGGGTATGCCGAAGAAGGAGACCTTGTGCTTTTGTCGCCTGCAATGACAAGCTTTGACGAATTTTTGAATTTTGAAATGAGAGGCAAGCGCTTCAAGGAGCTTTGTGCCTCTTTGCGAGAGGATTGATCAAGACAGATGCTTTACTGTCTTTCTGACACCCATCTTTCCTTCAGTACCGACAAGCCAATGGACGTCTTCGGCAGAAGCTGGGACAATCACGCTTTGCGTATTGAGGAAAACTGGAAGAAAACCGTCACCGACGAGGATACCGTGGTAATAGCGGGTGATATTTCGTGGGGTATGAATTTTGAAGAGGCAAAAGAGGATTTGCTTTTCATAAACAGACTCCCGGGGCGAAAAATCATTCTCAAGGGCAACCACGATTACTGGTGGGCAACGGCAAACAAAATGAATATATTTTTTACCGAAAACGGCATAAACACAATTGATGTTCTGTACAACAACGCATACTACAGAGATGGAAAAATCATATGCGGAACACGGGGTTGGATTAACGAATTCGGTGTAAAAACCGAGGACGAAAGAATCATAAAGCGTGAAACGGGCAGGCTTGAGCTTTCTCTGAAGGAGGCACAAAAGCTTAAAGAGCAGTATCCCGATGCGGAAATAATCGTTTTTATGCACTACCCTTGTGTATTCGGAGAATTTATGAATCTTGACATTATCGACCTGCTGTACAAATATGGCGTTCAAAGGGTGTATTACGGACACCTTCATAACGTCAGAAAGCAACAGCTTGACGATGAATATATAGGAATCAAGATGTTTCTTACTTCAAGCGACTATCTTGAATTTAAGCCACTTTTGATTAAATGATTTACGGAGGAAAAAATGGGAAAATATTTTGGAACAGACGGTTTCCGCGGTGAAGCAAACAAAACACTTACCGTCGAACACGCTTTTAAGGTAGGACGTTTCTTGGGCTGGTATTACGGCAAGGAGCATAAATGCAAAATAGTAATCGGCAAGGACACAAGGCGTTCAAGCTATATGTTTGAATATGCTCTTGTTGCGGGACTTACGGCATCAGGTGCCGACGCATACCTGCTTCACGTTACAACAACGCCCAGCATCTCATATGTAGTAAGAACCGAGGGCTTTGACTGCGGCATTATGATTTCCGCAAGCCACAATCCTTACTATGACAACGGAATAAAGGTAATTAACAGCCGAGGCGAAAAATTATCCGATGCGGTTATTGCGGATGTTGAAGCATATATCGACGGACGAATTGACGAAATTCCTTTAGCCACAGGCGAAAACATAGGAAGAACAGTTGACTTTGCCGCAGGCAGAAACAGATATACAGGCTACCTTATCTCTCTTGCCCTCAACTCCTACAAGGGTATAAAGGTAGGACTTGACTGTTCAAACGGAAGTGCGTGGATGCTGGCAAAGAGTGTATTTGATGCTCTTGGTGCAACTACATATGTAATAAACAACGTGCCTGACGGCGTAAACATCAACACCGACTGCGGCTCAACCCACATTGAAGGTCTCAGACAGCTTGTGCTTGACGAAAAGCTTGACATAGGCTTTGCCTTTGACGGAGATGCCGACAGATGTCTTGCCGTGGACAGTGACGGAAACATTCTTACAGGCGACCACATAATTTATCTTTGTGCAAAGTATATGAAAGCCAATGACAACCTTTCAAAGAACACCATTGCGGCAACAATTATGTCAAACATAGGTCTTTTCAAGGCTCTTGATGAAGAAGGAATAGAATACATCAAGACGGATGTGGGAGACAAGTACGTATACGAAGCAATGACCAAAAACGGGCTTACCTTAGGCGGCGAGGAATCGGGACACATCATATTCAGCAAGTATGCCTCGACAGGCGACGGCATCATCACCGCAATAAAGATTATGGAAGTGTTTATCGAAAGCAAGCAGCCCTCAAGCAAGCTGTGCGAAAAGTTTGTAATGTATCCTCAGCATCTTGTAAATGTGAGAGTTGCCGACAAAAACGCAGTGCTTAATGACGAGGACGTAATGGCTGCATTTGAAAAAGCCAAAGAGGCTCTCGGAAACGACGGCAGAATTCTCTTAAGAAAAAGCGGAACCGAGCCTGTTATAAGAGTTATGGCAGAAGCTCAGGGCGAGGAAATCTGCCGAAAGCACGTAAACGATGTAGTGCGTGCAATTGAAAACAAGGGCTACAGAGTACAAGCGTAAGATATCCTCAAAAAACGTAAAAGGATCTGTCTGTTATGAATACCATAAAAAACAACTTCAAAGCTTTTTCAGTAAAATGGTCACTTCTGTTTGTCATTATGGCTGTTATAACAACCTTATGGATTGTTGTAATCTTCAGCTTTTCTTCAACCAAAGGTGAAAAATCCGCCTCACAAAGTCAGACGTTAACTCAAAGTGTGGTAAGAGTGTTTGACAAGGATTACACCATGCCCGAAAAAGTCGAGCCCAAAAGCCGCGATCAGATTTATGACACCGTTCTTCGCAAGCTTGCACACATAAGTGTATATGCCTGCCTCGGTATTCTGATGTTTCTTACGGTGAAAACCCTTACAAAAAAAGAAAAGTATTATTTTGCCGCAAAGCTGTCGGTGCCTTTAAGTATACTCATATCAATCGGCGACGAGTACAATCAGACACTTACTGAAGGGCGTTCAGGCAGGTTTTATGACGTGTGTATTGACACGGTGGGTATTCTTATCGGCACATTCATAATCATATTTATTGTAAAAAAGCTTTTGAAAAACAAAGCAAAAGCCGCATAGTATGGAAAACAACAGGAGCCGCACTTCTCTTTGATGAGTAAGACGGCTCCATTTTTTTATTCAGTTAATTACTTGCTTACCGCTTGCTTGATTGCCTTGTTTACTCTGTCTCTCATTTCAAGAAGGTAATCATCGTATCTTGGATATTTCTTGAAGGTCATATCCTTTCCGTCACCTAATAGCTCCAATGTATTGTCTCTTCCGATAAGAGTTTCGCAAAGCTTGAGTGCTCTGTTGTCCTGGATTGCTTCATGTAAAGCAACAAGTCTTACCGATTCAATAGGCATTCCGTGTCTTCCGGGATATACCGAGAAGGTATCTCCGCCTTGACCGAAGTAATCGCCGTCTGTGCACATAAAGGGATTTATCTGACCGTAGGAATACTGGTTGTTGTAGTAGTTGTAACCCCAATGCAAGAAGCCTTCAATGTTGTATTTCCACATCTGTGTTCCCATCATTCTTGTACGGGAAAGAGGCATTGCAATAAATCTGTTGGAAACTTCTTCACACTGACCGCAGCAGTAGTATGTCCAAAGTCCCGGTACGTTGTTTTCAAGGAAAGGCTCAAGGTAGTTGTTGCCGGGAACAGGCATATCAACCGCACCCTTTGAATAAAGCTCGTAGCTTGACATTGCATCCATGATTTTGTAGTCTTTGAGATATTCCTTGACAATTGCCTTTGCTGCGGCATAATCTTCAAGGTGATCAATGTAAGGCTCGTCAGAAATGTGGAAGAAGCATCTCTTGTCAGCTCCGTCCATAGACTTCATGAAGTCAAGGAACTGAGGAACAAAGGTCTGGAGAAATTCTGTATACTCCTTGCTTGTGGCATCCGTTTCCCAACCGAAAATTTTCTTGTACTCACCGTCAACCGTCGCCATAACCTTGGGACAGTGCTTGGCACCCCACTGTGTAAAGAAGTGTGCAATTTCAAAGTACTTGAAGCCTACCCTGTTACAAAGCTCAACCCATCTATGGAGCTTGTCAAAGCCGAAGGTATATTTGCCGTCAGTAACAGTTACGTCAACAAGCTGTGCGGTTGTTCTCTCGCCGCCGACATAAGTATCAAGAGGAGGCGTAAAAAGAGGGGTAAGTATCATATTAAGACCGCGTTTTACAGCCGCCTTCATAAAATTCTCGATAATCTGCCAATGTCTTTCGTCAAACATTTCTGTTTCATAGTAGTCCTGCAAACAGTCACAGTAGAACCACTGGTCGCAGATTATTTCCTGTTCGGGAAGAAGTGCATCGATTATTTCAATTGTAAAATCCGATGCGGCAAGAAGTTTTTCTCTGTCATTGAAGTCATAAAATTCAATTCTTATGGGATATTCTCCCGCTTTTACCTTGCCGTCGGGATTTATTTCAACATAAAGAGTCTGGAGAGTGTTTGTCAAAGGCATGGGAGCATCAAAATCAATGTCCTCCAAAATATCGGGGAAAAGTCCCGGC
>JAZQFS010000011.1:0-56728 GCA_045539625.1 Eubacteriales bacterium | reverse complement strand
ACACTATTGTTTTGTTTTCCTTGACTTTTAAAACTACCAAAGTTAAAATAATCGTAACCTAATGCAAAGGAGAATTGTTATGAGTTTAGGACAGAAATATCCCTGCGAAGCAAATTTTTACACCGATAAAGAAACAGGTGCGGAAGTAATCCGTGTTACAAGTGCACGCTGCAACAGCAGCCACATTTATTTTACCAACAACAGTCTTTACGACAACAACACAAAGCTTCTCATTTTATCTGACCGTTCAGGCACGCCCAATTTCTACGGCGTTGACCTTGAGACCTATGAAATGACTCAGGTTTCTGACCTTCCCGAGGTTAAATGGCCCAATCACCCTTGTCTTTTTGAGGGAATCGTTGACGGCACAAGAAACTACGTTTATTTCTTCTTTGAAGACGACCTTCTCAGAATTGACCTTATGACATACGAGCAGAAGGTTATCTACACCAAGCCTTCCGATTACCGCAGACACGTTGTTTCAGTGTGCAATGACAGCGACTATGTATATACCTCAATTTACCGTTCTTCGGATATGCCCGAAAGAGTTCCCGGTCAGCCTTATGCGCCTAAGCCCCTGAGTAAAATTATCAAGGTAAAGTATGACGGCTCGGAATATAAGGAAATATGGGAGGAAATGAACTGGATTGCCCACGTTAACGTATCTCCCACAGACCAGCACAAAATCACCTTCTGCCACGAAGGCACATGGCACTGTGTTGATAACAGAATCTGGGGTATGGATACCGAAACAGGAAAGGTATGGGCAATCAAGGATCCTCAGGGAGCAATTGTAGGTCATGAATTTTGGTATCAGGACGGCAAGAGAATAGGCTATCACGGCCATCTCAACGGAAAGAGAACCTTTGCTACCTGCTATTTTGACGGCACACCCATTCAGAGCACTGAGTTTGAAGGACATACGGGACACACCTTTGCTTTAGACGAAAAGCTTATTGTGGGTGACGGTAGTGCAGCGGGTCACTTTTTAAGACTCTGGAGGCTGGAAGGCGACACATACAGTGAACCACGTGCTCTCTGCCGTCACGACTCCACCTTCAAAACTCAGTCCTGCCACGTTCATCCCCGTTTCTTCCCCGATGGAAATACAATTGTGTTCACCTCTGACAAAAGTGGATATGATCAGGTTTACCTTGTTAAGGTAGGCGATTTTGAAAAGCTTCCCTTACTTGAAACATTATCAAAAGTTTAATTCGGCATTTTTGCTTTTAAGCTTCCGCCTTTCATGGGCGGAGGCTTTTTGTTTTTGCTCTTTATAAAAAGAATACTGCTTCCTCATTTTCGAAGAAGCAGTAAAACAGTTATTTTGTTATGCGTTGAGAAGCATTTCTCTTATTCTCATACACTCAAGAGTCTGACGGCTTTCAAAGCTGTAATTTCCTGTTTCGTAGAAATTAAGAATGTCATCAATAAGGCAGGCAAAGAAATCACCTGACATACTCTTGGTAATGCTTTTTCCGCTTTCGTCCTGACCTGTTACGGTAAAGCCGTAGGAAGGTGCATAGATGAGATTGCCTATATCGCCGTTTTCCATATAAACTGTGCAGATTCTCATCTTACCGCCGTTCTGAGACTTCACTTCAACTCTGTCAGCCTTGCTGTTTGTAAGCTTTACAAGCATTTCAATCTGGTGAACGCTGTATTCCTCAAAGGAACGTCCGCCGCCTGTGATGGTGAACACCTTTTTGCCTTTAAGCTCGTCAAACAAGGGAAGCTCACTTGCGTAACGCAGAGCAGATGTGGAGAAGAATGGAGCATTGTACTTTTTGCCAAGCTCAAAGATTTCTTCTGCTTCTGCAAGATTCTGAGTAAAGGTCTTGTCGATATAAGTTCTTTTTCCGTAAGGCAGAACTTTTTTGGCATAACCTAGGTGCGTTTCGGGGTTTGAAGGACACAGCACAAGAAGAACATCGCTCTTTTCGCATACTTCTTCAATGGATGCACATTTTTCAACACCGTTTTTTTCACACCACTGTGTACCCGTCACTCCGTCAACGGGACTTACCTCTATTTCGCCGAAAGCATAGCAAACCTTGTAGTCAAGTCCCAGCTTTTCACAGGCATTGTTTATCCATGCAGGATAGTTATTTGCGTGCCACTCGCTGAGGTAGTAGTCAATAAATCCTATTTTTTTCATAGCCTTATCTCTCTGTAATTGTAAGTTCATGTGCTACAGAAGCACTTTCGTACATCTTGTCAAGCACAAGCATACTTTCCATAATTCTGTCAATGTGGCTTCTGTTCTTAACGCCTGTTTCGATAGACTGGATGAACGCCTTGTCTTCGCAAAGGTACATGTTGGGAATGTCATGCTCTGTTTTTACTGTTTCAAGAGTCTGACCGTCAAATACCTGGAACTGTCCGCCGTAATTGAGTCTTGCACCCTTCTTGTCGCCCAGGAAGTCAATGTACATTTCGCCGATATCAAGGTTCTGTGCCCAGCAGCCGTTTATTGAAATATTTGCCTTGTCTGTTCTTACATAGCCCGATACGAAATCGTCAACGTCATTTGTGCCGTTTTCGATGTCCTTTGTATCCTCAGCCCACATACTTCTGTATTTGTATTCCTTCATATCCTTTGCCATTTCGCAATAAGCGTCTGCTGTTACGTTCTTGATTTTTGCATCGCCCAGAATATAAAGAATAAGGTCAACAAAATGTACGCCCCAGTCAATAAGTGCACCGCCGCCTGACATGGACTTTGTTGTAAATGCACCGCCAAGTCCGGGAATACTGCGGCAACCTCTGAAGGAGCAGTAAACGTGATAAATGTTACCGAACTCGCCCTTTTCGTTCATTTCCTGCAAAAGCTCAACCGACTTGTGGTATCTGTTACATACACCGATGTTGAGCATAAGTCCCTTCTCATTTGCAAGAGCCTGCATTTCCTTACTGAGAGCATAGCTTACGGTAATGGGCTTTTCGCAGAAAACATGCTTTCCTGCTCTGAGAGCATCCATTGTTACGGTATAGTGTGCAAAGTTGGGGGTGAGAACGTAAACAACATCAACCTCAGGGTCACTGAGCGCTTCCTTGTAATCGGTGATTACGTTTTCAATCTTGGGATACTTTTCCTTAACCTTTTGTGCCTTTTCGATAATCAAATCGCAGGCATACTTGATTCTAACCTCGTCCATCTGACTGAGTGCGGGGAAATGTGCGCTGTCGGCAATTCTTCCGCAGCCTACTACTGCTACAACCTTCATAATAAATACCTCCGTACTGTAAATATTTCTTTCATTTTTTCTCATTTTAACACAGATATTGCCGTTTGTAAATGCTATTTGTTTGTATTGTTTAATATTTTTTTTGATTATTTGATGAAACTAAGCTTTTACGGTTGATTTATTTAATAAATTCGTTTATTATAATAATGGAGGCGATATATATGAGCCATGAACACATTCTCAACAAAACAGTCTTTGACGGCTTTGACACTTGTGCACCCTTCAGACCTGTTCAGGTTGGACGTTTGGTGTGCGGCGAAGGCTATGTTGTAGGCAAGCACACCCACCTTGACTGGTTTGAGCTGACGGTGGTAACCGAGGGCGAAGGAATTATCGAAACCAACGGAGAGCAGCTTGAGATTTCACAGGGAGACATATATCTGTCCTTTCCATGCGAGGTACATTCAATAATATCGGGCACAAAGCACCCGTTAAAATACGATTTTCTGTCATTTGTTCCCCTGCAGGAAAGCATCAAAGAGGACTTTGATCTCATTGTGGGCAAGGCGTCACATTTCAGCAAAAGAAAATTCAGACAAAAGCGGATATCCTGTCTTGTAGACGGCTGCATAAACGCCTTTCTTGCCAAAACAGGCGATGAAAACGAATACTTTACCCTTGCCGTAAAGCTTATCATCAAGGAAATCACACATCTTTTCAAAAACGCAGATGTGTCGGAAGCAGGCAAGCATATTTCGGAGGAGGAAGCGGTGTGCAGTAAAGTGGCAGGCTACATCGACACTCATATTTTTTCGCTTAAGCCCCTGACTGTGCTGTCCCAAGTTTCAGGCTACAATTACAGCTATCTTTCAAGCATGTTCAAGCGTGTTACGGGAGAAACAATTTCCGACTATTACAAAAGAGTAAGATTTGAACAGGCAAAAATTCTGCTTTCGCAGGGCGACAGAAGCATTACGGAAATATCCCTTCTTCTCGGCTACAGCTCGGTGTATGCCTTCAGCAACGCCTTTAAGAATGAGACGGGGTATTCACCGGGAAAGTACAAAAGCTCCCCTGTCCTCGGTTGACAAAATATTTTAGTATGGTATAATTTTATATGTACAAAGCTTTAGAAAAGAGGATTATTATGAATGAATCGGCAAGAATTCCCACACCCGAAGAAATCGCCGCAGTAAAAGGTCTCGGCTTTCTTTTAGATAAAACCACAGGTGCACACTTCAACGCAAGAGTGCTTACGGTAAACGGAAGAATTGACTCCTGCAAGCTTCGTGCAATTGCACAGGCGGCAGAAAAGTTCGGCAACGGCAAGGTTGCTTTTACAACTCGTCTGACGGTGGAAGTACAGCACATTCCCTATGACAACATACAGCCGTTTATTGATTTTCTCGGCGAAAACGGTCTTGAAGTCGGCGGAACAGGTCCAAAGGTGCGTCCCGTTGTTTCCTGCAAGGGCACAACCTGTCAGTACGGGCTTATTGACACATACAGTCTTTCAGAAAAAATCCATTATGAATTCTACAAGGGCTATCATAACGTAAAGCTTCCCCACAAGTTCAAGATTGCCGTCGGAGGTTGTCCCAACAACTGCGTAAAGCCCGACCTTAACGACCTTGGTATCATCGGTCAGAGAAGACCTGTGATAAGCGAAGAAAAGTGCCGAGGCTGTAAAGTTTGTCAGGTGGAAAAGGCCTGTCCCGTAAAGTGTGCAAAACTTATTGACGGCAAGATTGTCATTCCCGAAAATGAGTGCAACGGCTGCGGAAGATGCCGCACAAAATGTCCTTTCGGTGCAGTTGAAAAATACACGGACGGCTACAAAGTATACATAGGCGGAAGATGGGGCAAAAAGAGTGACCGTGGCAAACCTCTGTCAGTACTTCTCACAAGCGAGCAGGAGGTTATGAGAGTTGTTGAAAGCGCCATTCTTCTTTTCCGTGACAAAGGCGAGGCAGGAGAACGCTTTGCCGACACCGTTGCAAGAATAGGCTTTGAGAACGCAGAAAAAATGCTTATTTCAGGCGAAATGCTTGAAAGAAAAGCGGAAATCTTAGCATGATTAAAAAAATAATTTCTTTGATTTTGCTGATACTCACTTTGACGGTTTTGGGCTGCAGTGAAAAGGTGTGCACCTCGGAGGATTCCTCGTTAATACCCCAAAACGGTTATTCTGTCGGCTTTACGGACGATGCAGGCAAAAGCTTTACGCTGACACAAAAGCCAAAAAAGGTTGCGGTTCTGTTTTCGTCCTTTGCAGACATGGTGCTTCTTTCGGGAGGCAGTGTTGACATAACGGTGGGCGAAAGCATTGAAAGAGGCTTTGCAGAAAAAAACACGCCGTTGGTTGACAGCGGTGCAGGAAAACGCATAAGCTCCGAGCTTTTGCTGTCGTACAGTCCCGACCTTATTATCGGCTCATATGACATTGCCGCACACAGAGAAGCTGCGGAATTCATAAAGGACAGCGGTATTCCCTTTGCCCTTTTCAGGGTTGACGGGTTTGAGGATTACGACAGGGTTATGAAAACTCTGTGCACCATCTTTGAAAGACCTGAACTGTACGAAAAAAACGTAACGGACGTCCGTGACGGCATAGAGCTTGTAAAAAGCTGTATTGATACAACTGCCCCCAAAAAGAGAATACTGTTTGTGCGATGTGCTTCCTCGGCAAAGGCGACAAAGGCAAAAACAAAGGATGAAAATTTTGTCTGCGGTATGCTTGATGAGCTTCACACCTTCAACATAGCAGAAGCCTCGCCGATTCTTCTTGACGGGCTGAGCATAGAATACATTCTTGTTGAAAACCCCGACTACATCTTTTTTTCTCCCATGGGAGACGAGGATGCCGCAAAGCAATATGTACAGTCCCTTATTGAAAACGGAGCATGGCAGTCTCTTACAAGCATAAAAACAGGAAACTACGCCTTTCTTCCCAAAAAGCTGTTTCAGTACAAGCCGAACAGCCGTTGGGACGAGGCTTACAAATATTTAGCGGAGCTTTTATATGGAATCGGGACACCGTAGCAAACGAACAAAAAGGTTTTTTATAACAGGCGGCATAGTGCTTATTGCTCTATGTCTTTTGTCGTTGAGGTGCGGCTCGGTTTATATACCTTTTTTTGATTTTTTCTCCTCACTTTTCAGAAAAAGTGACAGTGTTTATTCCGTTATCATTCATTCCGTGAGAATTCCGGAAACTGCATCGGCGCTTCTTTCGGGAGCAGGTCTTGGTATTTCGGGACATCTTCTGCAAAATGTAACAGACAACAAAATGGCAAGCCCCAATCTTATAGGCGTCAGTCAGGGTGCAGGCTTCGGTGTCATAATGATGCTTTACTTCTTTCCGTCGCTCTCACCATTTACCCCTGTTTTCGCCTTTATCGGCTCCTTTGCTTCAACACTTATAATTGTTGCCCTGTCACGGAAAATCGGATTCACAAAAGCAAACGTAATACTTATGGGTATTGCCTTCAGCTCGGTGCTTTCGGCAGGAATATCTCTCATATCCCTGCTTGATTCGGACGTTCTTGTAAGCTACAATGCCTTTTCCATAGGCTCGCTTAACGACATTCCTCTGTCCCGTCTTGCAATCCCGTGTGTTATGATAAGTATATGCTTTGTGCTTGCGGTTATGTTTTCAAAAAAATGCGATATGCTTCTTCTGGGCGACGATGTTGCAGCTTCATTGGGAGAGAATCCCTCTTCGGTACGTTTATTCTTTATGCTTCTTGCAAGTATCTGCAGCGGTGCTGTTGTATCCTTTGCGGGACTTCTGGGATTTGTGGGGCTTATGTCACCTCACATAGCAAGGCTTTTTGTAAAAGAAAACAGCAAAGTAATGATACCTGCCTGTTCGGTTACGGGCTGCTGCCTTGTGCTGTTATCCCACATTATTTCAAAGGTGCTGTTTGCGCCGTCAAACATTCCCGTTGGAATTGTGCTGTCCTCGGCAGGTGCACTGTTCTTCCTTGGAATACTTTTATTCAAAGGAGGAAAAGGTCATGCTTGAAATTAAAAATCTCTCTTTCGGTTACGGCAAAAAGCAGGTGTTATACGACATAAACCTGTCAATTAATGACGGAACATTTACCTCCGTTATCGGACTTAACGGAAGCGGAAAATCGACGTTTCTTTCCTGCCTTGCCTGTCTTAAAAGCTTTAGCGGAAACATATTGCTTGACAACAAAGATTTTACTTTACTGCCTCGGTATCAGCGGGCAACAATGCTGTCATATCTTCCACAGTCTGTGAAAAGCGTGCCGTTTACGGCTCTTGAGCTTGTCAGCATGGGAAGAAACCCGTACAAGACTTCGGAGAATAAAGCGAAAAGTCTTGCCAAAGCCTGTCTTGACGAGCTTGGACTTTTACATTTATCGGACAAAAAGGTCAATGAAATATCAGGCGGCGAAAGACAGCTTTGCTATTTTGCGACGGTTTTATGTCAGGATGCCGATCTTATGCTTCTTGACGAGCCAGCAAACGGCATGGACATAGGTAACGAAGAAAAAATATACCGCATTTCAAAGCAAAGATGTATAAACGAAGGCAAAACCGTCATAGCTGTTATGCACAATCTTTCAAATGCCGTAAAATACGCCGACAACATAATAATTCTTCACAGTGGAAAAGCTGTCTTTTTCGGCAGCAAGGAAAAGTGTCTTGACAGGCAAGCAATCGAAAAGCACTTCGGCGTTAAAAAGTACGTATGCGGCGACAACGGTACACGGCAAATCTTCTTTTCTAAAGATATATGAGCTTTACTCGGTTGACAATTCGCCTTTTATGTGGTAATATTTACATAATCAAAACGATGGAGGACAAACAATGAAAAACAAATTTTTATCCTTTTTATCCGACGGCATTCTTGCAGGCTTTATGATCGGCATAGGTGCAATTGTATTTATGTCAAGCGACAACAGATACATCGGTGCATTCCTGTTTTCCCTTGGACTTTTCAGCGTTGTATGCTTTAAGTACAACCTTTTCACGGGAAAGGTAGGCTACATACCTTTAAGAAAGCCTGAATACCTGTATGAGGTAGTTGTTACACTTTTGGGCAATCTTTTCGGCACATTTTTTGCAGCATCGCTTTTCAACGCTTCACGCTTCAGCTCTGCCGCCGTATCAGGTCTTACGGTTAGTGCCTGCGAGAGAGCAAATGCTTCCATGATTACAAAAATCAATGACAGCCCTTTAAGCAGCTTTGTTCTTGCAATCTTCTGCGGACTTTTAATGTTCACCGCAGTTGAAGCATACAGAAAGTGCAAGGAAGAAAACAATTTTGCAGGTGCGGTGTTCGGCGTTGTATTCCCTGTTGTTGTATTTATAATCTGCGGCTTCAACCACTGTATTGCGGATATGGCATACTACTTTATGGGAGGCTGTCCCGAGCCTGTGAAGGCATTGCCTTACTTTGTCATTGTAATACTTGGCAACAGCCTCGGAGGTATGCTTGTTCCGCTTTTCAAAAAGCTGTCAAACAATCCTCTTTAATCTGCGAAGGCTCGCCATGAAATCAATAAAGAAAATCTTATTTGGAATTACGCTGATACTGTTCGGCTTTTTCACAATGTATGTGTCTGTTTATGCAAATTGGGGAATCGGTCAGGTGTTTGGTTTATTTCTTCCCGTTGCAGGGCTTGTATTTGCCATTTTGGGATATACCGAAAACAGTGATTAGCCGTAAAAGTTCAAGCCTGTAAATCAGGGTAACACGGACAAAAAACATAGGGTTACGGACACTTTAAATCAGGTTGAATCGCCTACTTTTTATGCCATAATTAAGTTTATAATCGGTTAGATGGACTTGAATTTGACAGGGAGATTACTTATGGAAAAAATATGGAGCGAAATGTATGAAGCCGCAAAAGCCGTATTGAATGAGCGGAGAATTTCGGAATATGTCACCTGCGGAGAAGTATCTGCCGCTGTCTGTTCAAAATCGGGAAAGATATATACCGGTGTTTGCATAGACACCTGCTCAACACTGGGCATTTGTGCAGAAAGAAATGCTATTTTTAATATGATTACCAACGGTGAACAGGAAATTGACAAAGTTCTTTGCATTTTACCGGACGGTTCCAACGGTGCTCCTTGCGGTGCTTGTCGGGAGCTTATGGTTCAGCTTATGGCAGGAAAATATTATGATATAGAAATTATGCTTGATTATTCCACGGGCAAAACCGTAAGGCTCGGTGAAATAACTCCCCAGTGGTGGATTAAATAAATTCTAATATGTTGTGCAGACAAGAGCCGAGGAAAATCCTCCGCTCTTGTTTTTTTACAGGTAAAAAAAGACGGCACTTTCGTACCGTCTTTGGAGCTGGTGATGGATTTTGTTGATTACGAATCAACAGGTCTAAATAGCCCCTTAAATACACCTTTTATTAGTCTTTACAACCTTTTTTTCGGTCGGCACCCGCCGAATCGGTAATTGATGAACGAAAATCTCGCCATTAGGTGCTATTGATTACGTATTTATTGCATCATAAGATTATGAACATTTCATGGCAGATTGAATTATTTACATTTTTGTGCTATAATTAGTTAAAAGAAATTTTTAAACATTTCGAAAATTTTAAATTTGTAGGAGATAAACAACCCTTTATGATAACATTAGAAACACAACGACTTATTTTAAGAGGATGGCGAGAGTCTGATGTTGATGATTTACATGATATCATGAAAAAACCTTCGGTTATTATGGGCGGTTGGAAACCTCATGCCAATATAAATGTTACCCTCGATGTTTTGAACGAGTATATTGAAAATGATGACCGATGGGCAGTTGCTCTAAAAGACAGTAAAAAAGTTATTGGCTGTGTAAGAGTCTGTCCCGACCATAATCGTGGAAAGTTTTATGCCAAATCTATAAACTATGTTTTATCTGAAGATTATTGGGGAAATGGATATATGACAGAAGCGATTAAACGAATTATTAAATATTTGTTTGATGAGTTAAACATAGATTTATTGTCTGCTTTCCATATTCCTGATAACACTAAGTCCAAAAGAGTTCTTGAAAAATGTGGATTTGAATATGAAATTACAATAGAACAAGGTTGCAAAAGATTCGATGGTAAAGTTTTTGATTCGGTTTGTTATTCTATTTTGAAATCTGATTATATAGAAAAGAAATTGCAGGATAAATAACTGATAAATTCCAATTTGTCGAACAGATGAGAGCGGAGGAAAATCCTCCGCTCTTGTTATATTTACAGGTAAAAAAGACGGCACTTTCGTACCGTCTTTGGAGCCGGTGAAGGGATACATCCGCTTCGCGTATGCACTTCTCAACGACCAAAAGGCTTTGCCTTTCGGTTCCCGTTTCGCACCACTTCGCTAAAAAACAGCCGTAACAGGCTGTTTTTCTTTACGCTTCGTGCCCCCTTGGGGTTCAAATCCCTATAAAAAAATCAGGCAACACGCTTATGCGTATCACCTGATTTTGGAGCTGGTGGAGGGACTTGAACCCTCGGCCTACTGATTACGAATCAGTTGCGCTACCACTGCGCCACACCAGCATTGCCTTGATATTATACTATTTATAATCGCTTTTGTCAAGTACAAATTTTGAAATAAATCCGCCTCTTGCATTTTTTTGAAAGGTGTGATATAATAATATGAATTACCATGGATAAGTGTGTAAAGATTTAAGCCGAAAGAGGTAAATGCAAATGGCAAGAAGAGAATCCTATCAGGCAGAGCTCATATATGATGAAGAATATCTTATTCGTGCGGCTGAGGCGGCACTGTTCGCTTACGGAAGTGCGATAAGCTTTGATAAGCTTGCAGAGGCTATCGGGGCTGAGGAAAAGGTTATTCCAAAGCTTCTTGATGCAATGATAGGCAGATACGAAAACAATGCTTTTGAACTGCTTATTCTTGACGGTCATGCACAGCTTGCTACAAAAAATCAGTATGCCGAGGTTGTAAGAAATGCTCTTACAATAAGACACAATCAGCCGCTGTCACGTGCCGCACTTGAGGTGCTTGCGATTATCGCATACAATCAGCCTGCAACACGTGCACTTGTTGACAGAGTAAGAGGTGTTGAATCGCCTTCCGTTATTATGTCACTTTGCGACAAAGGTCTTATTGAAGAAAAAGGCAGACTTGATGCACCGGGACGTCCCATGCTTTACGGTACAACAACGGTATTCCTTCGTACCTTCGGTCTTGAAACAATTGACGACCTTGACGAAGTGCCTGAGCTTCATATGTTCACTCAGCAGATTAAGGAGCAGAGACGTCAGCTTCTTTTAGGCGAGGAAATGACAGAAAGTCAGAAGAATCAGCTCACCCTTGAAGAAAGTACATCGGAAAGTGAAGACAGCTCCGTGTCAGTTGCCGTTGCAGACCCTACGGTTACCGACACAGGCGAAACTCCCTTTGAAGTAAAGATGGAAGAACTTGCGGAAAACGAAGACGCAGACCAAAACGGAGAGCAGTAAAATGGCAAACGAAATAGAAAAAGGTGCACTGTACGTTGTTGCAACGCCCATAGGAAATCTGTCGGACATAACAGAAAGAGCAAGGTATGTTCTCAGCAACGTTGATTTTGTTGCGGCGGAGGACACACGTGTATCGGGCAAGCTTTTATCGGTGCTTGGTATAAAAAACACCTTTGTCAGCTATCACGAGCACAACAAAAACACGGCAGGAAACATTGTTCTCGAAAAGCTTATGTCAGGTCTTTCGGGAGCTATTGTCACAGATGCGGGAGTGCCTGCAATAAGCGATCCGGGCGAGGATGTTGTAAGGCTTTGCAGAGAAAGCGGAGTAAAGGTTATTCCCATTCCGGGTGCCTGTGCATTTGTTACGGCACTGTCGGCGTCGGGTATGAGCTCAAGACGTTTTGTGTTTGAAGGCTTTCTTCCCACAGACAAAAAGGAAAGAGCACAAGTACTTGAAGTTGTAAAAAACGACAGACGCACAACAATCTTTTACGAAGCACCCCACAGACTTGTAAAAACTCTTGAAATTATGAAAGAATCTCTGGGTAACAGAAAAATCTGTCTTGCAAGAGAGCTTACAAAGCTCAACGAGGAATTTTCCTACTTCACCTTTGACCAAGCTCTTGACGTCTTTCGTGAAAAAGAGCCGAGAGGCGAGTATGTAATAATAGTGGAAGGCTGTTGTGATACAGAAAAAGAATGCTTCTGGCAGAATATGACGGTGGAACAGCACGTTGAGTTTTACACAGACAAGGGCTTAAAGAAAATGGATGCCATAAAGAGCTGTGCCAAGGACAGAGGCGTTGCCAAAAACGAAATTTACAAATACTTTGTATAAGGATATAAAATGAACGGACCGTATCTTGGAAAAAGGTATCATACACTTGATTATTTTTTCAAAAACAAATTCGGAAAAAAGATAGCAAAAATATCCCTCTCGGGCGGATTTACCTGTCCCAACAGAGACGGCACAAAAGGGCTTGGCGGCTGCATATACTGCAGCGATGCACTTTCAGGCGACTTTGCGGGAAATCCCCGTAACTCGGTGCGTACTCAGTTTGAAGAAATACGTGATATGATGAGCAAAAAGTGGAAGGACACTTCTTATATGGCGTATTTCCAGACAGGTACGGGCACGTATGCACCCGTAGAAAGGCTGCGTGCTTTGTACGAGGCGGCGCTTGAGTGCGAAAATGTGGTGTCATTAAGCATTGCAACACGCCCCGACTGCATCTCAACCCAATGCTTCAGGCTCCTTGAAGAAATCTCAAAGAAAACCTATCTTACCGTTGAGCTTGGACTTCAGACAATCCACGACAAAACAGGTATTCTTATTAACAGGCAGTCGACCTATGCCGATTTTAAACAGACCTTTGTGACTCTGAAAAATCTTGGCATTGACGTGTGCGTCCACCTTATCAACGGACTTCCCGGTGAGGATATACCCATGATGAACGAAAGCGTAATGGCTGTATCCGACCTTCTCCCGTGGTCACTTAAGCTTCACCTTTTACACGTCATTCGGGGAACGGCGTGCGAAAGAATGTACAACGAGGGCGTATTCAGAACATTTGAAATGGACGAGTATGTCAGCCTTATATGCAATCAGCTGAGAATGATTGACAAAAGAATTGTAATGCAGCGGCTTACGGGCGACGGCAAAAGGAGCGAGCTTGTATCGCCGTTATGGAGCATAAGAAAGTTTGAGGTGCTCAACGCCATTGACTTTGAAATGGAACGGCTTGATGCCGTACAGGGCGACAGATGCTCCGAAAACACATAGCCGTCACACAGCAACAGTAAATTATTCTTTTTCGGTTTATTCCGAATTAAAAAAAGATTGATACAATAAGTTGGATTATTGGCAACAGCAAGGAAAGGATTGAAACATTACATGATACAAATCCGAAATCTGGTTAAGCGTTACGGAAAGAATTATGCGGTAAACGACATAAGCTTTAACGTAAAGCAAGGCGAAATCGTAGGCTTTCTCGGTCCTAACGGTGCAGGAAAGTCAACCACCATGAACATTCTTACAGGTTACCTTTCGGCAACAAGCGGAAGTGTTGAAATTGCGGGAATTGACGTGCTGGAAAACCCCATTGAGGCAAAAAAGCACATCGGCTTTCTTCCCGAGCATCCGCCGCTTTATCTTGATATGACGGTAAAGGAATACCTGAGCTTTGTCTTTGACTTAAAAAAATGCACCTACAACAAGAAAAAGCATATTGACGAAATTGTTGATGTTATAAATATCGGCGAGGTGTACAAGCGTCCCATAAGCCATCTTTCAAAGGGCTACAGACAAAGAGTGGGAATAGCACAGGCTCTTGTTTCATCACCCGACATTCTTGTTTTTGACGAGCCCACGGTAGGACTTGACCCGAGACAGATTATGGAAATCCGCTCTCTTATCAATTCTCTGGGCAAAACCCACACCGTAATTTTAAGCACCCACATTCTCCCCGAAGTAAAGGCGGTATGCGACAGAGTTGTCATCATAAACAAGGGACAGCTTGTTGCCGACTCAAAGACGGAAGAGCTTGAAGCGGTAACGGGACAGAGAAAAATGATGGTTAAAATATGCGGTCCTCAGAATGAGGTGCTGTCACATCTTAAGAGCATAAACGGCGTTACGGGAGCAGAGCTCCTTCCCGAGCGTGACGGAGACAGCTACAGCTTCCTTGTGGAATCAGACAGCGGCACGGATATAAGAAAGCCCATCTTCAACCTGTTAAGCAGCAAAGGCTGGCCCATGATAGGTCTTGAAAGTATGAGTGCAAACCTTGAAGACGTATTTATATCAATTCTCGACAAGAACAAAAAGGAGGAAAACATATGAGCGCAATATACAGACGTGAGCTGATGTCTTACTTTATTTCCCCTATCGGCTATGTGTTTTCCGCCGTGTTTTTCGCAATAAGCGGTGTTTGCTTTACTTCAAGCACAATTTCAAGCGGAACAACCGACTCAACAGCTTATTTTGCGATGATTCTTCTGTTTTTTGTAATACTTATCCCGCTTCTTACAATGAAGCTTTTCAGCGAAGAAAAAAAGCTTGGCACAGAGCGTCTTCTTCTCACAAGCCCCGTTAGCTTACTTGGCATTATCGGAGCAAAATTTCTTGCCGCCTACACCCTTTTTGCAGGCACCTTCGCTTTAAGCGCATTTATTAATATGAACGCACTTAACGGCATTGCAACACAGCAGGCATACGTGGTTTCCAAAATGAACGTGCCTACCTTTATCAGCTGTTTTGCAGGCGTGCTTCTAATAGGCGGAGCATTTATTGCCATCGGGCTTTTTGTTTCCTCACTTACCGAAAACCAGATTATTTCCGCCGTAATTTCCATCGGCGTATTTGCTCTTATGATAGCAAGCAGTGTTTTTGCAATAGGCATAGAAAACAATGCTCTGCGTGTCATTGTAAAGTGGTTTTCCGTTATGGACCGTTTTTACAGCTTCCAGAGAGGCATATTCGACTTTACGGCTATCATTTACTATGTCAGCATAATTACGGTATTTCTTTTCCTTACTGTCAGAGTATATGAAAAAAGACGTTGGGACTGATTGAAAAAGAGGTAAGCAAATGAAGGATTTAAAAGATATTAGAAGTATAAAAGAAAAGCTTTCAGACTCAAAAAAATTCAGATACGGCTCATCCTCCGTGGTGTTTACGGCAGTGTTTGTGGTTTTTATCCTGCTGGTAAATGTTGTAATATCATATCTTGACAGCAAATTCTTTCCCCTTTATTTTGATATTACAAGCAAACAGATTTATACCGTAAGCGATCAGTCAAAGAAAGCTCTTGAAAACGTAACCCAGCCCATAGAAATCATCTTCGCAAGCCCCAAGGATATTGTGGAAGGTGCAGATTCACTTAACAGCGTTAAGATGCTGTGTGAAAGCTACGAAAAGCTTTACGACAACATTACGGTAAGCTATCACGATGTACTCAGCGAGGTTGCTTATTTCAACAAGTTCAAGCAAACAAGCAACGATGAAATAACCTCGGCAAGCCTTGTTGTATACTGCCCCTCCACAGGACTATCCAAAATATTCTCCCTTCTTGAAGGCGGCGGATATCTTTCGGATATGTACAAGTACAGCGAGACGGGAGGCGGTCAGTACAGACAATTTGCCTTTGACGGCGAAAACAAGCTGACAAATGCCTTTCTCAACGTAACAGGCAACAGCGGAAGCAGTCTTAAGGCGGGCTTTACCACAGGTCACAACGAGGAAATCAACGATGTTCTCAAGGTTTTCCTTGAAGACTACGGCTACAAGGTTGACAACATCGAGCTTAAAAGAACCACCTCAAAGCAGCTTTCACAGTACGACATCGTAATTATCTGCGAGCCCAGAAGCGACTTTTCGGGCAGAAATTCAGGAGGTGTCAACGAAATTGAGCTTTTGCGTGACTACGTTCTTGAAGATTACGGCAATATTATGTACTTTGCAAGCTGTACGGGAGCAGAGCTCAGCGAGCTTCACGCACTTATGGAAGAAAGCTTTGGCATAACTCTCAACAACAACGCCCTTATTATGGAGGGTGACAGAAATGTTGTTTCAGGTACTCAGGGTATGGGCTTCTTCGGCTCATACAGTGATTCCTCGTCGGGATTAGGATACAAAATCCACAAGACCTTAAGCGAAGAACAGAGCCGTTCTTATCCTCTGTTCTACAACTGTCTGCAAATGGATATAAAGAACAGCGATGCAAGCAACATTTCGGTTTCTCCCATAATCGTAACCTCAAAGGATGCCGTAAGCTTTGACGGCGAAAGTCCAAAAAAGTGGCAGAACAAGCCTGTTATGGCAGTTTCAAGATACACAAAGCTTTCCGGCGGAGTTGAAAAGACAGCGAATGTTGTTGCCTGCGGCTCTTCCTCCTTCCTGTACTATCTTGACATTCCCGCTTACTCAAATTCCGATTTGCTCCGACGCACCGTTTCGGAAATCAACAAGGGTGCAACTGCCGCAAGCATTGACTTTAAGGTGCTTGACGAAACAGCCATCACCGTTACAAAACAGCAAAGCGAAGCTATGACAAAAAGACTTGCAATTATCGTTCCCGTTATAATTGCGGCGGCAGGAATTGTTGTATTTATCAAAAGGAAGTATCTGTAATGAACAAACAAAAGACACATCTTTCAAGGCAGAAAAAGGCTATTATTATTTTCGCCTGTCTTGCCGCATTTCTTGCAATTGTATATCTTCTTACATCTGTTTTCAGTCACGAAGAAAAGCATACCGTACTCAAATATGACAGCGACGGCGATGAGGTGTTTGCCATAATTACCGATATCAGCGGCAAAGACAGGGGCATCAACATCACCTACATCAACAATGTTCTTTCGGGGCAGGCGGAAAACAGACACCGCATAAAGCCCGGTACCTCGGACGATGTACTTTGCACCTTTGAGGCAGATGACGTGAAAATCACCTACTACCCTATGATTTTTCCCGAAATCAGCCTTTCAAATCTTGATTATGTCACCGTAACCAATGACTACGGCTATTTCAAGGTTTACACCGATCCTTCAAGCGGCGATCCTGTTATTGAGCAGGCAAAAAGCAATCTGTACAACGGCAACAACCTTTCAAATCTGTTGCTTCAGTCAAGATATATGCTTGCCTCGGTAAAGCTTGAAAATCCGTCGTCCAATCTTTCCGACTACGGTCTTTCGGAAAAAGATAACCCAATAGAGATAACCGTTGCCGACAAAAAAGGCACCGTTAACACCGTTCTTATGGGCGATATTTCGCCTGACGGCGGATACTATATGAAGCACACCGACAAGGACTGCATTTATATTATGGACAGTGCCGCTTCAATTTTTGAAAATGACATACACTATTATCTGAATCCCATTCTTACAAGAAGCATACAAACCGACTACGCAATGTACATTCAGCGTCTTACCTACGTCAAAGAAGGCAAAGAGCTGTTTACCTGCGAAATCATTCCCGATGAAGAAAGAGTGGGTACTTTAAAGAACCAGCTTCACAGAATTGTTTCTCCCGAAAAAAACAAGCACGATATTCTTTCCACCACAACGCTGTACGAAATGTTTACCGATCTTTGCAATCTTTCGGGCATCGCTGTGGTTGAGTACAACGTTTCGGCACGTGAGGATTACGAGGCTGTTATGGAAAGGTACGGTTTCCACACGCCTTATGCTACGGTTGAGTATACTTTCGGGGAAAATTCTTACTTTGCCGCTTTCGGCGACAGAATAGAGAACAGCGAAACAGGCGAGGTTTACTACTACGGTTACGGTCCGTATATGGATACAATAGTACTTGTTTCACTTGCCAACGTGCCCTTCCTTGAACAGGATTATATCGACTTTATTCACAACAAAATGTTCCAGCACAACATAGATGACGTAGCTAAAATCACACTTACCAACAACCGCGGCTCACGTGTATTCGTTACTCAGAATACAGGCAAGGATCTTTACGTTATCGAACAGAACACCGGCAAGGAAATCCATGTGCCCTCCTTCAGACAGTTTTACTTTGCACTCCTCAGTGCAGGTGTTGACGGATACTCAGAGTTTGATGCCGGTGTAAACACCGAAACACTTGAGCATAACCTGACCTTTGAAATTCAGCTGAAATCAGGCGAAGCCTTAAAGTACGCCTTCTACTCGGAATCAACTCTCCGGTGCTATACCGTAATAAACGGAGTGGGCGAATTTTACACAAAGCGTGAATACGTTGACAGAATTGCCAAATTTGCCGATATGCTTATGAGCGGCGAGATTATAGAATCACAAACATAACAAACAGCCATCTGCAAAGAAAGGAGCATAGGTATGCCTCCGTTAGCTGATTTAATAAGACCTAAAAATTTAAGCGAGGTTGTGGGACAGCAGCACCTGCTTTCAGAAGGCAGTCTTTTCAGACGTATGACCGAAAGCGGCAAAGTGCCCAACATGGTTTTCTACGGTCCCTCGGGTACAGGCAAAACCACCGTTGCCAACATAATCGCCTCGCAAAGCGGTATGACACTTCGAAAAATCAACGCCACCAACGCATCTCTCTCAGACATAAAAGAGGTGCTTGGCGAAACCGATACCCTCTTCGGCTCAGGCGGAATACTGCTGTATATTGACGAAATTCAGTATTTCAACAAAAAACAGCAGCAGACGGTGCTTGAATTTATCGAGGACGGACGCATTACCCTTATATGCTCCACAACCGACAACCCTTATTTTTCAATCTATCCTGCCGTTCTCTCACGTTGCAGTGTGTTTGAATTCAAATCCTGCGACAGCAAGGACGTAAAAAAAGCTCTTGAACGTGCAGTAAAAATCCTCGATGAAAAAAACACCGCATCTGACTTTGACGAAAAGGAAAGAAATGAGGCACTTGACTATATTTCGGAATGTGCCGTAGGCGATGTAAGACGTGCCGTGGGTGCACTTGAAATATGCTACAGTGCATCAAAGGGACACATTACTGCCGAGCTTGCAAAGCAGTCAATAAGCGGCTTTGCACTTAAAATGGACAAGGACGGCAACGAGCACTACGACCTGCTGTCGGCATTCCAGAAGTCAATCAGAGGCTCAGACGAAAATGCAGCACTGTTTTATCTTGCAAGACTGCTTGAGGCAGGCGATTTACTAAGCCCCATAAGACGTCTTCTTGTAATAGCCTCCGAGGACATAGGTCTTGCACACCCTATGGCGGTATGTGTTGTAAAAGCCTGCTGCGACAACGCTGTGCAGCTTGGACTTCCCGAAGCACGGCTGTGTCTTGCAGAAGCTGTAATTTATCTTGCAACCCTTCCCAAATCCAACTCGGCACACGATGCCTACGCACTTGCCGCCGAGGACGTAAGAAGCGGAAAAGGTCAGCATATGCCCGACTACATTCGTGATTCAATGCAGCCATCTGCAAACAAAAACAAGGATTATGTTTATCCTCACCCCTATCCCAACCATTATTATCCGCAACAGTATTTACCCGATGACATCAAAGACCGCATTTATTACGAGTTTGCCGACAACAAGACAGAGCAGGCGGCAAAGGAGTATTGGAAAAAGGTGAAAAACATCAAATAATGCGGCAATATCGGGAAAAGCCGCCTGTTTTGGCGTATTTTGTCGCTCTTTCATTGCGTGATTTGTCCTAAAAGTACGATTATCTATTGACAGAAGCAAAAAAATAATATAAAATATACTTAATCTAAGAACGGAGGCATTTAACATGGCAGACGAAACATTTGAATTTGAACAGGAAGTGTTCACACTTACCGATGAAGAAGGAAACGAAAGCGATTTTGAGCTTATCGGAAATATGGAAATAGACGGCGTAAAGTATGTTGCTCTTCTTCCCGTTGAAGGCGACGAGGACGAATATGTTATCCTTAAGCTTACAGAGGACGAAGACGGCGATGAAGTTCTTGTAACCATCGACGATGATGATGAGTTTGACAAGGTTGCCGATGCTTTTGAGGATGAATTCATGGGCGACATCGATCACGATGCTCTTGACAATCCCGAAGAATAATTTTTCGCATTTCTGATTATACTTTTAACGTAAGCAATTTCCTGCCCTTCTCGTGTGATTTGTGCTTATAAACCCACATCTGAAAATTGGAGTCCGAAGTTCTCGACGCAGGATGCAGACCTCCCCTTTATTCCCGCTCCCCGGACATTGAGCCGGAAAAGGACCGGAATACTGCGGACGCTGGTAGCACAAAGCCACAGTCAGGACACCACCCTTGCGTAAGCAGGGTTTTTCATCGCATTTCCACGGCCGGGCGGGTCACTTAACTTGAAATCAATATTGCTTTTGTCCGTGAGTCATAGAGGCTCACGGGCTTTTTTATTGTGTCTGCAAATAATGTTCGCGATTTTCCCTCAAGCAAAAAAAGTGCCTCACCTGCGTTTTGCAGATGAGGCGCAATTTATTGATTATAATAATCAGTCATCAAAGCCTTCGGGCTTTACTACATATACTTTGAAATTATCAATATCGTAGTCAAGGGCACTTTTATTGCCGCTTGTATTGCCTTCTCCAATCACCGGATTTGAGAAGAAGGCTATTCTTTCCGGCTCACGTGACTGCTCATAAGGAACAAGTCCGCGGCTTATTGTAAAGCTTCCCTTGCAGTGTGTCCACTCATCAGAAGTGTCAAAATAACCGAGATTTACGGTATGTTCGTTTTTGTTTGAGGTGAGGTGCTGCTGAACAATGTCATAGTATCTTGCGTTAAGCGATATCTGTGCGTTCTTGACAGATTCTCCTGCGGATGTCTTTCCTACTCTTACGTCAACCTCAAAATAATATGTTACGCCGGGTTCAAACTTTGTTTCCTGATTCCAATAGTTCCATGATTCCTTGTTCGCCGTGTCATAATGCATATGCCAATAGCGGTTTTCTGTGCCGTCGGTAAGTGTTTCGGTTTCGATGGTTACAGTATTCGAGCTTCCCGTAACACCTGTCATATCCTCGCTTTCGGCGTCACCGTTGTACAGAACGAACGGATCACGTATGCTTCTTACAGTAAAGTTATCAACATAGTATTCAACACCGAAATAATTAACACCTATTTTTACGGGATTAATAAATATGTTGATTGAATCGGTATAAGGATTGCCGTCAATGTCGGTTGTAACGTAATCGTCGGCAACCGTAAAGGTGTAGCTGAAGTGTGTCCAGCCGTTCAAATACTTTGTCTTGCCGGCAGAGGCGGGATGGTCATAGATATTGCTGCTTGTTGCCGTTTCCATCTGTGATATGTTGGCATATCTGGGATTGACATTTACGGCAATATCGCTGTAGTTTACTTTACCGTTGCTGAGCTTGCCTAATTTGAAGTCGAAGTCCACAACATAAGTTTTGCCTGCTTCAAACTTTGTGTCGGCTCTAAAATAAGTCCACGACTGACCGATGTCGGTTCTTGCTTTTGCATGCCAAACATAATTATTATTGTTTTCGGGATCAACAACACGCTGCACCATATTTACGCCGTTGTTGTAGTTATAAAAGGCATCCGTCAAATTCTCGTTTTCGGCATCACCGTTTTCCAGATCCATAAACTCGCTTACCATATCAAGGTGGTAAATATCAAGAGTCTTGTTGGTGTAGTCATAAATATAATTATACTCGTCACTGCATTCCTTGAGGATAAACATCAGCGGAATAACGGGACAGCCGTCATAAACCTCTACGGCTTTATCGAGAGTCTTCGCCTTACCGTTTACATATGCAGTTCTGCTGCCCTCTTCAAATTCAAACACAGTCTCACCCGGTGTTTCGAGACGGAGCTTGCCTGTGCGCACGTGCCAGTCATAAACAATGTGGAGTCTTCTGTAGAAGTTATCCTCCTCAGACGGAGCAATATAAACACCGTATTTGTCATACTCACGGATTGCATCCAGAGCCGCAGTTCTTATACGCTGACCGTCAACATACACTTCAACGGATTTCAAATCATCGGAATAATTCATTAATTCCACAGTGTAGAAGTCCACCGTATTTCCGGGATTTGGACCGGGATCTATTCGAAGCTTTGTGATGCTTCCCGACCACTCTGCATTTGCATATGCAGGAATATAATAATCGTGTACACCCTTCTTCAGCTCTGTTGTAAATTTATGATTTTCGTCAGCGCCTTGCATTTCTGTTGTTATAAAGAACACATCAAGATTGATACCGCCCATGGAGCTTCCCATCTTTATGTGGATAAAATCATTCTCTTTTGCCTCTATTTCTTTGGTAAAAGGAAGGTAAAGCATAGGGTCTGTAGTGGAAGAAACACCACGCAACGCATATACACCTGTAGAAACAAGCGTACATGCAGGTTTTGAAGCAAATCCGCCGGATGACAGATTGAGGTTTGTATATGCATCATATGCCGTCAGGTCATAGCTGTCTGTCACAACATCGGGTATCTGTATGCCTTCCTCAACATAGTACTGACGTCTGATAAAGGTACGGTATCCGGGATACAGGTGGTTAAGACGCCATTTCTGCTGTTCTGTAGGAACAATATCAAGACTTAAATCGTGTTCCTCCTTGCCGAATACGTCTGCAATTACATCAAGGTATCCGAAGCCGTAAAGATTGGTGGGGAACAGGTAATGTCCCTCGCCGTATTCATTCCATGTGGCAAACTGAATAAACTTGCTCTTCCAAAGGTTTTCGGGATCGTTTTTATATTTTGTTGCATAACGCTGCATAAAATCGTCCCTGTACCATAAAAGCAGATCTTCAAACTCTTCAAGGGTGATAAGAGGCCATCTTTCAAGCTTCCAGCCGATATTATTAAATCCGATACCGCCTACAGATAAAAGGTCAAGTCCGTAGTCCTTTGCAAAGTTGTATGAAGATTCAACGGACTGTACAAAGGTATCGTAGCTGTAATTGGTAGAGCCCCAGTTATAGGGGAATACGCCGTCAGCGCCCAGAGCCACGCACTCCTCTGCCAGCTGCTTGCCGTTGCCTCTGTTGGTGAAGGTTACAATAAGACCGTCGTAGCCGATATCTATCATATCCTGCTCCATTTTTTCAAGAAGCTGTCTTGCTTTTTCAATGGCATTTGAACGGATTCTTACCTTTTCAGCCGTTGTCATATCATCTGTCATAGGCTTTTCATAGCACATTTCTATCCAGTTGGAGTACTGATATATTACAAGGAAAGGCTTGTTGTCAATAGTGAAATATCTGTCGTCCTTAAGATACCATTCAACCCAGAAAGGCCATACGTTTTCTACAAAGGAATCGTAGCTTTCCGCCGTCTTGAAGGAAGCATTTTCAAACATAATGGTAAAGTCCAGCTTATCCGAATACCTTGCATTGAAATATCCGTCATGGAAGGCATCAACCATTCTCGGCTTCTTTATGGGATTCTTTTGAGGACAGGAAGGTGCATACCAGCACATATTGTAGAAGGATATACCGTGCTCTGCAAGGAACTTGATTTCCCAGTCCATAACCTCGGGACTGCCTTCATCATAGTAACCTATATAAGGAGTCAGGTCATCATGAGGAGCAATGTAATCCCAGCCGTAGTGAGAGCCGTTTCTCCACAGATTACATACACTCATGGAAATATAATAATCCGTTTCAAGCTTATCGGGCACAGGAACATAGTCATCGTGCTCAAAAAGCTCGTGCACTTCAACGTCATCAAACCACATTGTGCAGTTGCTGTCGGCGTCAATACCTATTTCAAGTCCGTCAAATGCAGGAACTTTGTTCAAGAAAGGCAAATCCTCTGCCACTGTTTTACCGTTTATTCTTACAAGGAAGGTACTGCTGTTGGTATCTGCTTCAATATGCAGGCACTGCCATATGTTTTCCGAAAAATCGTAAAGCTTGTTGTCGCCGTAATAGAAAGAGCCGTTTTTGCTTTCGATTGTAAATACGGGATAGTCCTTATAGAAAGCGGTAAAGTATGCACCGTCATCTCCTGTGGGAAGAAGCATATATGCTTCAAGCTTTACCTTGCCTGAAATTTCGTCAAAGCTCTTGTTTGCATACGACTTTTCTCCTGCAACGGCATTAATAAGCACGCTGTTGACATCGCCTGTATTTTCTGCATTTGCGCCTGCCATTTTTCTTACTGTAATATCGCCGTCGGTTGTGTAGCCAAAGGGTGCAGCGCCTATGTTTTCAACTCTGAAAACATCGTTTACCTTGTAGTTCTTATAAAGGTGCACATTTTCAGCCTTAAGCGTTGTGATTTCCGTAACACCTGTACTGATGGTCACCTTTGCAACATCTGTATATCCGTCAACAAGGTTAATGCTGCCTATGAGGTTGCCGCACACATAAGCTGTTGCCTTGCCTTCGTCAAGGTTAATTTCCATTCTGACTCTTACTGTACTGTTACCTGAAAGAGTCAGAAGATTTTTTGCTACGCCTTTTTTATTTGTACCGCCCTCAGCCATACAGAAAGTACCGCCGTTTTCGGTTACAAGGGAGAATATGGGAGAATCTTCGCTGTTATCAAGGCTTACTGTAATGCCGTTGTGGTCGCCTGTGTAGGAAAGGAGCACTTCAAGCACAAGAGTGCCGTTTGTCTGAGGAAACACCTGACGGCTTATTGATATGTTGTCAATAATGGAATTATCTTTAAGGGTGTTGTCATATACACCCTCTTCACCGGGCAGAAGTGAGCCTGTGTAGTCATATCTCCAGCCTGAGCCGATATTTTTGATGTTTCTTACTGCTGTTGACATAAGAAAATCATCTATAAGATAAAAGGGAGCAGTTGTTATATAACTTTCATATTCAGTACCCTGTCTCAGCGTGGGATTTACAAGCTTTTTAAGAAGATTCGAAAAATCTCCGTAGGTAATAGCCGCACCGGGACGGAATGAGCCGTATTTATCGTAGCCTTCAACAATGCCTGAAGCATAAAAATCCATAACAGGCTTATAATAACCTGCGGAAGGATCGGCATCGGGAATTGAATGAACGGTACTGATTGCAGGATCAAGCAGGGACGGGGGTACGGCGTTGTTTATTACAAACACTGCCTCTGCCCGTGTTGCCGCTCTGTCATAGCTGTCAAAAAGACCTGTGTATACTATGTCGTTTTCAAGGGCATATTCAAGGAATCCGTCCCAGCTGTACTCCTGAGGTACAGCTCCTGCATTATAAATACCGTGAAGGCGTACTGCCTCGCATATAAGCTGCTTTACGGAGCACTCATCTTCAGGGGTAAACAGGCTTATACCCTCACCTGCGAGAAGCGAGTTATATGTAAAACCCGAGTCCTCCTCTGTAACAGACTGCTGTGCCGACACCGCAAAAATTGTGCAGAACAAGGCACACAGAACAATTGCAATTGATAAAATCTTTTTCATAGCTCTCCCTTTCCTTTATCAATAAATATACATTATAATTGTATATTATATATTGTTAACAAATAAAGCACCGCCAATATTTTTCACCAAACGCACAAAAACAAAGCAGAGTTTTAGGCACAATAACCAATCAACTCTGCTTCATATATATTCAATTGAGTTACTTATTTACCGTTCCCACAAGTCTGTTGATGCAAAATCCCTTTGCCGAGAAATTATCCTCATATTCGGTATGGATATTATCCTTTTCCCACATTGAGGTATGAAGGTCGGTTGTAACCTGCGAAAGAGGTATTTTTGCATCGTAAAACTGCACAAGAGAAAAGTCAAACAGCGGTCTGTTATCTGTTTTGAAAAATATATTTCCGCCGTTTTTTATAACCTTTTTGTACATTTCAAGGAAGGTTATATAGGTAAGTCTTCGTTTATGGTGTCTGTTCTTGGGCCAGGGATCGGAAAAGTTAAGATATATTCCCGAAAGCTCGTTATCCTCGAAAACATCTGTAAGGCGTGAAGCATCAAAGCAAACAAATATTACATTTTCTATTTCCTGTGCCTTTGCCTTTTCCATGGCAAGCATTATAACATCCGGCACAACCTCAAGTGCAATATAGAAGTTATCGGGGTTTCTCTTGGCAAGCTCCGTAACAAAAGTACCCTTGCCGCAGCCTATTTCAAGGAACATCTTTCTGCCCTTGCCGTAAAGCTCCTGCCACTTTCCCTTAAGCTCTGTGGGATTTTCTATACTGTAGTCGGAGCAGGCATTCATTCTTGCTTCGGCATTTTTCTTTTTTCTCATTCTCATGGTAAAAAATTCCTTTCGTCACACAGCATATTTTTCACTTGTTCTGCAAATACTGTCTTTGCAGAGAAAGCAGCGTTCTCTGCCACAAAAAATAACGGAGTGAAAAAAACAATGCTTGACAGAATAGCTCTTATATTAAGTATAATCGGTGCACTCAACTGGGGCACTATCGGGCTTTTTCAGTTTGATATGGTAGCCTTTGCCTTCGGCGGACAGGACAACATCATCAGCCGTATTATCTACTCGCTTGTAGCGCTTGGCGGCATCTGGTGTATATCCCTTCTTTTCCGTGACAGGGAAGAAATCATTCGACACGGCGAAGAAGTTCCCGAAATCCGCTGAAAATAAGTTTATTTTCCCTTTTTGGGAGAATCTTTCTTTAAAGCCCTTCTTTTTGCGGCGGTGTCAGAGCCTTTTCCCTTTTTGACGCCGCCCTTTTTCTTTGGCTTTTCCTGCTTTATGTGCTTTGTCCCATCGGGCCTCGGTGCACTTCTCACACGGCGTGTAAAGGGCAACAGACACAAAGCATCACTTCTGCCGCTTGCTGCAATTGCCTTTTCAACAAGAGGACGGTTTTCAGGACGTGACGACTGCAAAAGCGCCCGCTGTATTTTCTTTTCCTCGTAGCTTTTGGGAACATATACTTCTTTCCCCGTAAACGGATCAATGCCCGTATAATACATAGCAGTTGCAGCTGTACCCGGTGTGGGATAGAAATCCTGTACTTGTTCGGGACGAACGTTATTCTTTTTAAGGTACAGGGCAAGGTCAATGGCTTCATTGACGGTGCTTCCGGGGTGCGAGGACATAAGATAAGGTACAAGATACTGTTCAAGTCCCGCCTTTCTGCACTCATCAAAATACTTGCTGCAGAATCTGTCATATACCTTGACGGAGGGCTTTCCCATATAGGACAGCACCTTGTCGGAAATATGCTCGGGAGCAACCTTAAGCTGTCCGCTTACGTGGTATTTTACAAGCCTCTTTATAAAGGCATCGCTTTTGTCGTAAATGGCATAGTCAAACCTTACACCGCTTCGCACAAACACCTTTTTTATTTTCGGTATCTTTGACATTTCTTCAAGAATGTCAATATATTCACTGTGGTCTACAATAAGATTTTTGCAAGGCTCAGGAGCAAGACAGCGTCTGTTTTTACACACGCCCTTTTTACCCTCTCTTACCTCCTTGCAGGGACCGTATCTGAAGTTTGCCGTAGGTCCGCCCACGTCGTGAATATAACCCTTGAATCCGGGAAGTGTTGTAAGAAGCTTTGCCTCTTCAAGCACAGACTGTTTGCTTCTTGACACAACATTGCGTCCCTGATGAAAAGCAATGGCACAAAAAGCACAGCCTCCAAAGCAGCCTCTGTTATGGGTGATGGAAAATTCCACCTCGTCTATTGCGCTTATTCCGCCGCACTTATCGTAAATGGGGTGCCATGTTCTTGTAAAGGGAAGTGCGTAAACCTCGTCCATTTCCTCTCGTGTAAGAAGATGTGCGGGAGGATTCTGTATTATTTTTTTGTTATCGTAAAACTCAGCCAGTGCCTTGCCTGAGACAGGATCTGTGTTTTTATACTGAAGGGCAAAGGAGTCGGCATATTTCTTTTTATCCGTTTTAAGCTCGTCGTAGCTATAGGTATCCACGCAGTCATATTTGGGCTCGTAATCATTCGGCACGGCAACTACCGTACCTCTCACATCCCGTATTTTTTTAACGGGAACGCCTTTATCCAGAAGCTTGGCAATTTCGGGTATACTCTTTTCTCCCATACCGTAGCTGAGAATATCCGCACCCGAATCGATAAGTATGCTTCTTCTCACCTTATCGTCCCAATAATCGTAGTGGGCAAATCTGCGAAGCGACGCTTCAACGCCGCCTATGATAATGGGCACGTCTCCGTACGCCTCACGTATTCTGTTACAGTATACAATTACGGCTCTGTCAGGTCTGAGACCTGCTTTTTTTTCGGGTGAATAATAATCCTCGCTTCGTCTTTTCTTGGCGGCGGTATAATGATTAACCATTGAATCGATGTTTCCGCTGCTGACAAGAAAACCAAGTCTCGGTCTTCCGAAAACGCAGACGCCTTTTCCGCTGCCGTCCTTATAGCCGGTTTTAAAATCGGGCTGAGGAATAATGGCTACGGAAAAACCGTTCTTTTCAAGTATTCTGCCTATAAGCGCCGTACCGAAGCTTGGGTGATCCACATAAGCATCGCCGCTTACATAAACGAAATCAGGCACCTTGCCCTCGGGCAGCTCTTCCCTTGTTACAGGCAACGGTCTGTCTGCAAGATTTACATATCCGTTCACTATTCCACCGCCTTTCTCTTAAGCTTTATGCTTTGTTAATTTGCACTTCCTGCTTTGATTTCACGTATAATCTCATTTACCGTATTATCAAATTCAGGGCTCTTCTTTCTGAGCTTTTCCACATTTTCCGCTGATGACATCATTGTGCTGTGATCTCGGTTGAAAATCTTACCGATGGACACAAAGGGCATATCAAGAAGAGTACGGATAAGATATACCGCAAGATGTCTTGCATTGGTAATTTCCTTGGTACGTCTGCTGGAGCGGATATCCTCTTCGGGAATGTTGTACTTCTGGGAAATGTATGTAATAATTCTTGCAGGGGTAATGGCATTTGCCATATTGGTAAGCACATCGTTTACAACAATCTTGGCGTGATTCATGCCTATCTGCTCGCCCTGAATATATGCAAGTGCACGCATCTTTTTAAGTGCACCCTCAATCTGTCTTATGTTATCCTTGATGTTTTCGCCAAGATACATAAGAACATCGTTAGGCACGTCAATGCCCAGATGTGCCGCTTTTCTCTTTAAAATTGCAACTCTCAGTTCAAGGTCGGGAGTTGAAATGTCCGCCATAACGCCTGCTTCAAAACGGGAGCGAAGACGTGCTTCAAGCTGCTTCATATCCTTGGGAGGACGGTCGGAAGCCACAACAATTTGCTTACCCGCCTCAAAAAGAGCGTCAAAGGTATGGAAAAATTCTTCCTGCACACTGATTTTACCAGCGATAAACTGTACGTCATCAACAAGCAGTACATCTGCTTTTCTGTACTTTTCACGGAAGGTTACGGGAGCTTTAAGTGCAAGTGCCTCAATAAGCTCGTTGGTAAAATCCTCGCCCTTGACATAAATAATGTTATAGTCGGGGTGGCTTGCGGCAATACCGCCTGTGATTGCATAAAGAAGGTGGGTTTTTCCAAGACCGGGATCGCCGTACAGGAACAGCGGGTTAAAGGCTGAGCCCGCAGGATCCTGAGCTACGGTTCTCGCAGCAGTATAGGCTGTCTTGTTTGAGCCGCCCACAACAAAGTTGTCAAAGGTGTATTCGGGCTTATATTCGGGAAGCTGTCTTGAAACAAGCACGCCTCCCTTTTTGCTTTCCGCCTCTTCTTCTTCGTCGCTTCTCTTGATTTCACGGGAAAGATAGCTGTTATCCATTCTCTTTATATTGGGTATAACCTCATCCTTCGCCTTGTGCTCTGCCTCAGAGACCTTTTCCTCTTGCTGCTCCTGCTGCTCGCAAAGCACCCTTGCAAGAGCCGATTCAAAGCTTTCCTTTTCAACTGAAAGCACTACAATTTCAGCCTCAAAGCCGAGAATTTCCGCTATAGCCGCCTTTATGTCATCAAGGTATCTTGTACGTATTATGTTTTGTTTAAAGTCGTTTTCAATCTGAAAATAAGCCGTGCTCTCGGTGAGAACCTTTAACACCATATTTCCGAACCACAGGTTCATTGAAATTTCGGAAAAGTTGAGATTCTTCTTTAAATTCACCTTGGCAAGCTCCCAGATTTCGTTCTCGTTTGTCACTTTATCCTTCCTTTCGTGGATACTATCCCAATTTTACACTATCAGCGTATAATATTATAGCACAAAAACTTTATAAGTCAATTGATAAATGTTACAAAAATCGCCGTTATTTTTCTGTTAAAATATAAAGAAACCGCCTCTGCCCTTACAGACGGAGGCGGTAATGATGTAACACAAGAAATAATTATATTTTTTTAGCAAAAGGTCTGATGCTGGCAAGACAAATAACAAGCCCGACAGCACTTGTGATAAGCCACTCAAGCATTACGCCCGTCCAGCCGAAGTGCGTTGCAACAAGAGGGGTACACCAGGTTGTAAGTGCACTTCCTATGTATACCGAAGAGTTTATGAGACCTGCAACAAAGGACGCCTTGCCAAAGCGTTCAAAGTGAGGAACGGCAATGGTGGTATACATAAAATTGATGGCGTGAGTTGAAGCATTGGCAACAGTAAAGGTGATAATTGAAAGCCAGGGGTTAAAGCCGTCAGATACAAACAGCACCGCAAAACAAGACGTGGTAATGATAAAGAAAAGAGAGGTTGTCTTTGCTTCATTTTTGAGAACACGTCTGTGAATTGCACTTGTAAACAGCGACAGCACTTTACTTCCCAAAGGAAGAGCAATACCCGTAAGAATTGCAAGGGAGGCATCAAAGCCGAAAACGTCCTTCATATAGTTCGGCATATAAGTGGAAGAACCGTCACGCAAAAGTCCCTGCATTATGTTGGCAAGCATTATAAGCACAAGAAGCATAATTGCGGCACGTGTGAATTTTACTTTTTTACCGTCTTTTTCACTTGCCGTTTCCGACACATAAACCTCAACCTCTTCGGTGTGGCGTTCAATTTTCCGTATGGTTATAATCCACACAATCGCCATAACAACCGCAATTGCCGCAGGAACAAAGAATACACCCTTCCACGAGGCAACACTGAGAATGGCAGGCGCACCGGAATATACCGCTATAGTACCCAATCCCGTTCCGAAAAGAACATATACTATGTACTTGCCGTAGTCGTCCTTTGTAAGATAATCGGTGAGAATCTTAACAATGGGCGGCCACATCAAAGACTGAGCAAAGCCGTTTATTCCCCACACAACCGTCATCTGAACGGGTGTTGTACAAAAGGGAACGGCAATATTTGCCATACTTGTTCCGATAAGTCCCGCAAGCACTATTTTTTCAGGGCTGATTTTATCTCCCAGATACCCGCTGAGAAGCTGCACCGAGCCGTAAACAATAAACATTGCCGTAAGCGGATAGGACGCCGAGCTTTTGGTAAAGCCGTCAAGCAACTCAATCTCTACCAGCACCGAGGCGTAATTGTAACGTGTGAGATAGCTTACCATATAAGCAAGGCTGCACATAAAAATCAGCAGAAAAACATACTTTCCGCTTGTGATTTTTTTCACTGTTGTGTTCATCTTTGTTCTCCTTTTATCTGATAACGGTTATTCCGCTTTCGGTATACAATTCATACATTGCCTGTGAAAGGCTGCTGTCCGTGACAATTGTGGAAATACTCTCCACAGGACAAATTCTGTAGTTTGCCGCCTTTTCAAACTTTTCGCTGTCGGCAAGAAAAACACTCTTGGTGCAAATTTCCATTGCCTTTCGCTGAACATCGCAATAGGTGCTGCCAAAATCCGTTGCACCGTATTTCAGGCTTATTGCAACAGGGCAGATAAAGGAAATGTCAACGTGAAATTCCGACAGGGTATCAATAGTGCATTTTCCGTAAAAGCCTTCGTCCTCGGTGCAAAACTGTCCGCCCGTCAGTATTACGTCAAAGCCTTTTATATAAGCAAGGCGGTTAAACACATAGGCCGAGTTTGTCACAACATGAAGGCTCGAAAACTGCTGTGCAAGCACCGATGCGAACTGTGCCGCCGTTGAGCCTGTGTCAACAAATATCCAGTCTCCGTTTTTGATAAGCGAGCTTGCCGTCACCGAAAGAGAACGCTTTTCCTTTCTCTGATGGTCAAGTCTTGCCTTGTAGCTGAGATTTGAAGCATTGGTGCTGTAGGGTATTACGCCGCCGTGTATACGCTGAAGACGTTTGCTTTTTTCAAGCAGTATAAGGTCCTTGCGTATTGTCTCGGCAGATACATTGAAATCTCTTACAAGACTTGCAATGTCCGCACTGCCGTCCTTTTCAACACGTTCTGCGATTGCGTTTCTTCGCTGATATGAAAGCATATTCATCAACTCCAACGTTTCACATTGTATCACAACCTTTTCATATTGTAAATAGTATATTGTGCTTTTTTCAAAATTTCCGTGTCGTCACGTTGGGTTTGCTTATATTTGTATTGGGAAAAGTTGGTTTTTTCGAGAACTTTAATTTGTTAAAAATCACAAAATCAAGCAACTTGTTCTGTTCAATCCGCCGAAAATCGAGGATATCAAAATGTATTATTTACAACAGACCGTTTTTTTGTTATAATTGAGGCATCAATTAATTAAAAGGAGAATTCAAATGAAAAGAATCTCTATTTACGTGCTGGTGCTTTCTCTTGTTCTTTGCGTTCTGATGTCTTTTGGCGTCTTTGCACAGGACGAAAGCATCGAGGTCAATCTTAACTCCGTAAACAATATGAGAAATATTGTGGGCGAAAAGAGTCCGAGTGAAATTAAAATGACATCCATCAACGGTTTTACCGAAAAGCGTGAAAGTCCCGCCCTTTTCTTCGGCGGCGTTGAAGTTGATACTTCGGTTTACCGTTATCTTTCAATGGAGATGCAGACAGACATTACTTTGACAAAGGACGGTCACGCTGCTCATGCCATTTATTTCAGAACAGATACACAGACAGGCTTTTCCGAGTCAAAAAAGATTACGGTCAACCTTCAGACCAAGTCTGACGGATATGCCACTTATATTTTTGACATGGCAACCAACGACAGTTGGGAAGGCACCTGTACAGGTTTCTTCTATTCCTTCTCAGGAGATGTACACGGCAGTGCTTCAATAAAGTCCATGAAGTTCTTAAAAGGCGATGCCATCAAGAGAATTGAGCTTACTGAAGAAGAAAAGCTGAAAGATCTTCCTCAGCCCGAGAGAGTGGTTTATGTTTCAGATTTTGCAAAGGCAAAGAAGTATACCGATATGTTCAGCGACGTAAAGGTAAAGGACTGGTTCTATGAATCGGTATCCTCTGCTTACGAATACGGCTTTGTAAACGGAAGCAGCGATACTACCTATTCTCCAAACGGCACAATGACGGTAGCCGAAGCCGTAACCCTTGCAAGCCGTATGCACTCGGCACAGGTTAAGGACGGCAAGGCTGAAAAGATAGGCGGTACAAATCCCTGGTATCAGGGCTATGTTGACTACGCAAAAGCCGAAGGCTTCCTGAAAGACGGCGACTTTGACTCCTATACAAGACCTGTTAAGCGTTATGAAATGGTTTCTCTTTTTGCAAAGAGTCTCCCCGCTGACGTTTTCCATACACTTAACTACGTAACACATATTCCCGACGTTTCAAAGGACAAGGCTTATGCCGATGCCGTTTATATGTTCTACAATGCAGGTATCTGTATGGGAAGCGACATATACGGCACCTTCAATCCCGATTCAAACATCAAAAGAAGTGAGGTTGCGGCAATTGTTTCAAGAATCGCCGACTACGACCTCAGACTTGATCAGGACCTTGCGGTAAAAGCAAATTCAGAGGCTGCTTACTGGGTTATCGATGACAGTGCAAACAATGCAAGAAACACCATTTCTATGTCAACTCAGTCAGGCTGGGATTACGACAACCGCGGCGGTATACCCAAGGAAGACGACGAGCCTCCGTATGCTCTGTCGGACGTAAGCAAAACCGAGCCTGTTACCCTTACAAGAACACTTACCGTTCAGGACAGCGGTATTATTACAACCGCTCCCACAAGCATAAGACTCAGCTCAAATGCTAACGGCTGGTATATGCAGACTCTCAGCTCCGACGGTCTTATAGTATACAAGCTCTTCACCAAGAACGGCAAGTTCTATGTACTTGACGGCGGCAAGGAAGTTGACACCGGCATCAAGGCTGAAATCGGTCCTACATATTACATCAAGGTCATAACAGATATTGACAAAAAGACAAACACATATGTAATCAGAAATCAGATTGCAGGTACATTCGGCTTTGCAAATGCAGGTGCAGTCAACATGCAGACCTTTATGATAGGCACTACAGACGAAGCTGTGGGCAACTATTCCATGGGCACGTTGAGAATGTACGCAAACTACAGAGTCAACGAATATCTTCAGTCAAGCGACTACATTCCCTATGACTGGAAGGCTGAAAGCACAGGCGATGCAAAGGCGACCGTAGCTTCAGGCGAATTTGTATTCTCGGGCAATGAAGGTAAGGCAACTCTTACAAAGTCCTTTGCTCCTGCTTCGGGCAAGGTTGCTGCAAGACTTATTATGCTGTATCCCGAAATGGAAGACGGCTTCGGCTTCTCGCTTACAAGCGGCGGCAAGAACGTTATTACCTTTACCACAAAGGACGGTAAAATGTACGCAGGTGGCACCGAGCTTCGTGAATACTCAGATATGATGTGGTATATTGTACGCATCGTTGCCGACACCAACACACAGACAGCACAGATTAAGGTAAGCGGCAAAACAATTGCCGAAAACATCCCCTTTGAAACAAAGGCAGACTCCATTGACGGAATCGTGCTCTCAGGCGAAAACCTTGGCGGAAAGAAAGTAAGAGTTGACGACGTTTCCGTTGAAGTTATTCCTCAGTACGACAACTATCCCTCAGAGCCGAAAGTTCCCGAAGGAGCAGACGACTACTACATAGGCATTAACATCTGTAATCTGTGGAGAAACGGCTATCATTGGGGCTGGGACAACATTTCTCCCTATGACGAAAACAAGCCTTATCTCGGCTGGTATGACGAAGGTCTTCCCGAGGTTGCAGACTGGGAAATCAAGTACTTTGCAGAGCATGGTGTTGACTTCCAGCTTGTGTGCTGGTACCACTCGGCAGAAAACCCCATGAAAACCTTCTACGGATCAACTCCTCAGGCTGTGTTCGAAGGCTTTATGAACGCACAGTACAGCGATAAGTACGGAAAGTTCGCACTCCTTTGGGAAGCATCAAACGGTCAGCGTCCCAAAAATCTTGATGACTTCAAGACACGTTTCTGCGACTTCTGGTTTGAGTACTTCTTCTCGGATCCCAGATATATGGTTATCGACAACAAGCTTGTAATGTCCATATTCGGTGCGACAGAGCTTACTTCAAGCTTCGGAAATGCTCAGGGCGTCAAGGAAGCATTTGAATATCTTGACGAAAGAGTAAGAACAGAGCTTGGCTATGACGGCATTATTATCATGGCTTGCGCAGGCTCATCCGACGCCAACTCACTTACAAGCCTTGCAAATATGGGCATCGATGCCGTTCACGCTTACAACTGGGGCAACACAGGTTATCTTGCAACCGTAAATCAGACCAACATTGCAAATCAGCAGAGAAACGGTCAGAACATAATCCACAACGTTCCCACAATTTCAACAGGCTTCAACAACATTGCCTGGGCTTACACAAGACATCCTCAGCTCACAACCGACAACATGGAACAGGTTCTTCTGTGGGTTCGTGACAAGGCTCTCGGCAAGTATGAGCTTAAGGGTAACGGCGATGACTGGAAGAAGAATTTCATCATGCTGTCCACCTGGAACGAATACGGTGAAGGTACATATATGATGCCTTCAGGTCTTAACGGCTTCGGCTACCTTGATACCGTACGCAAGGTATTTACTAAGGGCGGCGAGCACACCGATGTAAGACCTGACAACATTCAGATGGGACGTCTCGGTCACCTGTATCCCATCAACCGTGAAATCATCCGTCCCGAAGGCTACTATCAGAAGCCTGAATACACAACAGTGCTCTTTGAAGAAAGCTTTACAAGTGGCTGGAGACCAAACGGAAGCATTACATCTAAAGTTGAAAACGACTTACTTGTTGGAACCTCAAACAGCTCAGACCCCATAATGCACGGTCCTATGACACACGGTCCCATCAATGCTGCCGAGGTAAAGGCTATCAGAGTTTGGGTTGACTCACCTGTTGGAGACAAGGTTGAGGTTTACTTCCAGACAGAAGATGACAAGACCTGGACAGGCTCAAAGGGTGCAAGTGCCGTTATAACCAAGGAAGGCTTAAATCCCGTAACCGTTGAAATCGGAAACAATGCCAAATGGCAGGGCAAAATCACGGCTCTTCGTATTGACCCGCTTACCTCTGCAAGAAGCTTCAAGGCTCAGAAGGTTGAGTTCCTTGGCGAAAAGCAGACAGAAAAGCTTCTCATCAACAACAGAGAATTCTTCTGCGACATAGCAAATGTAAAGACAGAAAACGATATGCTTATTCCCTTCTATCCCGACACAGGCATCGGCTACAGACTTGGCTGTAAGTACACATGGGATAAGGTGGGCAAAAAGCTTACTCTTGTAAAGAACGGTATTGAAATCGTGTTTACAATGGGAAGCGACAGAATTGTTGTAAACGGAGAACCTGTTACCTTTGAAACAGAGATTTACCTTGAAGACGGCATTCCCATGATACCTGTTCACTTTATCTGCGACAAATTCGGATACATAACCGAAAGCTATGATGAAAACGGCGTAAAGATATTTAACATTGTCACGGTAAGCGAAGAGCATTATGACATCATCTCGGCACGTAAGGACAATCAGTGGGAATTCAACCTTGAAGGTGACCTTGAAGGCTTTGCACTTCAGAGCTGTTCCGCAAATGTTGAAAACGGTGCTCTGTGCGGCGTCGCAACAACAAGCAGTTCAAAATACGATCCCGCAGTACGTACTCCCGAGCTTAAAATCAACTCAAATCAGTACTCAACCATAAAGGTGCGTATGAAGCACAGCATCGACGTGGAAAAGACAGATGCAAACAAGGGTGAATTTACACTTACCATTTACTTTGCATCTTCCGCAGGCGGTCTTGCCGAGTCAAGAACTTTCAAGACACCCATTGAGCAGTCTTCAAACGGAGAATTTGTTGAATACTCCTTCAACGTAAAGAGCAATGAAGGCTGGAAGGGCACAATATCACAAATTCGTGTTGACCCCTTCAACAATGTTCCCGGTACGTTTGAAATAGACTACATCAGATTTGAATAATCCAAAAGCGGCTGCCTTTTCAGGCAGCCGCTTGACTTTTACTTATTGGATTGTTAAATATATTATGCTCCGCAAAGTAACATAAACGCCTCGGAAAAGCCTGCTTCTGCAAGCTCCGTTTCAATAGCAAAGTAATATTCCTGTATATCCGACATACTATGATAAGTGCCTTCGGTATACGGTAAAAACACATTTATTATAAGCCTTCCCGATTCCATTGCAACATCGCACTGTACGCCGCTTGCTTTCAACAGCTCCTTTGATGTTTTGAAGTACATATCAAAATACAGGCTTTTCTCAATATCGGCACAAAACGTCACTGTCATATTTCTTCTGTCACACTTATCTGTGGAAATGCTGATATTTCCCACAGCATTTCTTATGATAAACGCCATCATAAGCATAAGTGTTTTCACACACCTTGCACTGATTGTGCAATAGCAACCGTCTGTATTTTGTGTTGACATCTTTACAGACGTATAGCCTGCCGCCTTGCTTCGTGAAAAATCACGTATAAGACGAACAAGTCTTGCCACCTCAAGAGGATAGTCATTTACCCCTTCACCTTTTGACGTACAAAGCAAGCTGTCGATACAGTTTACTGCCGACATTCTTTTGTTAAGAGTATCGGAATACATACTGCTTGCCGAAAAGTCAGGCGTTCTCCTTATGGCATCATATAAAAGCCGATGCCCGCCTTCAAGCTTGGTTTTGTACTGAGACAGGCTGTCGCAGCCTTTTTCGTCAAGACTTAACAGTGCACAGTTTTTAATTCCGCCGTCTCCCTGCATTACAAGAAGATAGTCAAGCTCCGAGCCGTCTGCACGAAGCATTCCCGAAAGACCTTTATACAGCAGTAAAGCAAGTCTTCGCCTTTCATCGGCACGCACATATTTCATAAGCGACGGATAATCTCTCGGCTCTTTGCCGAAGCTCTTTTGCGACCATTGCTTTCCATTTTCATCGGTGGAAAATACCACAGCATCCGACACATATTCCTTCACCTGCTGTGCAAATGCGTCCATCGGATACACAAAGCTGTTATCTGTTATAGGTGTATGCCGCATTTTTCAAGCACCTTTCCCGCAAGAAGCGAACGGTCAAACTGCCTCTGAGCTTCCTCGCTGTCCTTAATATCCTTTGCCCGTGAAGCAAGAATAATTTTACTTTCCTCACGGTATTTTTTAAGCATACCGCTTCCGAGCTTTGATAAAGCAAGCACAAAGGAATATGCCGCTTTTTCATGGTAAACATTCTTTTCAATACCGAAAAACGCAAATAAAAGCATACGCTTTGCCTTGGAAACCGTCATGGTCTTGCCCGAAACGGCAGAGCACAGCTCATCAAAATCCTTCGTCCCGTGAGCCGCCTTTACAATGACGTGGCCGTAGCCTTGAGGCACTTCAAGAATATTTTCAAGCTCCTGTGGCTTTTTCATCATCATCGCAAGATGTACCGACCTGAAAAACTCATCTTTACCTTTATAAATTCCGCCAAAATCGTAGTTTTCGGGAAGACGGCTTAAAGCAAACTCATCACGTTCATCGGCAGACAGAGCACCTCTTATGTAGCTTGACGAGGCAAAGGTGTCGTCAAAGCCGCCTCTGGGTGTACTCCTTTTCAACGTTACGGGAATAAGCTTACTTCCCAGCGCCTTTATCGACTTTATGTACTCAACCCCCAAAATGTCATTTGGGTTGTCAAGCACCGATGCATAATCAGCACCCATAGTCTTTTCAATAAGTGCCTGCCTTGCTCTTGCAAAGCTGAGGCTCTTTTCTTTTTTCTGCTCTTCAAGCACTTTGCCGTAAAATGAAGCGTCCGACATACAGTTTGCAATATCCGTAAGAACATTGACATTGTCACATTCCGAGCCGAATAAAAGGTGGGAACAAAGTCCGCTTGCCGACAGTATTTCAACGCCCTTACGTGCAAAGCCCTCGGCACCGAAGCAGCTGTACGGAAAAGGAATTTCAAGTACAATGTCAGCACCGTTTGTCATTGCGTTTTTTGCACGTACCTTTTTGTCCTGAAACGCTTCTTCCCCTCTTTGAACAAAGTCGCCGCTCATGGCGCATACCGTAAATTCACATATTTCCTTCGCCTTTGAAAGCTGATATGCGTGCCCCTTGTGAAAGGGATTATATTCGCATATAATGCCGCAGCCTCTGTTTTCCATACCTTCACTTCCTCTGCCTGTTTCTTATCCAATCCAGAATTTTAAGAGCGGGCTTTGTTTTGCCGTCGCCCTCCTGCCACTCTATACCAATATCCGAAAAGGGTGAAAACAGCACGCACCACACGTTTGCGCCCTCTCCTTTTCCGATTGATACCGTCACCGAGCAGTATTTGCCCCCGGGATAAACGCTGCCCGACAAAATTCTTGTACCGTATTCCTTTTCTCCCGTATGCACCGATACACGGTAATCCTTACCGAGCCCCTCTACAATCTTTTGTGCGGTACTTTCAAGCAATGACTCATTTTCCTTTGCCGTTTTTCTTGCTTCCTCAAAGCTTTGGCAGTCAGAAAACAGCTCCTGTGCAACAGGCGTCAATGCGTCACGCACCTTGTACTTTATTGCCATATCTTCGGGCTTATCGGAGTTTGAAAGAATGTGAAATCTCAGCACGTCCGAGCACAGCACCTCTTGCTTATTCCGACAAAAGGACATATATCCCATACTTAAAACCAATACCGCAAAGCACAGCCCTGCGGTAATATTTGTAAAAACACTTTTCATTTTCATAAAGCACACTCCTTTGCCGTCAAAGGAATTATTGCCCTATGCTTTTTGTTTTATTCACCAAAATACATTTTGTGAAAATCTTCTTTTGTAAAAGCGAAAACCTCTTTAATGCCGTCACCGACAAGAGCTTCTTTGCAACGCTGTGCTTCGGAATCCTTTTCAAACAGTCCGAACACTGCCGAGCCGCTTCCCGACATTTTTGCGGCATATCCGCCGTAAAAAGAAATTTTTTCTTTAAGATGTGCAATTTCCTCAAGTCTTGGAATACACACGCTTTCAAAATCGTTGGTGCAAAGGCGTGCAATTTCGGATACATCACCCTTTGCAAGGGCCTTTTCCATAAGGTCGGAATTGCTCTTTGAATAGTCATCGCCGAAAAGCTCATCATAGCTTTTGTAGATGCCCTTTGTATTAAGGCTCTCCAACGGCTTTGCTATGACAATTGCCGTGTTTTCGGGCAAGGTATCAATGCTTCTGCACTTTTCGCCTCTGCCCGTACAGTAAGCGCACTTATACTTTTCAAGGCAGAAAACAACATCGCTTCCAAGACCTGACGCAATTCTTTCGATTGTTTCTTCGTCAACGCCGCCGACTGTGTGAAAAAGCATATCAAGCACACACGCCGCATCTGCACTGCCTCCGCCAAGACCTGCACCCGTGGGCGTCACCTTCACAAGGCTTATGTATATATCCTTGTCATTTTTGCCGTATTCATCAAGATACGCCTTTGCCGCACGGTAGGCAAGGTTGTCTTCGTTACTGCACACCGCCGTGTCACAGTCAAAGAATATTCGTCCGCTGCCTTCTTTTGCCTCAAGCTCTATTTTGTCCCCCAAGGGTATTTTGTGCATAACGCTTTTCAGGTCGTGAAAGCCGTCATTTCTCTTTGTGCCCAATATTTCAAGGGTAAGGTTTATTTTACAGTAAGCAGTTTTAATCATTGTTCTCACCGAAAAGAAGAGTCTTGGCAAGATAGGCATTTCTCTGTGCCTTTACACAAAGCTCACTGTGTTTTTTCATAACAGCCTGCGACAGACATTCGGAGCTTTCCATAATTCCGTCAAGACAGCAAATCACGCCGTCGGTGTCAATGTCGCTTGCATCAAAATTGTTTCCGCTTCCTATATACTTCAAAAAGCCTTCCACCTTGGGATCATATACAAGTCCTATTGACGGAACTCCCGCCGTTACCGCATATATAAGCGAATGAAGACGCATTGCCGCAACGCATTTGCAAGCCGACACGATTCCAAGTATTTCATTAACCGTATACTTGCCTGTGAGAACGTGTCCCTTGTGAGTCATCATTTCGTTAATCTCAAGAGAGATTCTGGTATCGTTCTGAGGCTTCATGGGAAGAAACAGCGTTGTAAGCCCATGCTTTTCATAGGCTTCGTCGCAGATTTTTGCCATTTTAAGTACAAAATTACCGTCATTGCCCTTCCAGTTTCTCACCGAAACACAAAGCAGCTTTTCACCTGACAAGCCTTGCTTTTCTTTTTCAAGAAGCACAAGTGCACTTTCCTTTGATACAGGCTTCAACAAAAGTGCAGGATCAGCCGTAATTTCAACAGGAACGTCTGTAATGCCCATTCTTTCTATTTCAGACAGTGACATTTCATCACGAAGCGTAATCATATGTGCCTTTTTTACCACCTCGGCGGCTGTCGGCACATTTTTATCGCTGAGAGGTCCTATTCCGTTGGCGTAGACATACACTTTTTTGCCCAGCTTCTGTGCCTTTTTCATAACATACAGATAATAAACAAGAGACATATCGCTGGTGGTGTCCTGTATAAGACTTCCGCCGCCCGTAATAAGCATCTTGGTGTTTTTTAGAGCTTTTCCCACGGCAAAAGGATTAAATCTCTGAGCAGAGTCTGTCATAACAAACTTCTTTGTTTCTTTTGGATTCTTTGAAAGAACAAGAAGCCTTATATCGGGCTTTTCACGACGCAGGCTTTCCACAATACCCAACAGCAGTGCATCGTCGCCGCTGTTGTTAAAACCGTAATAGCCCGAAAGCACAGCATCGTATTTTTCAGTCTCTTTCCTGTCACGTAAAATGGCGTTATATATTTCAACGTGGCTTTTGGCAAGACTGGAGTTGGAAAAATTACCTGTTGCTCTGTCATAAAGAGCCTGTCCCAGCTTTTCTCTCAAAGCCTTGTCATCTGCAAGAGACAGAATTTTAAGAGCAAGCTCACCGTCATTTTCACTTTCAAACAGACAGCCTGTTACTCCGTCTTCAATAAGGTCGGGAATACCTCCCACTCTTGAGCTGACGGTGGGCTTTTTAAGCCTTGCACCCTCCATAAGAACATAAGGAAAGCTTTCGCACCTTGATGTGAGGGTGTTAATATCTATAAAATTGATAAAAGAGTAAATGTCTTTTATAAAGCCTGCAAAGGTAACATATTCTTTAATTCCGAGACTGTCAATAAGCTTTACAAGCTCGTCTCTGCCGTTGCCGTCGCCTGCTATAACAAAGCGCACGTCCTTACGCTTTTCAAGAACCTTTGCCGCACCCTTTATAAATACATCGTGTCCCTTTACTCTGTCATGTCTGCCTATCAGACCTACATAAGTTATGCTCTCGTCGTATTCTATGCCGATTCTCTTTGCAAATTCTTCCTTACTGCAATATTCCATAGGCTTTGAGTAATCCATACCGTTATAGACGGTGTAAATGGAATTTGGTGTAAAGCCGCGGGATATAAGCATATTTTTAAAGTTGGAGGAAACGGCAATATAATAGTCCAGCCTTTTAAGTGAGAACACATTAAGTGCCGTAAACAGCACCTTTTTGTAAAGACCGTCAAAGTCAAGAAGGTAATCACTGTGAACGGTGGTTACAACGGGTATGTTCACACGTCTTTTAAGATGTGCCGCAATAAAATTAGCTCTTGCACCGTGTGCATGAACAATATCCGTTCCGTCGTTTTTTATTATTTCGCAAAGTCGGTCAAGGACACTTAAATCAAAGCGGCTTTTCTGCAAAATAAGCTCGCTGTCAACATCAATATCCTGCAGCTCGTCAAAGAACTGCCCCTTGATGAAGCACACAATTTTCACATCGCACATTTTCGGAAGCTCGCTCATAAGTGAAAAAACATGAGTCTTTGCTCCGCCCGTGTCGCCGCCGCTTATCATATGAAGAATTTTCAAGGGTGTTCACTCCTTATTCTGCCGATTGTTCCTTCTTCTTGTTTTCGCCGTAAAGTCTGTAAACTGAAATTGCAAGTCCTGCACTTATAAAGAAGGAGAACATAACTCTGGGATAAAACCAATAGTATTCAAAAAATCCGATAAAAACTATGCTTGTCATAGATGCAGCTGCCGCCGCACCGAAATATTTAATGTCCTTGTCCTTTGACGAGGTTGAAACAAATGCACGCTTGATAAGGCTGAAGGTAAGGCACACAAAGCATATAAAGCCAAGAAGTCCCGTTTCAAGAAAGACCTCCATAAACTGCATATGGCAATGTGCAATGTCCTGAGTGTTGCCTCTTGCATAAGCAGGATACACCGATTTGAATGCACCGGGACCTATGCCGAGACCGATTCTCCACCAATTGGAAAGCATTTCAAGCGCACCCTGCCATATAACAAGACGGTATGAGCTTGACGAGTCGCTTAAATTACCGATTGTCAAAATACGGTTAAGCACCGATTGGGGAAGGAATGGAATTGCAACAATGCAGATTATTATAAGTGCAGGTACTACTCTTCTGTTGGAAAGAGCCACAAACACCGCAACCGCAACTGCAAAAGCAATCCAGCCCGAACGTGAATATGTTGCAAGAAGTGCGACAAAGGGAAGTGCAAGCATTGCAAGAAGCACAAGCTTCTTTTTTGCACTCTTTGCCGTAAGTGCAAAAGCGGCACAGTATGGCATAAACAGCACAAGCATCTGTGCAAAGTTATTGGCATTGCCCATTGTTGAGAAAATACGTCCCGGCATATCTGCATTAAGTGTAAGGTCTGTAAGGGAAGCGTCCGCTTCAACACCGATAATTGCCTGAACAATACCTATTACACCTGTCACTGCAACCGCAGCAAACAGCATACCGCAAAAGCTGCGAAGGCTTTCCTTATTTGCCGTAAAAACGCTTACGCTGACACACAGAATAAACGAGGTTACAAAAAACATCAACACTCTTATACTGTCGCCCCTGTCCTGCGAAAGAACGGTGCTGATAACAAGGCAGGTAAAAAAGAGTATAAGTGAAAGATAAGTTTTATCGGGGCTTATTTTCACATTATCCTTTTTCTTGTACACACCGTAAAGAACAATCATCAGCGATACTAATGCAATTGCAAGACCGAAAAGATTATTCCAGAAGGAATGGGGTACACAGAACATTACTGCAATTACAAATCCGAAAAATGCGGTATAAGCACAATATGCCTTACACAGCCTCTTTCCGATAAATGACGTTCTGAATGCCTGTGCAAAAAATGACATCAGCTTTGCTGCTCCGCTGTTCTTTGCAGCTCTTTCAAAAAAGCCGAAAAGCTTGTCCGAAAGGGACGTCACTTTACCTGTAAAAGCCGAAAACACCCTGTAGAACTTCGAGCCGCCGGAATGTCTTTCAACATCAGGCGAGGTAAGAACGCCGTGACAGGCACTCTTTTTATATGAACCCGCCGTACCGTCCGCAAGAGAGCATACAAGCCTGTATATAAAGCTGTTTTTAAATGCAAGGAAAATAGCCGAGAACAGTGCACAAAGCTTACCGAAAAGCTTAACTACGATACTGCCTTTTCCCATTATTTACACATCTCCTGATACTTTTCATCGCTTGTTGCCGTAAGAGGTCTTCTAAGACGTCTTTGAGTTGCGTGAATGTCATAAATACGAAGATAAATTTTTGCATCGCCTGCTCTTATAACCATAGAATGACCTACACCGTAATTTGCTTTATTGTAGGTAAAGCCAAGTCTTGTTCTTGTGCCGTTTGCCTGACCTGTGATAAAAGCACTGCAATAGCCGTCCTTTTCAACAACCGCAAAGCTTCCGTCGTCTTTTTCGTTATAAAGAAGGCTCTTGCCCAGTCTGAAATCGGTAACCTTTCCCAGAGTATGCATACAAGCATCATCGTACACGAGAGCACCGTATCTTAACTGCTTTGCCACAAAATCACTTAATTCCTCTGTATAATAAACAATATCCACATCTGTAACAGGTCCACCGAAATCGTCCTTTTTTTCGCTGACAGAAATTTTACCTGTTGCAAACAAAAATACAACCGCCGCCGCTCCCACGATAAATAACAGAACAAGAAGGTCGATTACATTGATAATTCCGAAAAGTTTTCCTTCCTTTGAAACAAGCTTTTTCATTTTGATTACTCCTTTATCTCTTTTTATTTAACACTTTTTCATAAACCTTAAAGGTTTCGTCAAGGGATTTTTCAAGGCTGAATTTTTCTGTATAGCTTTTAAGTGCTCCCTCTTTGCACTTTATATAAAACTCCTTGTCCTCCATAAGACGAAGAAAGGCATCTGCAAATTCCTCAGGACTGTCTGCATTACAGCAAACGCCGCTTTGTGTCTGCTCGTTCACTATTTCGATGTTTCCGCCCACAGCCGACACAACACACGGCTTGCCGTAGGACATTGCCTCAACTATTGCAAAGCTGAGAGCCTCTGTTTCGGAGCAGTTTATATATGCGTCGCTTGCCTTTAAGATGCTGTTACCGTCCTGCCTGTAGCCAAGGCACAATACCGTATCTTCAAGGCTGTACTGCTTTATTTTTTCCTTTACCGATTCAAGCTCATCTCCGTCGCCTGCAAGTACAAAGCGGAATTTTCCGTCAGTTTTCTCTTTTAAAAGCTTTGCCGCTTCTACCGCAAATCCCATACGCTTTTCACTGCTGAAGCGTGACAGGGTGCATACCACAAATTCGTCATCGCCTATTGACAACTGCTGCCGCAGGTCTGAGGACGTGTCATTATCGGGTTTTGATGCACCGTTATAAATAACATTTATTTTCTTTTTTGAAAAACCGTTTTTTATCAGCAAATCCCTTGATGCTCCGCAAACGGCTATAATTGCATCAGTAGTTCTGCACACCGTTTTATTTATAATCTTCCACAAAAGAGGACTTTCGGTAAGAAAATGATTTGTATATACCACCTTCAGCCCTTTGCAGTAGTGCTTTGCAAGATTCGCTACGGCATTTTCTCTTGGGTAGTGGGTGTGAACTATGTCAATATCATTCTGACAACAGATTTTTGCAAGGCTTTTTGCTGCAGACAGGTCAAAAGGCGAGCTCATTTCCACCTTAAAGGTTATAATTCTATCCTTTGCCATTTTCCCTGCAAGCTCTCCGCCCTCATTGTATGCAAAAAGGCAGGCGCATTTTTTACCGTTGTACTCGTTTATCAGATTGTACACGTATTTTTCGCTTCCGCCGTTTCCTGCGTAGTTTATAAGATAGAGTACGTTCATTGTCCGCCTCCTTTTACAAGTTTGTTTTTAAGCTTTGCCATAACATTTACCGCCTGAGGAACTCTAAGCACAATTATAAGTATTCCGTAAACCGCAACACCGAAAATGCACAGTATTCCAAGCTTCAGCACTCTGTCCGCCGCCTGTCCGATACCGAAGGACGTGGGCAGAACAAACCTTAAGCCTGTAACCGCAAAATACATTATAATTGCAGAAGCGGTGCATTTTATAAAGCTCACAAGAGCGCCCTTTGCAAATGAGCCGATTTTTCTTTTGAGTAGATATAGCAGCACACACAATCCGATGACAGATGACACCGAATATGCGAGAGGCAGTCCGTAGCCTCCCATAAACGGCATAAACACAAGACTCAGCACAATGTTTGATGCCATTATAACAAAACCGTTTATTGCAGGAAGCTTTGTGTCCTTTAAGGAGTAGAAGGCTCTGTCGATAATTTCCTTTGAGCCCACACTTACAACGCTGAATGAATAGAGCAGCATTACAACCGATGCTTTGTTTATGCTCTCATCCCCGTTTGCTCCCCAGCCGATTATAAGCTGTAGCAGCTCCTGCCTTACCGCAATAAAGCCCGCACTTATGGGGATAAGCAGCATCCACACATTGCACAGCACGCCCGAGAGTGTGTTCTTGTACCCGTCCATATCTCCCGTTGCCGCCGCCTTTGTCAGTTTTGGATACAGCACCGACGTTACCGAATACACAAAGGCAAGCACCATATATACAACAAGATTCTGCACGTATGTCATGACCGTAACAAAGCCGTCAAAGCCTGCCGCCATACTGTTGTTGTAAAATACATTTATCTGGTATGAGCTTGCACCAAGCAGCACCGGCACCATCATTCGAAGTGCCGAACGCATATCATCGTCCTTTAAATCAAATCTCGGTTTATATCTGTAGCCTGACCTTACAAGTGAGGGTATAAGCAAAAGTGCCTGAAGAGATAGTCCGAAGGCTGTCACAACAACAAGTCCCATAACGCCGTACCTATCGGCAAAAAGCAGTACATACAGGATTATAAGAATACTGCCGGGAGCACTTACAAAGGCAGGCATTCCGTACTTTCCAACCGACTGAAGCATACCCTGAAAAATATAGTTAAGTCCGTAAAACAGCATTACGGGCATAAGAATCATAAGTGACTTTACGGCGAAGGAGTAGCTGTCGCCCTCATTAAAGGAAGTAAATTTGGGAAGCACAAAGGAAAGTGCCATTCCGCAAAGCACAAGCAAAAAGGTGAACACACTTGCAACAGTGATGACATTGTCGGCGAATTTCTTTGCACCTTCATAATTTTTATTGGCAATGTGAGAGGCATATATGGGAATAACCACCGTTGACAAAGTTGTTCCAAAGCAGTTAAAAATAGTGTTTGGTATGGTTATTGCATAGGAGTAAATGTTGATATATATGTTGTCTGTTCCGAAAACCGACACGTACATTGACGAGCTTACAAGAGCGAGCACTCTTGACAGCAGCATTATTATCATTACATAGCTTATGCTTGAAAGCAATCCTGTCTTTTTCGCCAAAGCTTATTTCCTCCTATTTTACAAAATTACATAAATATACAGATACTATTGTATCACATAAAACAGCTTTTGTCCATAGTTTTTTTATATTATTGTGTACTTGTTTAAACAAAAAGGGACTTTGTTGAAAAAATACTGCCGCACCTAATAAAAATCAGTTGCAAAAATCAATAAAAAGTGGTACACTAATAATGGAATGTTGTTTATAAATCGAAACAATGGCGAAAGGAATGTTTTTATGAAAATCACAGAAATAATATCACAGGAAAAACCCAGTCTATCCTTTGAGGTATTCCCTCCCAAAACAAGCGACAACTTTGACTCGGTTATGTCTGCAACACTGGAAATTGCAAAGCTCAGTCCCTCATATATGAGTGTCACCTACGGTGCAGGCGGCGGCACATCGCAGTATACTGCCGACATTGCATCAAAGCTTTTGTCACGGGGTGTTACTCCCCTTGCCCATTTAAGCTGTATTTCATCGACGAAAGAGCAGATACATACTCTTCTTTCCGACCTTAAAAAAAGAGGCATTGAAAACATTCTCGCTCTGAGGGGCGATATTCCTCAGGGTATGACAATAGACAACCCCGAGTACCGCTATGCCAGCGAGCTTACGTCGGAAATACGTTCCTTCGGCTCCTTCTGCATCGGCGGTGCTTGCTATCCCGAAAGTCATCCCGAAAGTCAGAGCGGAAAAAGCGACATTGAAAGCCTGAGAATTAAAGTGGAAAGCGGTTGTGAATTTCTTACTACCCAGATGTTTTTCGACAATGACATTCTGTATAACTTTATGTACCGCCTTCTCAAGGCAGGAGTAGATGTTCCCGTAATTCCCGGCATTATGCCCGTTACCAATGCAAAGCAGATAAAGAGAATAATTTCCATTTCACAGAATGCACTTCCTCAGCGTTTTGTCCGCCTTGTTGACCGCTACGGCGACAACCCTCTTGCAATGCGTCAGGCGGGAATTGCCTATGCAACAGAGCAGATTATCGACCTTTATGCAAACGGAATAAACGCTGTACACGTTTACTCAATGAACAATCCCTTTGTTGCCGAAAGCATAAAGAACAATCTTTCGGAGATTTTGAAATGAGCATATATCCGCCTGATTTTTTTGAGATTGACAAAGCAGATATATTTGTTGACAAAAGCGAGCTTGCAAGACGGCTTTTGGTTGACAAAAGCTTTGATTTGTCGGCTTTTGACGATATTACGGGAAAAGCTTTTGCACAAATCGGTGCAAGGTGCGTATACATACGTGTGCCTGCGGCATTGTGCGATGAGGATGTGTGTGACTTGGGCTTTGCCAAAGTAAAAAGCCGAGATTTGCACAAGAATCTTTCAGGTTGCCGAGAAGCCTTCGTCTTTGCCGTAACTCTGGGACTTGACACAGACAGGTACCTGTTAAAGCTTTCCAAAACAAGCCAAAGCACACACTTTATATGTGACGGTTATTTTTCCGCGGCGGCTGAAAGTGTTTGCGACGCAGCCGAAAAAAGAATAAAAGGCTGTCTTTCCTGTAAACCACGTTTTTCTCCGGGCTACGGGGATTTGCCGCTGGAATTTCAAAAGGACGTGCTTGCGGCTCTGAACGCCTCAAAGCTTTGCGGAATAACCCTTACAGACTCACTTCTTATGACTCCTCAAAAATCAATAACTGCCGTTTTGGGCATAAAAGAATAAATTCCTTCCGAAAGGAAACAGTTAAAATGAACAACTCACTTTTACAGTTAATTAAATCCAAACGTATTTTTCTTGACGGCGGTACAGGCACCGTTCTTCAGTCTATGGGACTGCCTTCGGGCACTCCTCCCGAAATATGGAACATTGACAAGCCTGATGCTGTGGTATCCCTTCACAAGGCGTATTTTGATGCAGGAAGCAACATTGTTGCCACAAACACCTTCGGAGTAAACAGCGAAAAGTATGACAATTACAAAGAGCTTATAAGATGTGCCGTTGATAATGCAAAAACAGCACGTGAAAAATCGGGTAAAGAAGACACCTTTATCGCTCTTGACATAGGTCCGTCGGGACATCTGTTAAAACCTCTCGGCGACCTCGACTTTGAAAGAGCAGTGTCGCTTTTCTCCGACACTGTCAAGGAAGGCGTAAAACACGGCGTTGACCTTATTCTTATAGAGACTATGAACGACAGCCTTGAGACAAAGGCGGCGGTAATTGCGGCAAAGGAAAACTGCGATTTGCCTATATTTGTTACAAACGTTTATGATGAGAGCTCAAAGCTTATGACAGGTGCGTCACCCTGTGCCATGATTGCAATGCTTGAGGGGCTTGGTGTAAGTGCTGTGGGTATGAACTGCTCACTTGGTCCTGACAAAATGATACCCATTGTGGAAGAATTTGCGAAGTATTCCTCTCTTCCCATAATTGCAAAGCCAAACGCAGGTCTGCCTAAGGTTGTGGACGGCAAAACGTTTTTTGACACAGACGCCGATGAATTTTCCCGTCTTTGTGCCATACTGTCACAGAAGGGTGCATCTATCCTCGGCGGCTGCTGCGGTACAACACCGGAATACATTAAAAAGCTTACCGAAGCTGTAATGAATATTCCTTTTGTGCCCTCAAGCTTTAAGACACATACCCTTGTTTCGTCCTATACCCATGCCGTTGAAATAGGAGAAAAACCTCTTCTTATCGGCGAGCGTATAAATCCCACGGGCAAGAAAAAGCTTAAGGAAGCCCTGCGTGAAAATAATATGAATTACATTCTCAACGAAGCTGTAAACCAGGCGGAAAAGGGAGTGCATATTCTTGACGTCAACGTAGGTCTTCCCGAAATTGATGAAAAGGCGATGATGGAAAGAGCCGTGTACGAAATACAGTCGGTAACAGACCTTCCTCTCCAGCTTGACTCGTCGGACGCTCTTGTTCTTGAGGGTGCTATGCGTATTTACAACGGCAAGCCTCTTATCAACTCGGTAAACGGCAAAAAGGAAAGCATGGACGCGGTATTCCCCCTTGTTAAAAAGTACGGCGGTGCGGTAATTGCGCTGACGCTTGACGAAAAAGGAATTCCCGATACAGCACAGGAAAGAGCCAAAATTGCAGAAAAAATCGTAAATGCTGCCAAAGAATACGGCATTGACAAAAAAGACATTATTGTTGACCCTCTCGCTCTTACAGTTTCCTCCGATTCAAAGGCTGCAAGAGTGACGCTTGATGCAATAAAGCTTATAAGACAAATGGGACTTTACACAAGTCTCGGTGTTTCAAACATTTCCTTCGGTCTTCCCATACGTGAAAAGATAAACTCCGCTTTCTTTACAATGGCTCTTGAAAACGGTCTTAATCTTGCAATTATGAATCCCTTCAGTGTGGGTATGACAGATGCTTATAACGCATATCTTGCTCTTTCGGGGCTTGACGAGGCGTGCAAGGGTTACATTGAGTATGCACAAAGCTTTGAAGCAGACACGGCATCTCAGCCCGCTTCATCTGTTTTTTGCGGCAAAGACCTGACATCTCTTATTATAAACGGTATGAAGGATGACTCTTCCAAGGAAGCAAAACGCTTATGCGACAACGGAGAAAATCCCATTGACATTATCAACGGCAAAATAATTCCTGCTCTTAACAAAACAGGCAGTGACTTTGAAAGCGGCAAAGCATTTCTTCCTCAGCTTCTTATGAGTGCGGAAGCGGCAAGCGGTGCGTTTGATGTGCTGAAGGAAAGATTGCCAAAGAAGGACTCTGACAACACAAAAAGCGTTGTACTTGCCACCGTCAAGGGAGACATTCACGATATCGGCAAAAACATTGTAAAGGTACTGCTTGAAAGCTACGGCTTTAAGGTATATGACCTTGGACGTGATGTTGACGAAGAAAGAGTGCTTAAGGAAGCAAAAGCGAAAAACTGCCGTCTTATCGGACTGTCGGCTCTTATGACAACCACCGTTCCTTCAATGGAAAAGACGATAAAGCTTTTGCACGAAACGCTTCCCGACAGCAAAATCATGGTAGGCGGTGCTGTTCTTACAGATGAATATTCCAAAATGATAAATGCAGACTTTTACGCAAAGGATGCAATGGAAAGTGTAAAAATCGCAGAAAAATACTACAACAAAGAGGTATAACAATGAAAGAATTACTGTCAAAGGTTGACCATACTCTGCTGACGGTTGGCTGTACTTGGGACGAAATAAAGGCACTTTGCGACGATGCAAAGGCTTTCGGAACAGCTTCGGTGTGTATTCCGCCTTGCTATGTGAAAAAGGCAGCAGAGTATCTTGAAGAATCGGAAGTTAAAGTTTGCACCGTTATAGGCTTTCCCAACGGCTATGCTTCAGCCGATGCAAAGGCATATGAAACAAAGCTTGCGCTTATTGACGGAGCAGATGAAATTGATATGGTTATAAATGTGGGCTTTGTCAAAGAGAAAAACTACGATGCGGTGCTTGATGAAATTGATATGGTTATAAATGTGGGCTTTGTCAAAGAGAAAAACTACGATGCGGTGCTTGATGAAATAGTAAGGGTTAAGGAAGCCTGCGACGATTTCGGTGATTACGGAAACGGCAAGAAGGTATTGAAGGTTATAATCGAAACCTGCCTTCTTACCGAAGAAGAAAAAATCAAAATGTGTCAGATAGTTTCACAGTCTGGTGCGGATTTTATAAAGACAAGCACCGGCTTTTCCAGTGGCGGTGCTACCTTTGATGACGTAAAGCTTATGTGTGAAAATGTTCTGCCTCACGTAAAAGTTAAGGCGGCAGGCGGAATAAGCAGTATAGACGATGCAAAGAAGTTTATAGAGCTCGGTGCACAAAGACTTGGTACGAGCAAGGTTGTAAAAATTCTCAAAAACGAAAAAGTAAAGGGTGATTATTGATGGCAACACCTCACATTGATGCAAATATGGGCGATTTTGCAAAAACCGTCCTCATGCCGGGAGACCCGTTAAGGTCAAAATTCATTGCCGAAAACTTTCTTTCCGACATTCGCCTTGTAAACAACGTAAGAGGTGTACAAGGGTACACGGGCACATACAAGGGAACACCCGTCTCGGTAATGGCAAGCGGAATGGGTATGCCGTCAATCGGAATTTACTCCTACGAGCTGTACAGCTTTTTCGGAGTTGAAAACATTATAAGAGTGGGTACGGCAGGCGGTATTGCCGAAAACGTGAAAATAAAGGACATTATTCTGGGTATGGGAGCTTGTACGGACTCGGGTTTTGCATCGCAGTTCGGCGTTAACGGAAATCTTTGCCCCACTGCAAGCTTTAGCCTTTTAAAGACAGCATACCAAAAGGCAGAACAGCTTGGCTTTGTAAATCAGGGGAAAATTCACGTGGGTAATCTTTATTCCACCGATATTTTCTACAACGATGACAAAAACACCACCTCAAATCAGGCTAAAATGGGCACCTTAGGTGTTGAAATGGAAGCGGCGGCACTTTATCTTACAGCACAAAGACTTGGTAAAAATGCCCTTGCAATATGCACCGTTTCCGATCACCTTATAACAGGCGATTGCACATCTGCCGCCGAAAGACAGACAACCTTTACAGATATGATGACGCTGTCCCTTGAAACGGCAATAAATCTGTAAGCAAAAGGAGAAAATATGAAAAGAGTATTTCTTGCGGTACTTGATTCCTTCGGTATAGGAGAAGCTCCCGACAGCCGTCTTTTCGGCGACGAAGGCTCAAACACCCTCAAAAGCTGTTATGATACGGGGCTTCTTGACATTCCCACTCTTAAAAGTCTGGGGCTGTTCAACATAGACGGCATAGATTTTGAAAAGGGCACTCCAACGCCTCTCGGCTGTTTCGGAAGAGCCGCAGAAAAATCTCGCGGCAAGGATACCGTAACAGGTCATTGGGAGCTGGCGGGACTTATTACAAACACGCCCTTTCCCACTTATCCCAACGGTTTTCCAAAGGATATAATCTATAAGTTTTCAAAAAAGGTGGGCAGAGGTGTAATCTGCAACGCTTCCTATTCGGGAACAGAGGTTATAAAGGACTTCGGAAAACAGCACCTTGAGACGGGTGACCTTATTGTATACACCAGTGCCGACAGCGTATTTCAGATTGCCGCACACGAGGATATTGTTCCCGTTGAGAAGCTGTACGAATACTGCCTTGAAGCACGGGAAATTTTGCCCGACATCGGCAGAATTATTGCCCGTCCCTTTACGGGAACGGCAGGCAATTTTACACGCACGCCTCACAGACGGGATTTTTGCGTGCAGCCCTACGCAAGAACGGTGCTCAACGACATTGCAGATAACGGTCTTTCGGTTATTTCGGTCGGCAAAATCAACGATATTTTCGCAGGCAGCGGAATAACAACCCATCTTGATTCCCACGGCAACAAGGAATGTATGGAAAAGTTCTTTGAAGCTCTGGACACGGATTTTGAAGGACTTTGCTTTATAAATCTTGTGGATTTTGACAGTGTATACGGTCACAGAAACGATGCGGAGGGCTACGCAAGAGCACTTAATGAGTTTGACAGACAGCTAAAAGATATCCTTGCCGCACTTCGTGACGATGACCTTCTGATAATCACCGCTGACCACGGCTGCGATCCCGGTTTTCACACCACCGACCACACAAGAGAATACATTCCCGTCATTTGTGTAGGCAAAAACTTCAAGCAGGGTGTGAATTTAGGCACTCTTGACGGCTTCGGCGGCGTGGGCGTCACAATGGTTGAGTATCTTGGAATAAGCACAGATGTGTGCGGAACGAGCTTTCTTGATGAAATTTCAAGATAGATGCTAAAGGAGCTTTCAATGAAGGAAAAACTGAAAAATGCGGCAATGGCTGCAATGGAAAAAGCCTACAGTCCCTATTCGGGCTTTAAGGTAGGAGCGGCACTTTTATGTGATGACGGCACAATTTTTACAGGCTGCAACATAGAAAACAGCTCCTTTTCTCCCACAATCTGTGCCGAAAGGTGTGCTGTTGCAAAGGCTGTAAGCGAGGGCAAGACCAAATTTTCCGCCATTGCAGTATGCGGCGGCAAGGACGGTATTCTCACAGATGAGCCCACAACGCCCTGCGGCGTATGCAGGCAGGTTTTATCGGAATTCTGCAGTGCGGATTTCAAAATTTACCTTGTGACAGCATCGGATATTAAAGAGTTTACTCTTGACAGGCTGCTGCCCTTTGGCTTTAAGCTGTAAAAGGAGATTATTTTATGGATATGTATTCAATAATCCACAAAAAACGTCTGGGAGAAGAGCTTTGCGAAGAAGAAATAAAATTTTTCGTAGACGGCTACACAAAGGGGGATATTCCCGATTATCAGGCATCTGCTCTTGCCATGGCGATAATGTTTGTGGGAATGACAGACGGCGAAACGGCACTTCTTACAAAGCATATGGCACTGTCGGGAGATACGGTTGACCTGTCCGCCTTCGGAAATCTTTCCTGCGACAAACATTCAAGCGGGGGCGTCGGCGACAAAACAACGCTTATTGTAGCTCCCATTGTTGCTTCATTAGGCGGAATTGTGGCAAAAATGTCAGGCAGAGGTCTCGGTCACACGGGAGGTACGGTTGACAAGCTTGAATCAATTCCGGGCTACAGAACAGAGCTAACCCCCGAAGAATTTATGGAAACAGCAAGAAAAACAGGTCTTTGCGTTGTGGGACAAAGCGGAAACCTTGCCCCATGCGACAAAAAGCTGTATGCCCTTCGTGATGTTACGGCGACGGTGGACTCAATTCCTCTTATCGTTTCCAGCATTATGAGCAAAAAGCTTGCGGCAGGCTCAAAGAACATTATGCTTGACGTCAAGTGCGGCAGCGGTGCCTTTATGAAAACATCGGAAGATGCCTCTTTGCTTGCCAAAGGTATGGTTGAAATAGGCAAGCGAAACGGCAGAAACGTTTCGGCACTTGTCACCAATATGGACGTGCCGCTGGGCTTTGCAATAGGCAACAGTCTTGAGGTAATTGAAGCAGTAAAGGTGCTTAAAGGCGAAATAAAGGGCGACATACTTGAGGTGTGTATTTCTCTTGCATCGGGACTTGTCTCGGCATTTAAAGGCATATCTGAAGATGACGCACGCAGCATGTGTCAAAAAGCCGTTATGGACGGCACTGCATATGCAAAATTCAGAGAATGGATAGGTGCACAGGACGGTGATGTACAGTATATTGACAACACCGATTTATTCCCCAAAGCACCCTTAAAAGCAGAAATATGTGCCAAAGAGGACGGTTACATTTACAGTATGAATGCCGAAAAAATCGGACACGCCTGCTGTCTTTTAGGTGCGGGAAGAAAAACCAAGGACGACGTTATTGATATGTCGGCAGGTATTATACTTGAAAAAAAGACAGGAGATTTTGTAAAGTGCGGCGACGTCATTGCATGCCTTTATTCGTCAGATGAGAAAAAGATGTGTGACGGAGAGACCGAGTTTGAAAAAGCCTACACGCTGTCTTCCGACAAGCCTTGTCAAATGCCGTTGATTATAGGAAAATTCAACTGATTTTCAATATATAAAAACAAACAGGGACGCCCAACGTCCCTGTCAGTCTGTTGAAAAAGTATGTTTTTTTCAAGTTTTAGGAAAACCCCCGGCGAGGGTTTTCCTCTTTACCGTCCTTTGAAGGACGGTAAATTCACCTTTCCTGCGCTTTATGAAGCATAAGGGATTTCGCCGTCTGCGGAC
>JAZQFS010000010.1:0-25121 GCA_045539625.1 Eubacteriales bacterium | reverse complement strand
CAAAGAGCGTATCAAAGAACCACCCGCTATGCGGGTGCGCATCGAAGGTTATACCAAAAAATTCTCCCACATGGTACAATAAGGTGTTCAAGTCTTAGAGTACAACGAAAGGAGAATTTTATGGCTAATAGCACAAATAGTTTAGCACATACGAAGTGGTTATGCAAGTACCATATCGTAATTGTGCCAAAATATCGCAGAAAAATAATATACAATCAGTATAGAAAAGACCTGCAAGATATAATAAGAACGCTATGTAAGTATAAGGGAGTAGAAATATTAGAAGGACATATGATGCCAGATCATGTACACTTACTGCTGAGTATACCACCCAAGACGAGTGTATCGAGCTTTATGGGATACTTGAAAGGAAAAAGTGCGTTGATGATGTTTGATAAACACGCAAATCTAAAGTACAAGTTTGGAAACCGGCACTTTTGGGCAGAGGGGTATTATGTGTCAACAGTAGGTTTAAACGAAAGTACGATAAAGAAGTATATACAAGACCAGGAAAAGGCAGATATAGCATTAGATAAGTTGAGCGTAAAGGAATACGCAGACCCATTCAGTTAACCCCTTTAGGGGTAGCCAAAGTGGCAAAGACTCTAAGGCTTGAATGAAAAGAAAGCCCGCGCCTTTAGACGCGGGTCGGTATCATGGCCTTTTAGGCCTGAGCAAACCACCCGTTTGACGGGTGGTCATGATTTGCCGAAAAGCCGTTTAATACGGGCGTTTTCGGCTGTTTTGCTTTAATGGATAATTTTCATTGCGGCATTATCCAAAACAAAAAATCAGGCACAAATGCAACAACTAATCAGCATTTGTGCCATAATGAAACTTATCTTTTTATGCGGTGCATATATGAAAAAATCACTTATAATCTTAAAGCCGTGTAAAAGCGTGCTTTTCTTAACCCGTCAATCATAATCGGCAACATTTGTTTTTATAAGCAACTGTTCGAATTCGTCTATGAGTTCAGGACGAGCTATATCTTCGTATGTCAACTCCTCACATCTTGCAATTATTTCCGGAGGTATCGCTTTTTTCAGCTTCATTACTCTCGGAGGAACAAAACTGTCATTTCTGAAATAAATAGGTGAAGCAACAGAACGTATTTTTTTGTCATGATTTTCCAGTATAACGGCATACCAGCAATTATCTGTTTCCGAAATGTTTATGTCAACAGTTACTTCCTGTTCGTCTTCATCAAAGGCGACGAGCTTAGTGAAAACATCTTCGCCGTTTCTTATAATGCGCAGAACACCGTTTCTGTCCTTTTGCCACAGTACCCGAACGGAAAGCTTATGTTGTGTGCCGTCTGCAATAATTTTGTCTCCGCTTATGCGGTCGTCTATTGAGAAAAGAACTGCCGCACTGTCATAAGAAACCATGCTTCTCTTATTCAATATAGCTTGTTTTATGCTTTCTTCACTTAAGCTGTCCATATGCAGGTATGTAGCACCTCTGTTGCCGGGAGTGCGACCGACATCATATGAAGCATCACTTGTTGCAAAGCATCCGAATTCATAGCCTCGGTTGAGGAGCATAAACCAATAGTCTTCCGACAGATGCTTCGGGAAAGCTTCAGAATAGTAGAAATCTATGCACGGCATCATTTCAGGGGCACACAATACCCATAGGCAAAGCTCTCTGAAGCACATATGGTCATAAAACGGATGAACCGGAACAGTTATTCCGCCTCTGTCCCATACGTGTTTTTTTGCAATTTCCAGACTTGAAATTTTTGTATAATCAACTGTTTTCCCAATAGGATTTACACAGCAGTTGCCGAAGTGATTGCTTCTTGACTTGGGAAATTCCTCGTTTATTCTATACAGAAAGTTCTCATCAGATAATTTGAGAGCAAGCGTTTCAGCGTCGGTGGGGTAACCGTCGTTTCCATATTCTGTTTCGTGACGTGAAGCCACATATAACCAATCATATCCTTCGGCTTTGCCTATAAAGCCCGAGGTTTGAACGTTGCCGAAATAGTGGCTTTCGCCATGATACAGGTGCACATGCAAATCGCCCTTGTACCAGCCGAAATCCTTCAACTGCTTGTGCTGAGGTATAACGCGGATATTCACTTCCCCCTCTGCGGTAAATGCATATGTTCCGTTTGTCCAGAAGCTGTTGTTTATTGCATACCATACCTTTTCCTTCGGGACTACCGAACCGTACAGCGTGCCGGCCAGATCAAACCAGCGTATAGGCTTGTTATCTTCGGTTATCAATAAAGTCTTGTAGCCATCAGTGTGTCCCGTGTACAGTTTACGCAACGGATTAGGTTTGAATTTTATATCAATTCCCGATGCAGGAGCCTGTATCATGGGGACATAATAATCCTCACAGCCGTCCATAACAGCCTTTACGGAATAAATGCCGGGACACGGAACGGTCAAAGCAAAAGTACCGCTTTTTCCGACGTGAACGATTTCGCCGCAATTTGTCATTACATAACTGTTTTCAGGTGCACTGCCGCTGATTACGACAGATTCCATTTTAAATTTATGCGTGAAATTCGATTCGTTTCCCAAACCTTCAACAGATATTTTGTCATCGTCCGCAACATAAATGCAGGCAGTGGGCTCGGTGTTGTCACATACTGAGCGCATCGTTTTGTGCATAACACCTTTTCTCACGGTCATACCTCCGCCGTGACAGTGACCGGCAATGTAAGCACGTACATTCGGGAACTTGTCAAGAAGCTCTGCCATACGTATGTGTTCAGGCAAACGAGCAGGTTCTCCTTCGGCAAAGCCTACAGTTGGAACATGAGAGAACAAAACAACATTCATACCTTTGCCTAAAGCATCTGACAGATTTGATTCCAGCCATTGCCATGTCTGCTCCGAGAAAACTCCGGGCCATGGCTGAATTTTAAGATGAGCATTTTCTTTGACAAAGTTTTTGTAGAACTGCCTTTTTTCGCTGCCTTCGGGACATCCTTTGCCCTTATGCTCCATAGCGTTGAGAACGATAAATCTGTAATTTTTTATATCGAATTGATAAAAAGGAGATGGCATACCCACAAGATTAGCAAATTCTTCGTCGGAGTGCTGAACAAGGTCATGGTTTCCGATAACGAATTTTACGGGATTTGCAGAGGTTGCATAAACCTCAAGCATTTCAGAAACTTCGCAAGGATCATCTCCGTTTCCAATATCGCCGACGCTTAAAACGAAATCTAACTCGTGTTTGTTTAACTCGTCAAGTATTTTTTGCAATTGTTTTTTCGCACCGAGGCAATCTCTTGTTGAGTAATTCCCTTTTTTGGAGTAGTGGCAATCACCGATTACTGCAAATTCTATAACATTCATATTGCACTCTCTTCCATTTTTCGCTTGAATGATTTTCTTCAATAATAATTACCATACGAGATGTGTTTTTTATGCTTTTTTATGTTATAACACAAATAATATCTCATTAAAATACATAAACTGAAAAATATTTAAGAAAATGATACTATGTGCAGTTTTACTTAAATATTTCAGTATTTACATTAAATTAAAAAAAGTCTCTTGTATAAATGTTAATATATGTTATAATATATAATTGAAGAATTTTACAAACGGAGATGTTCCCATAATGAATGTACATAACTCAAGAAAGCTCCACAGCCTTGTTATTTTCAGAAACATACTTAATGATGAGACTGTTAAAAAGCTGATAGCTCTTTTTGACTGCAACGAAGACAGCAAAAATGAAATTACCGACCGTTACTGTGACTTTGCACAAAGTCTTCTTTCACACGGCGGAAATCTTACCAAGTATCTTCTTAATCTTATTCTTGAAGATGAAAATATATATACCCGTTACAAAATCACAGGCTTCGGCGACGGTGAGCTACTTGAGCCTTTGCTTGAACGTGAGCTTGAGGTACTTGAGTATCTGTCAAAATATGACGGTGCGCAGTTAAGAGAATTTACAGGCGACAGTACACTTGCCCGTTGGAAAACAGAAAACATTTCTTTTGGCGAGGTTTACCACGAGAGACTTCGTGAAATTCATAAAAAGGGCTTTGGCATTTACGCAAAGTACCATATGTTTATACTCGGCGACAACGGAGAAATCATTCCCATCAAGAATCCGGACAAGCAGTCTCTTTCTTCTCTCTCGGGCTACGACAGAGAACGAAATCTCATCATTGCCAACACCAAGGCTCTTCTTGAAGGCAAACCTGCCAACAACGTTCTTCTCTACGGTGATGCAGGCACGGGCAAGAGCAGCACCGTTAAGGCAATAGGCAATGAATTTCGAGATATGGGTTTAAGAATTATAGAATTAAAAAAAGAACAGCTTCATCTTATACCCGAGCTGCTTGACAACATTTCCGAAAAGCCGCTTAAGTTCATACTCTTTATTGATGACCTGACCTTTGCCAGCGACGACAGAGACTTTTGCGCACTTAAAGCAACGCTTGAAGGCGGTGTCAGCACAAGAGGAAGCAATACCATCATTTATGTTACGTCTAACCACCGTCATCTCATCAAAGAATCAGGTGCAGACAGACAAGGCGATGAAATCAGCATAGGTGATAAGATTCAGGAAATTGTAAGCCTTTCTGCACGTTTCGGTCTTACAGTTACATACTCAAAGCCCGACAAGGATTTATACTGCCGCATTGTAAAGGATCTGGCTGTTGCAGGCGGAATTGACCTTGACGATGAAAAGCTCTTTGTCAGAGCCGAGGCTTTTGCTATCCGACACGGCGGACGAAACCCAAGAACAGCAAAGCAGTTTGTAGACTTACTGCTTTCGGGTGTTGAAAGCATATAAAGCTACAATTTGCATAAACTGTAAAACAGACTATTTTAAGAGGTGTTTAATATTCTCTACGTTTTACTTGGAATTTTTATGTTCGGCATACTGATTTTTATACACGAGCTTGGACATTTTTTAGCTGCGAAAAAATCAGGTGTAGGCATATACGAATTTTCAATCGGAATGGGTCCTGCAATTTTCAAGCATATCGGCAAGGACAACGTCAAATATTCCCTTCGCCTGTTCCCTATCGGCGGTTTCGTAAGTATGTACGGAGAGGACGATGATGAGTGTCCCGATATTACAAAATCAATCAACAGTAAAAGTGTCGGTGCAAGATTCTTCGTTATTTCCGCAGGAGCTGCAATGAACATACTGCTTGGTTTTCTTCTGTCGGCAGGGCTTGTAATATTCGGCGGAGATTTATACTCCTCAAAGATCGAACGCTTTAATTTCGGAGATGAAAACGGCAACTATCTGCACATTTACGAATACAAGGGACTGAGAATCGGTGACGAAATAGTAAAAGTCGGCAACAGAAATATTTTTGTCAGACACGATCTTGTATATGAAGCAATGAACGTGGGCGCAGAAAAGGTTGATCTGACTGTAAACCGAGATGGAGAAAAAATTACAATTAAGGACTTCACCTTTCCGACGACAACCGAAAAAGGCGTCGTTTTCGGAAATGCGAATTTCTTTTTGCCTACCACTCTTACAAAAACACCAATTGAAGTAATTAAGCAATCTTTCTTCCAGTCAATTGCTGTTGTAAGAATGATCTGGACATCAATTATTGACACAATTACAGGCAAATACGGAGTTGAGGCTGTTTCAGGTCCCGTAGGAATTGTAGGCGAAGTAAAGGAAACGGCAAAATACGGCTATTCTTCACTGGTTTTTATGATGATGATTATAACCATCAACTTGGGAATTGTAAATCTACTCCCCTTACCTGCTCTTGACGGCGGAAGACTTTTCTTTTTACTGATAGAAGCTGTGCGAAGAAAACCTGTTAATCCAAAGTACGAAGGTTTTGTTCACTTCATCGGATTTGCACTTTTAATGACACTTATGGTATTTATCACCTTCAACGATATTTCAAAGCTATTTAAATAAAGGACGGTTAACAATGGAACGAAGAAAAACAAGAAGCGTTAAGCTTGGAAATAAGTATCTGGGCAGTGAACACCCTATTTTAATTCAATCCATGACATATACTAAAACTGACGACAAGCAAGCAACCTTGAAGCAAATACTTGATTTGCAAAACGCAGGCTGCGACATTGTACGCTTCAGCGTGCCAACAGAAGAATGTGCACTCAGCATACCTTATCTTAAGGAACACACAAGTATTCCTCTTGTAGCCGATATTCACTTTGACTACCGCCTTGCATTAAAGTGTGCCCGCTACGGTATCGACAAAATCAGAATTAACCCCGGTAACATTGGCTCCCAAGACAGAGTGAAGGCTGTAGCAGATATATGCAAAGAAAATAACATACCTATCAGAATCGGAGTCAACGGCGGTTCTCTTGAAAAGCATATTCTTGAAAAATACGGTTCTCCCACGCCTGAAGCTCTGTGCGAAAGCGCAATGTTTCACGTAAAGCTCCTTGAAAAATATGATTTTTACGATACGGTAGTTTCCATCAAATCCTCAGACGTAGCATCAACCATTAAGGCTAACCGTATGTTTGCCGAGATGTGCGACTACCCCATTCATCTTGGCGTAACTGAAGCCGGTACCGAACGAAGCGGACTTATCAAGTCAAGTGCAGGCATTGGCTCTCTTCTTTGCGACGGCATCGGCGACACCTTACGTGTTTCCCTGTCCGATGATGTACTGCGTGAAGTGGAAGCTGCAAAGGATTTACTGCGAGTGCTTGGCATCAGAAAAGGTGTTAAAATCGTATCATGTCCCACCTGTTCAAGGTGCAGCATAGATGTATTCAATACCGCAAAACGTCTGGAAGAAGCGCTTAAGGACAAAGACTGGGATATGAAAATAGCGGTAATGGGCTGTGCTGTTAACGGTCCGGGCGAAGCAAGAGAAGCAGACATAGGAATAGCAGGCGGAAACGGTGAAGGGCTCCTTTTCAAAAAAGGCGAGCCTTGCGGAAAAGTTGCAATGTGCGACTTCTTCGATGTTCTTATGAGAGAAGCCGAAAAGCTTGCAGGTGAAAAAAGCTAAAGGATGTACATATAAATGGCTAAAACTTTTTTAGAGTTATTCAGCAAATATTCTCCTTCCGAAGAAGACAGTGCAATTCTTGAAACTGTTATTTCATACAGTGCAAAAGCTGACAAAGAACTGAGAATCATAAGTACAAACGTAGTTTTTCCCGCCTACGTTCCTTTTCACATACTTTCCAAAATTGAAAATGATATAGCTTCGGCGTACAGCCTGAACAGAATGGAAATTCATCCGACGTTTCAAAACACCTCTTTTGACGTTGGATATATTGAGCACGTTTTTATAGAGCTTTCAAGAAGAAGCTCCACGGGTAACGGTTTTTTCAGCGGCGCATTTATTGAAAAGCTTGACGGCTCTGAGGTCAGCGAGGATGAAAGTACGGTGTACATTTCCCTGCAGAACGGCGGAAAAAATCTTCTGATAAGCGGAGGCTGCGACAAGCTTATAAGCAACATCATTGAAGAAATGTTTTGTGAAAAACGCAATATTGAGTTCTGTGGAATTACTGAGCTTTCATACGACGACCTTGCAGGGATTGAGTCTTTACCTGATTTTAAAATGCCTGTGCCCGACTATGTAAAAGAGGAAATTATATCAGAAACCGCAAGCACAACGCTCAACAGTGCAAATTTTTCCAAAGAAGCTTTTGCAGAGGTTGACACCGCAAGCGGTATTGCAAAAAGCGGCAGTATGGTATTTGATATATCAGAGATTGAAAACGTATACAACACTGTCAAAGACATAAATATTATCCCTATAAGAAATGCGACGGTTGAAGCTGACACCTTTGTTATATGCGGCGAGGTCTTCGGCTACGAGAAAAAGCTTTCAAAAAAGCAGGACAAGTGTATTGTCACGTTTTACGTAACGGACAACGATGCTTCAGCCGTAGTCAAGATGTTCTATTCCGTTGACAAGGACGAAGAATACAGCAAAATTTGCGACGGCAAGAATATAATTATGAAAGCAAGAGCACAGATTGATAAGTTTGACGGCACACCTGCCCTTAGTCCTCTTGCTATCGGCTTTATAAAAAGAATCAAGAAAACAGATGACGCTCCCGAAAAAAGAGTTGAGCTTCATCTTCACACAAACCTTTCCACGATGGACAGCGTGTTTTCATGCAGCGATGTTATTAAAACTGCAGTAAGATACGGACACAAGGCTGTTGCCATAACCGACCATGGAAATGTGCAGGCTTTTCCCGAAATACTTGCCGCAATCAGAAAACAAAAAGCTGATATCAAGGTTTTATACGGCATTGAGGACTACTTTGTAGACGACACGGCAAAGGCTGTCTTCGGCGAAGGAGACGGAGATTTTCAAAAGGACACCTTCTGTGTTTTTGATATAGAAACCACAGGTCTTTCCGCCAAAGACTGCAAAATTACCGAAATCGGTGCAGTCCTTTACAAAGGCGGAAAAGTTCTTGATACATTTGAGAGCTTTGTCAATCCCCACGTACCTATAAGTGAAGAAATACAGCGTCTTACTGGCATATCCGACGAAATGGTGAAGGACGCACCTGACATTTCGGAAGTAATGCCGAAATTCCTTGAATTTTCAAAGGGTTGTATTTATGTTGCCCACAACGCAACCTTTGACATTGGTTTTATCGGCACCAACTGCGATGCATTGGGTATTGAATTTAAGCCGTTATACATAGATACAGTATCAGTTTCAAGATACGTAAACCCTGAGCTTAAAAAGCACACGCTTGATGCTGTCGGCAAATATTTTAATCTCGGCGACTTCAACCATCACAGAGCTTTTGAGGATGCTCATATGCTTGCGCTTATCTTTGCAAAGCTTGTTGAAAAGCTTGATGCTGAAGGCGTGACTCTGTTATCGCAGATGGTTGAAAATATGGCAGGTACCTGCGATCCAAAGAAAATAAAGAGTTATCACCAGATTATTTTAGTTAAGAATCTTGTCGGTCTTAAAAATCTGTACAAGCTTGTTTCTTATTCAAATCTTAACTACTACCACAGGCATCCAAGAATTCCCAAAACGGTGCTTGAACAGCACAGAGAAGGACTCATTATCGGTTCTGCCTGCGAAGCGGGTGAATTATATCAAGCAGTACTTTCGGGAAAACCATGGGCAGACCTTTGCGAAATGGCAAAGTTTTATGACTATCTTGAAATACAGCCCTTGGGAAACAATCAGTTTATGATTGACAAAGGCATTGTTTCGGGAAAAGAAGCTTTAATTGACATCAACAAGACAATCATTAAGATCGGTGATGAGCTTGGTATACCCGTAGTTGCCACAGGCGACGTTCATTTTAATGAAGAAACGGACGAAATTTACCGTCAGATTTTACTTGCAGGTCAAAAGTTTTCCGATGCGGACAAGCATATTCCTCTCTACTACAGAACAACAGAGGAAATGCTTAAAGAATTTGACTACCTTGAGCCTAAAAAAGCGTATGAAATTGTTGTAACAAACACCAACAAAATAGCAGATATGATTGAAGATATTCTGCCTATTCCCGACGGCTCGTTCACACCTCATCTTGACGGTGCCGAGGAAGAGCTTACAAGCAACTGTTACAAGTATGCCCATGAGCTTTACGGTGATCCACTTCCTCAGATTGTTGAAGACAGACTCAAAAAGGAGCTTGACTCCATTATCAAGCACGGCTTTGCCGTATTGTACGTTATTGCACGAAGACTTGTTAAATACAGCGAAGAAAACGGATATTTGGTTGGCTCAAGAGGCTCTGTTGGCTCTTCATTTGTTGCATCAATGGGCGGAATTTCAGAGGTTAATCCCCTATCCCCTCATTACAGATGTTCAAAATGCAAGTATTCTGAGTTTATTACCGACGGCTCTGTAGGCTCAGGCTTTGACTTGCCGCCAAAACCCTGTCCCAAGTGCGGAACGGAAATGATGGGTGACGGTCACGAAATACCATTTGAAACCTTCCTAGGTTTCCACGGTGACAAGTCTCCGGATATCGACCTTAACTTTTCGGGCGATGTTCAAGCCAAGGTACATAAATACACCGAAGAATTATTCGGTGCTGAGAACGTATTCAAGGCAGGTACAATCGGTACTGTTGCCGATAAGAATGCTTACGGCTATGTTAAAAAGTATCTTGAAGAACGAGGACTTACTCTTAACAAGGCAGAAGAACAACGTCTTACCAACGGCTGTGTCGGTGTTAAGAAAACTACAGGTCAGCACCCCGGAGGCATCATAGTTGTTCCCAAGGAGTATGAGGTTTACGACTTTACCCCTATTCAGCACCCTGCCGAAGACCCGAACAGCAACATTGTATCAACCCACTTCGCCTTCAAGTTTCTTCATGATACCATACTTAAGCTTGATGAGCTTGGACACGATGTTCCGACCAAGTACAAGATGATGGAAAAGTTTACGGGACTTAACGTGCTGGAGCTTCCAATGTATGACCCTGAGGTTATGGAGCTGTTTATTTCAACAAAGTCTCTGGGTGTTACTCCCGAAGAAATCGGAAGCAATGTTGGCACATTCGGTCTTCCCGAATTCGGCACAAAGTTTGTGCGGCAGATGATTGAGGACTCAAAGCCTCAGAATTTCTCCGACCTTCTGCAGATTTCGGGACTTTCACACGGCACAGACGTATGGCTTGGAAATGCTCAGGATCTTATTTTAAACGGTACTTGTACAATTTCAAACGTAATTGCTACCCGTGACAACATTATGGTACGTCTTATTCAGTACGGGCTTGAAAACGGCACAGCCTTCAAGATAATGGAGGATGTACGTAAGGGCAAAGGCTTAAAGCCTGAGTACATCGAGGATATGAAAGCTCACGGTGTGCCTGACTGGTACATTGATTCATGTCAGAAAATCAAATATATGTTTCCTAAAGCACATGCTGCGGCGTATGTTATGTCGGCACTTCGACTGGGTTGGTTTAAGGTGCACAGACCACTTGAATTCTATGCTGCTTTTCTGTCGGTTGCACCCGGAGGATTTGACGCCGAAATTTGCTGCAAAGGAAAACAGGCAGTTGTTGATTTTATGGCGGATACCGAAAAGAAAATCAAAGAAAAGACGGCTTCTCCCAAGGATGCCGATATGATTCCCATTCTTCAAATGGTAAACGAAGCGTATGCAAGAGGTATAAAGTTCTTAAAACCAAGTCTTACCAAGTCACATGCTTCATGGTTTTTACCCGAGGACGGAGCTATCAGATGCCCCTTCAGCAGTATGGGCGGTCTTGGAGATGCGGCGGCACAGGCGATATACGATGCCTGTCAGGCAGGCGAAATTTTATCTGTTGAAGACTTGCGTATGAAAGCTGAAATCGGCAAGGGCGTTATTGAAATAATGAGAAAGAACGGCGTATTTGACGATGTATCCGAAACCAATCAGCTTGATATGTTCGGAACAACCGCTTCGTCAGCTCCTGTTCAAGAGTCGCCGAAGCCTGCAAAAAAAGCGTCTTCAAAACCCGCTGACACTTCAGAAGATGATGAACAAATATCACTGTTCTAAAGGAGATACATTATGGAAAACAAAATTTATAAGCACCCATACTACGGTGAAATCAATTATGTGGTACACATAGATGATAAGCTAAAGGGAAAAGAAAACCTTCCCATGCTTATATTTCTCCACGGTGCGGGAGAAAGAGGTCACGACCACGAAAAGCTATTTGTACACGGTCCTCTTAAGTACTTAAGAAACGGAAGCATCAATGTTCCCGGCATTGTTATATGCCCACAATGTCCCGACGAATATGTCTGGGTAAATCTTGCACCAATGTTAAAAGAATTTATAAACGAAATGGCAGACCAATACAAGGCTGACAAAAACAGAATTTCCGTTTCCGGACTTTCTATGGGCGGATACGGCACGTGGGAAATGATAATGTTTGCACCCGAATTATTCTACAAAGCAGCACCCGTTTGCGGCGGCGGAACTCCCTGGCGTGCTTCACGGATAAGGGCGCAGGTTTGGGCTTTCCACGGCGATGTGGACACTGTTGTTCCTCCCAAAAACAGTTATGAAATGGTAGATGCTATGCGAGAATCCGGGTAAAATCCCAAATTCACCGTATTCCACGGTGTTAACCACAATTCTTGGGAGCCTGCGTACGAGGACACAAGGGTTATAGATTGGTTATTTGAGGACTGACTGTAATTCCCGTCCCGATTAAAACGTGTTTTATAAAAACAAATAAATAATAGAGGAGAGAGTGTATGAAGTTTAAACTCTTAATCTCAACCCTGCTGATTGCATCAATTTCATCATATTTGATTGCATCGGCAAAAACTGTAGACAGCTTTAATTTCAAAAAAGCTAACAGCTACAAAGACGGTCAATTCGTTGATGTTACAAACGACAAATGGTTTGCAGCATCTGTCGCAGCTTCTTATGAGCTCGGCTTTATGAACGGCACAGCAGACAACGAATTCAGCCCCACAGGTAACGTTACCGTTGCTCAGGCAATTACAATTGCTTCAAGAGTAAACGATGCTTACCACACCAAAAACACCGCATTTGAAGGCGGCAAGAATTGGTACGATCCCTATGTTGATTATGCCGTGAAGAACGGTATTATCTCCGACGGACAGTTCGATTCTTACACAAGAAACATTACACGAGCAGAAATGGCAGTTGTTTTTTCAAAATCAGTACCTGCTGATTTTCTTACCAAGAAAAACAACATAACTAAAATTCCTGACATTCCTTCCACAAATGCTTACTTTGATGAAGTACTTATGCTTTACAATGCAGGCGTTGTAATGGGAAGTGATGAATTCGGAACATTTAAGCCAAACAACAACATCACACGAGCAGAAGCGGCAGCTATCATCAACAGAGTTGCAATTCCCGAAAGCAGACTTTCAGGCACTCTTACCGATGCCGACTACGGCGATGCTTACTACCTTATTTCCGATCCCGGCACTCTCAAAGAAGGTCAGGTTAACAACGAGTCACCTTGGAATTACGACAACAGGGGCAGATTTGGCGTTATCTCAAATACAGCCAACGGACTTGACGATGCATCTGTAGAACACAAGGTTGAGATTTGGCGAGATGTTGAGGATGTGACCGAAGGTCTTGTCGGCTGGGACTTTGCAGGAAGACTTTCAATGTGCGAAGACGGCAAATACTTCAGACTTTGCGACGACAAGCTGAACGATGTGGCAAGTCTTACAACCAAGGGCGGCAAGTTCTACTTCAACGGTAAGGACACAGGAGTTGCAGTAAAAAACAGCAACTTCCAGTTTACAATCAAGGTTGACCTTGACGTGAACAAAGCTTTACTTTACATCAACGGCGAGAAAGTCGGAGAATTTGATGCCGGCGATTACACCGTTTCCCGTGTATACATAGGCTCAGACAAAGCATCAACAGGTTCTATCGGTATGAGCCGTTGCGACGTATACAAGGATTATCTCATCAACGATATATTCCTTCATACAAACAAGGACTCACTTATGCAGTGGGAAACAACCGGCGAAACAGGTATCTTCAAGACAGCAGGTCAGAACTACAACGACTTATACAGCGGCTTTCTCTCAGGAAAGGCTACCGCAAAGAAGTCCTTTAACAAGGTTTCGGGCGATGTAGTATTTGAAGCACTTATGCTCTTCCCCACTGAAGGCGACACAGGTTATATGTCACTTACAAGTGCAGGCGAAGCAGTTGCAACTTTCAAAATAAACAACGACGGCATCTTCAAGACAGACGGCACAAAGCTTCGTTTCCACAACAACAACATCTGGCAGACTCTCAGAATTGAAGCTGATACCGTAACAGGTCTTGTTACATACAAGGTTAACGGCAAGGTTGTAGCGGAGAACGTTGCATTTGACAAATATTCCGAGACAGTTGACGGCGTTATCTTCGGTTCTGAATCAGGCAAGATTTACTTTGACGACGTTAAGGTTTACATGACTCACGATTACGACGACTACTGTCCTGTTCCCGTTCCCGTAACAGACGACGGTTACGATGTAATCCTCAATATGTGTTCTCTCTGGAGAGAAGGCTACCACAGCGGTTGGGGTGCCGTTTCCGCATTCTCGGATATTGAGCCTGCTCTCGGTTACTATGACGAAGGTATTGTGGAAGTTGCCGACTGGGAAATCAAGTTTATGGTTGAAAACGGTATTGACGTTCAGCACCTTTGCTGGTACTGCGGACAAAACGACATTACCGTCCCCATGAAGAAAACAAACCACAACGAAGCACTTCATGACGGCTTCTTTAACGCCAAGTACTCCGATATGATGAAGTTCACCTTCATGTGGGAATACTCAGGCGTTAACTGCAAGAGTCTTGAACAGTTCAAGGAATTTATCTGGTCTTACTGGATGGACTACTATTTCCTTGACGACAGATACTACACCATCGACAACAAGATTGTATTTACTGTTTGGAGCTATGCAAAGTTTGAAGAAGCCTTCGGCGGAGTTGCAAACGCAAAGGCCGCAGTTGAATGGATGAACGAAGATGCCAAGGCTAACGGCTTTGACGGAGTTCTTGTATTCTTTGCTGACGGTCACAACACAGCGGCAAATGCTTTCCAGAAGATGGCAGACCTTGGCGGCAGTGCTTCTTACGCTTACCACTGGCAGCAGGACGGTATCTATGCTAACAAGACTATTCCCAGACTTCAGAAGAATCAGGAACATAAGAAAATCCACATTGTTCCTACCGTTTCAGTTGGTTTCAACAACATCGGCTGGTCAGGTGAAAGAAAAGATCTTGCATCTCTCGAAGATCACAAGAAGGTGCTTGAATACATCAAGAACGACTATCTTCCCAAGGAAGAAGGCTGGAAGTCCAAGACGCTTATCGTTTCCACATGGAACGAATTCGGTGAAGGTACTTATGTAATGCCTACACCTGAGCTTCACGGCTTCGGTTATCTTGAAAACGTAGCTGAGGTTATCTCAGGCGACACAAAGCACGAAAACAATATTTATCCCACAGAACAGCAGAAAGCAAGACTTGGTCACCTCTATCCCAAGTCCAAGACAAGTATGGAAAGACTTGACTACCTTAAGGAAGAATCCGAAGGCATGATTCCTGCAAAGGTTATTGCTTCCTTTGAAGGCGAAGACTTTGAGGTTGAAATGCACACCGATTCTTTCTCCTATGAAAATGGCGTTGCTATAGGTGTTACAAATCACAACGACCCTGCGTTGAGAATTAAAGCCTCGGAATTCCCCGCCGACATCGATATGTCCGAGGTTGCTGCAATAAGATTTGAAATGGCTTCCATTCCGGCAGACACGTCTGTAGTGTACTATGCATCTCAGGAAAGCCCAAATCTGGGTGAAAGCAAGACCTTTAGAATTCCCCTTAAAGAAAGCGATGAGCCACAGGAATACATTGTATACACTAGTGAAAGCAAGGACTGGAAGGGTACATTAAATCGTTTAAGATTTGACATTTTAAACAAGCCCGGTACATTTAAGGTTAAGAAGGTTGAGCTTCTCGGTTACTCCGATGAACAGCTTCCTCCTCAGCTTTACATTGACAACTTTAAGTTTGACAGCCACATTCCCGCAGCATTCAGAAACGATGAGGTTTATGTAACAACCGATGCTTACAATGGCTTCTTCAGTCTTCACAACTACTATTATGAGTGGTCAAGAAAGACGGGCGTTCTCAAGATTGTAAGCAAGAACGACACTGAGATAATCCTTACTGTCGGCAGTGACAAGGCTATTGTTAACGGCAAGGAAGTACAGCTCAAGGAAAAGATTGCTCTTGTTGACGGACTTGTGGAAGTTCCGCTCAAATGGCTTTACGATACAGCAGGAATTACCTACACAATTGAGGGCAACAAGATTGATGCTTATTCTGCCGAAGCAAAGTACGTTGAAATTCTCAAGAACCGCAAGGACGGCGAATGGTTATTTGACGTTCCCGGTGATGCCGAAGGCTTTACGGCAGCAGACGGTACAATGACAATTGCAGACGGCTGTCTTAACGGCGAAGCGATTTACAGAGAAGCTAACAAAAACTACGACGTTAGATACACAGTAAGCAATCTTGTTCTTCCCTCCAACAAGTTCAACAAGGCTACAATCAGAATGAAGGCAAATGTTGAAGAAGATACAGGCGTAGCTCTCTACTTCACCACAACCAATGAAACCAACTGGAATCAGGCAAAGTGCTCCAGTGCCGAAATAAAAGCAGCGGACAACGGCAAGTTTGTTGAATACACGCTTCCTGTTGGTACTCTTGCAGGATGGAACGGCGATGTTACGGCACTGAGAATCGACCCCATCGGAAAGGGCGGTACTTTCTCAATTGATTATATCAAGCTCAGCTACGATCCTTCCATTAAGAAGAACAACGGTCTTCCCTATGCCGAAGATCTTAAGAACGGCGATGCTGAAGGCAGTGAAGTTGCTTTCTACGGAAGCAATGCAGTTAAGATTTCAATTGTTAAGGATGAGCAGACAGGCAGCAATGCGTATCTTATTGATGCACAGCAGGAAAAGGCTTGGCTGTACGCACGCCAGAACGTTAACTGGGAAGCAGGTGCTACATACCATCTTACTGCAGATGTTAAGTTTACAAAGCGTTTTGACGGCAACATGGATGAAAAGACTAATATTATTGCAAATGCAATATACACAGATGCTGAAGGCAATACCAATCATATCCACCACTTAGGCAAATTCGCACCTGCTGACGGATGGCAGAAGGTTAAGGCTACAATCACAATTCCCGAGGATGCAAAGGAAGTTGATGCAGGTCAGTTTACCTTCTACACAGACCCCGCAGGCGATTACAGTATGAGCTATATGTTTGACAATATTGTTATTAAAAAAATAAGCTGATCCACATAGCACAAGGGCTGTGACCTTAACAAGTCACAGCCCTAAATTATTATCATTTTTCCAGAACTTCTCAATACTGTTCGATAGTGCTTCGGTTTCGGAAAAGAATCTGACATTTTTCCAGCTATCGGGGAAAGTTTTTCTATGTGACATTTTTGAATATCTGTCATCAACAAGAATTACAAACCCTTTATCGGTCTTTGTCCTTATAACTCTGCCAGCCGCCTGATATACTCTGTTAAGCCCCGTGTAGGTATAAGCGTAATTGTACCCCATACCTTCTCCGATAGTAACATCAAACAGCTCTTTAAGCATATCACGTTCAAAGCAAATGCCCGGAAGTCCCGTACCTATAATTATTGCACCTGAAAGTCTGTCTCCTTTTAGGTCGACACCTTCTGAAAACATTCCGCCGCTCAGAGCAAATCCCACTAAAGTTTCCCCGGGGTTATCTGTAAACTTTTTCAAAAAAGCCTCTCGTTCTTCCTGTGTCATATCTTTGCTTTGCAACTCTGTTTTTACTTCAGGATACATAACGCAAAACTCTCCGTAAACAGACTCCATATAAGCATATGACGGAAAGAAGCACAGATAATTACCAAGCTTCTTTTCGATCGCAAGCTTTATAATATTGCAAATTGTTTCAATACTTTTATCTCTATCCTTATACCGTGTCGAGATATTTTTGAACACAGCAGTAAAAAAGTTTTCTGACGGGAACGGCGACGGCAATGACACAATATTATCGGTATTTTCATCAAAGCCAAGCATCTTTATATAGTACTCTCTTGGAGTAAGTGTTGCCGAGAAAAATGTGCAGGACAACAACTGCTTAGTCAGGTAGGATATTATTTGCGACGGATTGGCACAAAACAGCCTTACATAACAATCTTTTTCTTCAATGCCGCAGTAGTCAATATAATCCGACTGATAACAGCTTTCTATATCAAAAATTTCAACGAAGAAGCTTATGTCAAAAAACAACTGCAACGTTTCTCTTTTGGCTTCATCATGGGTAGTATCGTCAGACAAAAACTTTCTGTATGCATCACAGAAGCTTCTGAAGGGCATCATGTCCTTTTCAGATATTACAAGCTTCTTTTCAGACTTGCCTGAAAGCTCAAGTCCATGGCGTATCAAATCAAGGTAAGCAATACATTTATTCAGCCTGCCTGACAGCTTTCGCAGCCCTTTCAAATGCTTTGAATACTTTTTTAGTTGATAATATGACAATGATGCCGAATACATTTCTCTTGCCCTGTCAACAAGATTATGTGCCTCATCAACAAGAATAATATACTTGCCTGAATTCATATCCCCAAAGTATCTGCACAGCTTTGCACGCGGATCAAAAAAGTAATTATAATCACCGACCACAACGTCGCAAAATTCAGATGCATCAAGCTGAAGCTCAAAGGGGCACACCATATGCTTTTCTGCAATTTCAATAATTTTATCTTTTGTAATTCTTTCGTTGCGACTGATGAGCTCATACAATGCTGCATTTACCCTGTCATAATGCCCTTTTGAATACTCACACTCTGTTGGCAGGCAATTCTTGTCTCTGAAGCAAATCTTATCTTTGGAGGTCATAGACGTGTACCAAACGTCAGCACCTTTGTTAATACACATATCAAGACAATCGGTTGCCGCAAGCGAACCGATATTTTTTGCACTGAGATAGAATACTTTTTCACCGATTTCCTCGCCCAACGCCTTAAGCGATGGAAATATTGTTGACACTGTCTTTCCTATACCTGTAGGAGCTTCGGCAAACAGCTTTTTCTCATCTCTTATGCTTCGATATACCAAGGCAGAAAGCTGACGCTGACCGTCACGGAAGGAGCCGTAAGGAAAATTCATATTCTTAAGAGATTTGTTTCTGCTAATTCTATGATAATAAATCAGCTTGGGCCACTTAATATGCTCATCAATCAGGGTTACAAACCATTGACGAAGCTGAGTATATGTAACCTCCTTTTCCAACGTTTTACTTTGCTCATTATCATAGTTAAAATATGTAAGACGCAATGTAATATAGTTGAGACTGTTAAGCTGCGCATACATATAGCCGTAGCAAAACAGCTGAGCACAATGAGATTTTATTGTATCCCATTCAAGCTCGTCAAGATCTTTTGAAGTGGTTTTAAACTCATCAATTATTGTACCGTCACCGTTTTCTACAATTCCGTCAATTCTTCCGTGAACAGTATATTCAAAACCGTCAAACTCCTCGGTATATTTTATATCAAATTCAGACTGATATGATTTATTCTCCCTTTTTCTTTCAGCCTGCAATTGGCGATGAAATTTAGAACCTATAAGCATTGCCTCGCCTGTGATGTCAGTACCGCCTGTGTACACATCGCCTGTTCTGAAAATAAAATCGCAAATTTCATGTACAGAGGCATAAACACGCTTTTGGGTATCTGTAAATAAATATTCCATTGTTATGCCTCCTTCTTCAATATAAATAATTTTACCACATTTATACTCAGATGTAAAGAAAAATCCTTCCGCAATGGAAGGATATTTTTGAATTAAACTTCAATATCTTCGCCGTCAAGGAAATAGTCCATAAGGAAGTCCTGTACGTCCTCGTCTACATTATTTGTATTGGTTAAAATAGACTTGAATTCACTGGCTTCACGTCCTGTCATTTCATCAAGAACAAGACTTTCTACATACGCAACCTCGGTTTCATAAGTAGTCTGTACGTAGTTTTTATCAACGAAAATACCGTTTAAAGCGTCATTGAGAACCATCTGCATACAAGCGACCATTTCCTTTCTTGCCGTCTTATGCTTATTATTGGTCAGAGCAATGTCATCAAGCTGGGAGATACCCTTTTGAAGTGTTGAAATGAGCTCAGGATCATTGGGATTTTTCTTGGTTACTGCGTAGAAATCAGTATCTTTTCTTATCTTATAACTTGTTACATTTATAATGTCGCCTGCGTCACCGCTTTCCTTTGTAGACCAACCAAGGAATACCAAGCCATCGGCATAAGGATTATCGGGCTTCTTTGCGCAAGTGCCGCCGAGAACACTTTGAGTGTCGATAACTTCGTCGTTAAAATAGAAGTAAACATCATAATATACGTCCTCTATTTCTCCGTCATCTTCACCGCTGTCTCCTCCGCCTGTTCCGCCACCGGAGCCTCCACCGCCGAGCTCGGACTTTTTAAACACCGAGTACAGAATAGTATCACTGGTAATAATAAGAGATCTGACATTTACGGTAACGCCACCGTCCTGATAAGACCAGCCAAGAAAATCATATCCTGCGGTCTCAGGATCGTCAAGAGGCGGTGTAGGAGCATCACCGTACTCAACAGTTACGGTATGATAGAGAGCAGCTCCGTCATAAAAATCAACCTTAAAGGTCTTCTTGCCAAAGACTGCTTCATAGTCAGTATCTTCAACTATCATATAGCTGTAAGCATCAATAAGATCTGTCTGACCGACAACTCTCCAGCCCAAAAACTCATATGCCTGATCGGGATGAACGGGAGCTTCAGGGACATTCGGAACATCACCTATTAAAACAGTATCAGTTTCTCCAATCTGTGTTTCGCCGTTAAAGAATCGAACCTGAGCAGTAAGCGGCTCTACGGGAGCTACGACGAAGCTTGAAAGAAGAACGGCAAGCTCATATCTCTTGATATTTTCCTTAGCTCTGAAGGTATTATTCTCTTCAAGAGGCATAAGATTATTCATAACAATAAGCTCAACAGCCTGTTTTGCCCAATCAGAAACCTCATCGGTAATGTTAACGGTAAGACCGAACTGTGTAAGATACATGGGCTTCAAAATTCGATTAATAATCATACATACTTCCTGACGGGTTATATTATTTTCGCCTCTGAAGGTGCCGTCCTCATAGCCTTCAACATAGCCCTGCTGCTGAGCAGCAAGTGCGTAAGGCTTATACCACTTATCATCGGTAACATCAGGAAAGCCTGCAGCTGAATCAAGAGCAACATAATTAAATGTGAGATTGATCATCTTACACATTTCAGCTCTCGTTACGCCGTTTTCGGGACGGAAAGTATTATCTTCATATCCGTTGATTACGCCGCACTCAACAAGTTTTGTTACAGCTGCGCTATAACTGCTGTCAGCAGGAATATCCTTAAAGGACACTTGTTTAGTTTTTTCGGTTTCTGTTTCAGGTACAGCCGCCGACTCATCGGATGAAACATCGGTTTCAGTCTGTGAGTTTTCACCTGTGCCACTTAAAATATCATCAAAAAGAGCACCTGTGGAAATTTCAGTATCAGCCGCAAATGCCGTTGTAAAGAGCATAAATACTGCTAAAATAACGGCAGTGATTTTTCCAATTCTCATATTTTATCCTTTCTTTAAGATTGAGCAGACGGTTTCCCATCTGCTCAATACAAGGGTAACAATTATCTGTCTGCGAATGTTCTTTCAAATGCGAAGGTGTAGCCTCTGAAGCTCTTATCAAAAGCATAGATTTCAAGAAGCTCATGCAGTCCGCCGCCAAGAACATAGTCGGTTGTGGCATTCTTGTTGCCGTCTTCCCAGCAATACTCAAGTTCATCAAGCATTGCTTCAAAGTTTTCGGATGTAAGTTCTTTCTTTACATCAGAGCCTGCATACTTATCAAGAATTTCATCAGCCTTCATACCCATTCTCTCAAGGCCCTTATAATAGTACATTTCTGCTGTAGAATTTGTAAGGAATCTCAATACAAAGGGTTCCATTTCAAAGGATACCTTATTATCAATCTTATCAAACGCCTTCTTGATTTCAGGATCCTCCATAAGATCGTAGTAGTATTCACTCATATCCTCGGGAAGTCCCTCTTCAGCGTATCTCTGAAGCAATACATTGGGATGGTTATACATAGCAAGAATGAGCGCTTCATTATCCTCTGCAAATCCGCGAAGCTTACTGAAAGGTACCTTATTCATATACCAAACCATAAGGTCGTCACCAAGAACTGAGCCCGGCATAATTACATCGTAATAGATGTCTTCAAAGCTTGTTACATAGTAACCGCTGGTCTCATTGGGAACGGGCTTGGAAGTTCCGTCAATATACAAATCAGGATCAGACAAGTCAACAATATCGGCAATATAGGGATTATCTCTATAGTAGTTGAGATAAAGCTCACTTACTCTGCCTCCATATGCCTCAGCCTTTGCATTTGCCTTATCATAGCCGTCGAGCAACCAATCGTAGAGAGGTGTAACAACATCATCTACAGGATTTGCTCTTACCATAAAGCCGCTGCTTACCCAAGAGGATTCACCTGTTGTTTCTGCCTTGAGAATTGCTGCGTCAAGCTCATCAATGAACTCATCGTGAGCTCTGTTATAAATGTTCTCAACAATCTCAATGGGAAGCTTATCAATATAGCTTTCGGGAACTCTATCGGGAAGTCTGGAAATAATATACTCATCCATAAATCCGTCAAATGTCATACCAACAACCTTATCTCTTACCATATCCATGATAAAGAGGTTGTCGGGAGTTACTTCAAATTCCTCATCATATGTAGCTTCATCACGGAATTTGAGAGTTGCAGCAAGCTGTCCGCCTGATTCATCAACCCAACCAAGATGTTCTTCAGCATAGCTGAGAATGTCATCAATTTCAAGAAGATTATCAACAATATCCCATGCAAGGTCTTCGCCGTGTTCAGCGTACTTGATGTAATCAACGATTGTCACGAGGATATTAACATCAACATCTTCCTCTTCAATCATCTTATCGGTAACCTTCTGCATTGCTTCAAGGATTATTGTATGCTCCTCGTCAATGAGATAAAGGTTAGCAAACAAGCCGTCTACTACGCTGTTTCTGAATTCTTTATCTGCATAAAGAACTGCTTCAATAATATCGCTAAAGTCAGTAAGGCCCTTTGCATACTCTTCAATATTGGCAACATATACGCTTTCGGTGGTATCATCACCGTCTTTTTCAAGTGAAGTAATATCAGCAATCACATCGTCAATAACTGTATCTACTGCATCCTGTACAAAGTCAAGCTCGAATATATCAGCTTCGCCAAGCTTTTCAACTACCTTCTCTGCAAGCTTAAGCTTCTCATCATCATCGGTTACAACCTCTGTAAGGTGGTCGCTGATAGAAAAGTCGAGAAGTGAAGAGAACTCGTCATCCTTAAGAAGAGTTATTGCAAAGTCAGCAAGGCTGATTCTGAGCTCACCGTTAGTGAGTACCTCTGTAATCATTTCAGACTCAACGGTATCCTTGTTATTATCATAGTAATCATCAATGATGGTATCAAGGTCTGTGCCTGCATATGACTTAAGCTTTTCAACAGCGTCACTCTCAGTTTCAATGTATTCTTTGATAACTTCAATCTTTTCGTCTCTTGTAAGAACACCCGGAACATAAGCAGGATCAAGCTGAGCAAGCTCTTCATCATCAAGGTAGTCAACAATCACTTCGGGATGATTTTCAATGTAGTCATCTGCAAGATTATAGTCCTTGATGTAGCTCTTAATCTTGTTATCAACTGTTTCGCTTTCGAAATCAAAGATTTTGCCAATCATTGTTTCAACAAAGCTATCGTCTGTCAGAATCTTATTCTTTACATCAGCTTCGATAAGAGCAAAGTCACTCTTTACAACGCTTGTTACAGCATCAATAAAGTCATCGTCTTCCATATCCATGATATAATTGATAATTTCATCATCAAATGTGCCGTTCTTGATTTCTGACTTGATGTAATCTTCAATCATACCAAGTACTGTTGCATTGGGCTCATCGTCTGATATTGCATCAATTACAGTATCAGAAACGAATTCCACAAAAGCATCCCCATTCTGAGCCTTGTAGTCAGCAAACATATCTTCAAGCATTTCTACGAGATGTTCGGTATCTTCTGCTTCAACCAAATCATCAACATAGCCTTCGAAGAATTCCTCAACAAAGGAAACATCATATTCTATAATGTCAACCGCAATATCGGCAATCATTGATTCGGCAATATCCTTGTGATCACCGATAAGGTCATCAATAAGCTCTTTAAGATGCTCGGCAGTAGGCTGTGTTTCGTGAGTCATAATGAAGTTGAACAGGAACTCTTCAATAGTTTCAGATGCTTCTTCATCATAGAAGCTTTCAAGGAATTCCTTGAAGTTATCTTCACCCATAAGTCTTGCAAATCTTACAAGCTTATTTACATTGATAATTTCGTAATTACCGTCAACATCAACAAGAAGTCCTCTGTCAGCAATCTTTTCGTACGCCTTATCTTCAATGCCTACATAATCAATATCAAATGTTACAGTACCTGCATTTGTGAAGATAGCGTCCTTTGCTGTATCCATAAGACGTGTGCTGTCATCATAGTACACGTAATAGTAGCCTTCAAATCTGCTGTCGGGAACACCGATTCTGATTTCAAGAATCTTAGCCTTGGAATAGACATCAAGATCTTCGGTGAACACATAAGGTTCTTCTTCTGACTGTGCATCATAAAGCTTTGCAAACTCACCTGTCGCTTCGTCTTCGTACCACCAGAACAGAGGAATTACGTGATATTCCTTTTCACCGTATACAGATGCAAGACTGTTGCTTCTGTAGAAGCCGTTAATGGAATCTCCGCCTCTTCTTCTTGTAGGATACTGCGAAACATTAGCCTCGTCTGCAGCAGTTGTTCCGTATCTTACGGTAATAGCTTTTGAATACTGTGAATAGGTTTCTGTTTCGCTGTCGTAATAGTCATCGGTAGCATCATAGAAGTACACATTGATAAGTTTTCTGCCGTAGAACACCTTAAGTACTAATGTGCCGTCCTCTTCCTTGGGAATCTGACCTGAAAGATTTTCTCCATCAACTGAGATATACTCAAAGCCTTCAATTTCAAGCTTTTCAGCCTTAACTGATGTACCTATCTTACCGTAGTGCTCTTCAACAAGCTCTTCATCAAGAACATAATTGGGAGTACCGTCATCATTAAGCTCAAGTGCTTCAAAGTAGTGTTCTACTATATAAAGCACGTTATCCTTATCAACGATTACAGGATAGTAAGTAGCATCGGCTGTAATAACCAAACCTGCCAGGTCTTCCCTGCTTGTACCTGCATCAGCATCTTCATCGGTTGACCAGCCTATGAACTTCTTATCATCGGTTACATCAACCTCATCGTCCTCGGGAATATCGTCGAGAGTAAGCTCATAGCCGTACTTATATGTTTCTTCGCTGAAGCCATCGAATTTAACGGTAAATGTAAGTCTCTTATAGTAAACCTTAAGAGTAAGAGTTGTACCGTCTGCGGGAACTGTACCGCTGAGCACTTCAAGTGTCGCAGCAGCATCGCCTTCTTCAACACGCTCAAAGCCTTCGGGAAGA
>JAZQFS010000009.1:0-3217 GCA_045539625.1 Eubacteriales bacterium | reverse complement strand
CGCAGTTGAGTACAGACTTTATTACCGCTGTCGGACCGTTTTTATCGCAGTCGGGAGTTGCGGCGATGGAGTCTGCGAACATTGTCTCGCCCTTTTTCTTTCCGTTGAACATATTAAAACCTCCCGTGGCTTTTTGAAAATTATAGCACACGGGAGTATTCTTGTTAAGCGAAATTTTTTTATTAATCTTACTTGGTAGAAGCTGCCTTCTTCAAATCAAAGCTTTCTGCGGATGCAAGATTTGAGAATACCGCCCAGCCTGCAACATCAAACTTTGCGCCGTTAAAGACACCGTCTTTAAAGAAGTTTGTGCCCTTTGTGGATTCACCCGCATAGTAGATGTGAAGCTGAGATGTAGAAACAACTTCTTCGGGAACTGTCAAAACCTTTATTGTGATTTCTTCCCATTCGCCATTGCCGACGGTCGGGAAAATTGACGTTCCCACAGGATAAGCCGCAATCTTATCGCCGTTCGCATCCTTCATTCCGTATACGTTTATGCCCGGTCTCACCTGCTGATTTGTTCGCATAAGAATCTTTACATAGAGATAAGGATTCTTTGTGGGAATTGCAGGTGTAATTCCGTAGCAGTCAAGCATGACTGAAGAATTATCATTGTTGATCGTAACTTCGTTGTATACAATGCCTGTTGCTTCGTCTGTTTTGACTTCAAGCGTTGTTGCTTTTCTGACTTCTCTGTAAATTTTCTTGTCCTTCTGCACTTCCATGTGAAGAGGTGCTGCTACTTCCGTGCTTTCACCTGCTTCGGGGAACAATTTGCCTTCCTCAACTTCAGCAACTTCAAACACACGTCTGTCGCTTTCCGTTACGGGAGCTGTCTTTGAAGGAGCATAGCCGTAAACATACTTGGGAATATAGGGAGCAAAGTAAACAAGTGCATTTTTATCTCCGAGGCCGTTCGCAATTGACTTTGCAGCGGCGATATCAGTCTTTGCGGACTTATTCGCACCGTGTACATAAAGACCGTTACCTATACCCTGGATATATGTGTTTCCGTCATAAATCGGAGCTTTGTCCGCAACTCTTGCATCAACGTTTGTATCTACAAGCTCGTGTACGGCTCTGTCAAAAATGTTATTCTTGATAACAAAATTTGCAAAGTTATTACCGCTTCCGGCTCTTATGTGTCTCTGGTTATTGGCATCAGGTCTCATTGAACCGAAACCGTAACCTGCACGGCGGCAGAGATTACCGTCAAAAAGGATGTTTTCACCTGAACTTGCCGAAAGATTCTTTTCATCAAGTCCGAGGAAGTATTCGATGTTATATACGCAGTCTGTAAGGACGTTGTTCTTATATGTTACATTCTTTTCCACTGCGTGCGATCCCTGATGTGTTACACCTGCGTCGTAGCACTGGTAAATGTAGCAGTTTTCAACGTAATAACCGTCACAGTCGCCGTAGCATTCAATACCGTTTCCGTATCTTGTTGCTCTGCCGTCGGAATAGAAAAGATTGTAACTCTGGATATTACCGCCTATCCAGCCGATTTCAAGGTTTGTTACCTTGAGATTCTTAAATCCGCTGCCGCTGATACCGAACGCTGAATACATAAGGCGAAGATTGTCTATCGTTATATTACTGTTTGAGCCTACGCTGATACAAGAACCGTACGCAATAAATTCTATGCTGTCAAACACCTTACCGGGGTTACCGTTATCGCATCTTAAATAAAGAGGTCCGACAGCTCTCTTGGGATCGATTACGGATGAGTAAACAGAGTTTGCTCTATGGAAGAATTCGAGATTCTTGTCCAGCTCTTTCTCATATTCGAACGGAGTACCTTTTGTTCCTCTGACAAAAAACTTGCTTTCGTCGGAGCTTGGGTTTTCCTTTACTGCAAAGCCTTCGCCGCCATTGAACACAAGTGAACCTACATCACGCATATCCTGCTTTTCGTACATCCAGATAAGTGCGCCTGTTTCCTTGTTCTCATATACAAGAGACCACTTTGTTTCGTCCGCACCGTTTTCGGGAGAACCGTAGAGTGTAGGCTTTTCACCTTTGCCGTATGCTGTGTATGTTACGCCGGACTCTGCGCTAAACTGTTCTCGCCACAAGTCGCCTCTCTTGAAGAGCACGGCATCACCGCTTCTTGCAAGTGAATTTGCTTTCTTTGCAGTCTTTACGGGAGTATTTTCCGAAAGGCCATCGTTGCCGTCATCACCTGTTGCGGAAACATAAATCTTCTTTCCGGAAATAGCGGAGAGATCCATGTTAGGTGTATTTCTGATTTCCTCAATTCTCTTTGCTTCAAGAGTATCCAGTTCTGCAATCTTTGCTTCTGTTTTTGCAAAATCGTATACTATATCGTAGCCAACCTTTGCCGCAAGCTTTTCAATCGGATCATCAATGGCAAATGCCCAGCTTCCGTTTGATTCGGTATGAGATACAGTTGCTTCCGCAATATCCGCAAACGCCCAATGGGTTTCATCAACGTCAATAAAAAGCTTTATTGTATTTGCTGTAAGCTGTTCCTGCTTTTTGCTCGTACCCTTTGCACGGTTGATTATTGTTACAACCTCTGCTCTTGTGATTGTGTTGTCCGGCTTAAAGGAGAATGTTCCGTCTCCGTTGTCGTAACCGTTGATAAGTCCTGCCTTTGCCGCCGCCATGATGGAGGTATACTTTGCATGACCTTCAACATCGGTAAAGCTTGCGTTTATTCCCTTATCCTGTGCAAGTCCCGTAAGATATACAAGCTCTGAGAATTCAGCTCTTGTTATGGGTTTATTGGGTTCAAAGTTACCGCTGTAGGAATCAAGAAGCTTCTTTCCCTGACAGTAGCCGATATACTTTGCATACCACTGATCCGCAGGTACATCCGCAAAGGAAGCAGTACCTGAAATATTTTCTTCCGATTCAAGAAGTCTTGCAACAACCGTGCAAGCTTCTGCTCTTGTCATTGTGCCGGAAGGTCTGAATGTACCGTCTTCGTAGCCGTTCATATAGGAGGTGTGGGTTGTAAAATCCGGCTTTTTTTCAAAGAACATGAGCTTACTTATGTACAAAATGTCGTTTTCCGTATAAGTCTGCACCTTCTTGCCGGTAAACGGCTCGAAATGTATCTGCTTTACAATGTGACTATCCACATCGGGATTAAGCTGCGCCTCAATATTTTCAAAGCTGAATGTAGCAACAGCCCAAGTACCGGGAATGATTGTTTCATTTGAATCTATCCATTGACTTGCTTTAA
>JAZQFS010000008.1:0-2801 GCA_045539625.1 Eubacteriales bacterium | reverse complement strand
CACCCATTGTTGCTATGGCTTTCTCCTTTATTAAGCAACAGTTTGACAGAGACGACGAGAGCTACGAGGAAACTTCACGTGCGAGAAGTGAAGCAGGAAAGAAAGGCGGAGCTCCGAAAGGCAACAGCAATGCCTCAAAGCAATCCAACCGTGACGGTGTCGAAGCCGACGAAAACAAGCAAAATCAAACAAAACAAGCAAAAACAAGCAAAAACAAGCAAAACAAGCTTGAGGAAGAGGTAGAGGTTGAAGAAGAGGTTGAGGAAGTTAATTTACAAGCTTCCAAGGAAGCTTCAGCGCAGATACCGTCTTCGCCGTTTCCTACGCTGCCTCTCAACGACGGCACACAGTACGTGATACAAGTCTGTGACGTTGAAAAATGGCGTCAGCTTTATCCTGCCGTCGACATAGAACAGCAGCTACGCAACATGGCAGGCTGGTTAGATGCAAATCCCAAGAACCGCAAGACCAAGGCAGGAGTCTGCCGTTTTATAAACTCGTGGCTGAGCCGAGAGCAGAACAAAGCTCCTCCCGACAGGCGAAAGGACAAGCGTCCTATGATTTCTGAAAGGGCTCGCAAATCGGGATTTGACATAGACCTTGAGGAGTTATTCGAAAAGCCTTAAGTTGTGACAAGGCTTAAAGGAGTGTGTTATGAGGGATAAAAAGAGCTGTATTTACTATTGCCGCCGAAGGAAGAGCTTTTTATACTGTCAAGGGGCGAGGTTTACCTTTGACAGCGTGTCGTTACGTGACAGGTGGTACAGGACAAGGTGTGCCAAGGGCGGTGACGGCTGTCCGATGAAGGCGGCGCTTGACAATGCCATTAAAAAGGGCGGTGACGACCTATACGGCGTGAATATTACAGGCGAATAGGTTAATATATAGCCGAGGTGATATTAATGGCAAACAAGCACATTATCAGCTGCTCTGTTACGGGACTTAAGTGTGTCTGTGACACGGTCAGCATTCCTGCAGACAATGCAGGCTCTATATTAATCAAGGCTAAATTTACTCCCGAATGGGACGGTCTTATCATATCCCTTGCCTACAGGAAGGTATGGGGTGACAGTGAGACAACGGGCGAAGCTCTGTTTGACGGCGGTGAGCTCGATGCAAAGGATCTGTTCCTATGCGCTGACTACGGAAATGAGGAAGCTATACCTGCAAGCTACGTTGAATTTGGCTTTATCGGCAGGTCTTCAAGTGATACAGAAGGCTTTATCAAGGCCTCAAGTGTATGCTCGGTGAAGTTAGAGGACAGTGCGTACATATCCAATCCCGGTGTTACGGCGGACTCCTTAGGGTTCTCAAGCAGATTACTGTTAGCCGAAAGCAAGGCAAACGAGTCCTTTAAGCAGGTGGCTGAGCACAAGAATGACAAGAACAATTCCCACGGTGTTACTGCCGCACAGGTGGGTGCATACGCAAGAGAAGAAACGGACTCACTTCTTGCAGGCAAGGCAGAAGCAAATCACAGTCACACGGCATCTGATGTGGGTGCATACGCCAAAGAAGAAACGGACTCACTTCTTGAAGGAAAGGCTGAAAAGAATCACAGCCATACGGCTGCTGATGTCGGTGCGTACTCAAAGGAACAGACGGACGAGCTTCTTGAAGGCAAAGCCAACAAAGACGAGGTATACACTAAAAAAGAAACAGAAAACCTTGTGTCGAGTCTTTCAGATATAAACCTTTTAGACGTAACTGAAACGGATGAAAATGGTATGGTTTCGCAAAAGAGCTTGTCAAGCGATGGCTCTTCGACTTTCAACATCAATGTATTGGGTGAAATAAAAATAAAATGTGTGTTTGACTCTTCAATTGGTGATGGTGAAGGCGATGCCACATTGGGAGTAGAAACAGGAGCAGTAATATATTCCGATGGTAATTTTGTGGCGTTTATTACTCCCGACACACCTACCGAGCTTATATTGACAGTCAACGAGGGTATAGTAATTGAATGTAGTTGGGGTGAATTGAAATTTGCTGAATTTGCAAAGAAAGTCTACGTCAAAGATTCCATAGCAGAGCTTGATGCAGGCAAGGCTGACAGTGACGATGTATATACCAAAGATGATAGTGACACACTGCTATCGAAAAAGAGAGATAATGACGATTTTACACCAATAGCAAGTGCCGACAAAGCACAAGAGACAATTTCTCTTGTAGGAATTACCACTGTTGAAACCAGTGATGATGAGAATGGTTGGGAAATTACAAGTAACACGCTTTCTGCAACTTTCAATCCATTATTTTCAAATGGGGCAATTTTTCACATTGACTTTCAAGGTAATGTAAATCTTGAAATTGATGCAAACGCTTTTGAAGGTATAGGAGGACTTAATCCTGCTGAAGCTGGATATGTTGAAATAGATGGTATAAAACTTACAGCTGAAAATGTTTCTACGTCTGGTTGCAAATATCGTTACAATGGTGATATTACAAGAGAAATAACTATTCAGGCTAAATATGCCAGATATGAATTCGCAACATTTATAAAAAATATAAAAATATATTCTGATGGCTTCATGTCAGGCAAACAGGCAGAAAAGCTTGATAATCTTGACACCAAAATCGGTTACATTAACTCGGATATTGCAGAGCTTGACGACAGTGTTTACAAGAAGCCTGACGTCAATATGCTACTTAGCGGAACTGGCATAAGGCAGGAAAGTATTATTTTGCGTTCCACCGTATTATCGGATGAGAATGTATTTGTGCGACAATCATATTACGAATACGACAAGCCTTTTACAGCTAAGACAAAATACTTCGGTTATTTTGCGGTAAAAAACATT
>JAZQFS010000007.1:0-18942 GCA_045539625.1 Eubacteriales bacterium | reverse complement strand
GTATCCCGAAAGAATAATCAATGTGCACCCCGCGTTGATTCCTTCTTTCTGCGGCAAGGGATATTACGGGCTCAGAGTTCATGAAGAAGCGTTAAAGTACGGCGTCAAGGTAACAGGTGCGACAGTTCACTTTGTAAACGAAATTCCCGACGGCGGAAGGATTATTGCACAGAAGGCTGTTTACGTTGAGGACGGCGACACTGCGGAAATTCTTCAGCGAAGAGTAATGGAGCAAGCGGAGTGGATTATTCTTCCGCAGGCTGTTGAAAAGGTTTCAAAGGAAATTGCAGGCTGATTTTAATTTAAGGAGAAATCTGATATGAAAGTAATGGTTGTGGGCGGCGGAGGTCGTGAACACACAATTATAAAGAAAATCAAAGAGAATAAAAATGTAAGTGAAATCTTCGCACTTCCCGGTAACGGAGGTATGAAGGACGATGCAACGCTTGTTGATATCGGTGCAAAGGAAATCGATAAAATAACTCAGTTTGCGGTTGATAATAAAATCGACTTTGCAATTGTTGCTCCCGATGATCCGCTGGTTTTGGGTGCTGTTGACGCACTTGAAGCAAAAGGCATTAAATGCTTCGGTCCGAGAGCCAACGCTGCCATTATCGAAGGCAGTAAGGTTTTCTCAAAGAACCTTATGAAAAAGTACGGTATTCCTACAGCACAGTACGAAGTGTTTACCGATAAGGATGAGGCACTCAAGTACATTGAAAGCTGTCCCATTCCCACCGTTATTAAGGCTGACGGTCTTGCTCTCGGTAAGGGCGTTGTTATCGCAATGACACGTGATGAGGCAAAGAATGCCGTTATCTCTATGATGGAGGACAAGGTCTTCGGAGAAAGCGGAAGCAATATAGTTGTTGAAGAATTTTTGGAAGGACCTGAGGTTTCGGTGCTTGCATTTACAGACGGTAAAACACTTTGTCCCATGGTTTCTTCAATGGACCATAAGCGTGCACTTGACGGTGATAAGGGACTTAACACAGGCGGTATGGGTACAATTGCTCCCAATCCCTGCTATACAAAAGAAGTTGCCGACGAGTGTATGAAGACCATCTTTCTTCCTACAATTGAAGCTATGAACAAAGAGGGAAGAACTTTCAAGGGCTGTCTCTATTTCGGTCTTATGATTACAAAGAACGGTCCTAAGGTTATTGAGTATAACTGCCGCTTCGGCGATCCCGAAACTCAGGTTGTGCTTCCTTTGCTTGAAGGAGATCTTCTTGAAATAATGATGGCTGTTGCCGATGAAAGACTCAGTGATGTTGAGGTTAAGTTCAGCAATAAGAGTGCTTGCTGTGTTGTAATGGCTTCAAACGGATATCCGGGAAAGTACGAAACAGGTTTTGAAATCAAAATAGATAAGGATATCAAAGCTGACGTATTTGTTGCAGGTGCAAAGCTTAAGGACGGCAAGGTAGTAACGGGCGGCGGACGTGTTCTTGGCGTTGTTTGTGTTGATGAAACACTTGAAAAGGCTGTAGAAGCTGCTTACGAAAACGTAAAGCGTGTTACATTTGACAACGCATTTTACCGTAAAGATATAGGAAAGAAAGCACTTGACATAATTAAGGAGAAATAAAACATGGTTTACAGAGTTTACGTTGAAAAAAAGAAGGAATTTGCTCACGAAGCAGGCTCGCTTCTCTCGGATATCAAGGATTTTCTCGGCGTTGACAGCGTTGAAAATGTAAGAATTATAAACAGATATGATGTAGAAAATATTGAAGAAGCTCTCTTTGAGCAGTGCATAAGCACAGTTTTCTCCGAGCCTCAGCTTGACAACACAAGTAAAGCTCTTGACAAGGACGGTGCAGGCACTGTTTTTGCAGTGGAGTTTCTTCCCGGTCAGTTTGACCAGAGAGCAGACTCTGCTTCTCAGTGTATCCAGATTATTTCACAGGGCGACAGACCGTTGGTTAAAACTGCAAAGGTTTACCTTGTATACGGTGATGTTTCTGCCGATGATGTTGAGCGCATCAAAAAGCACGTAATAAACCCTGTAGAAAGCCGAGAAGCTTCTCTCGATGAGTTTAAGACTCTTGTTACGGAATACGATGTTCCTACATCCGTTGAAACCCTTGACGGCTTTACAAAGCTTTCCGAAAAAGAACTTGACGATTTTGTAAAGAGCTACGGTCTTGCAATGGATCTTGATGATATTAAGTTCTGTCAGAATTACTTCATCAGTGAACACAGAGATCCCACAATCACGGAAATCCGTATGATTGATACATACTGGTCAGACCACTGCCGTCATACCACATTCCTCACTACTATTGACTCTGTTAAGTTTGAAGATGAAATACTTCAGAAGGCGTATGACAGATATATTGCCACCCGTAAGGAACTTAACAGAACAAAGCCTCAGAACCTTATGGATATCGGTACTATTGCTGCAAAATATCTTAAGGCTACAGGCAAGCTTTCCAAGCTTGATGAGTCAGAAGAAATCAATGCTTGTACCGTAAAAATCAAGGTTAATGTTGAAGGAAAAGAGGAGGACTGGTTGCTTCTCTTTAAAAATGAAACGCATAATCACCCCACAGAAATCGAGCCCTTCGGCGGTGCAGCTACCTGTATCGGCGGTGCTATCCGTGACCCTCTGTCGGGCAGAAGCTACGTGTACGCTGCAATGCGTGTAACAGGTGCGGCTGATCCTACAAAGCCTGTTGAAGAAACCATGGAGGGAAAACTTCCTCAGAAGAAGATAGTTACAACTGCGGCGGCAGGTTACTCATCCTACGGTAATCAGATTGGTCTTGCAACAGGTGTTGTAGATGAAATCTATCATGACGGCTACGTTGCAAAGCGTATGGAAATCGGTGCAGTTATTGCAGCAGCTCCTGCTGAAAACGTTAGGCGTGAAGTTCCCGAGGACGGAGATATCGTTATCCTTCTCGGCGGCAGAACAGGTCGTGACGGCTGCGGCGGTGCTACAGGCTCATCTAAGTCTCATACACTTGAATCTCTTGAAAAGAGCGGAGCGGAAGTACAGAAGGGTAATGCTCCCGAAGAACGTAAGCTTCAGAGACTGTTCAGAAACAAGGAAGCTTCACTGCTTATCAGACGTTGTAACGACTTTGGTGCAGGCGGTGTTTCTGTTGCAATCGGTGAGCTTGCTGACGGTCTTGAAATAAACCTCAATGCAGTGCCCAAAAAGTACGAAGGTCTTGACGGAACAGAGCTTGCCATTTCCGAATCTCAGGAAAGAATGGCGGTTGTTGTTGAAGCAAAGGATGCAGAAAGATTTATGGATATTGCGGCATCCGAAAATCTTGAAGCTACAATTGTTGCTACGGTCAAGGCAGAGCCGCGTCTTGTTATGAAGTGGAACGGAAAGAATATTTGTGACATTTCAAGAGAGTTCCTTAATTCCAACGGTGCTGAAAAGCATATAGATATTGCTCCTGCAAAGGTTGAAGAATTTGCAAAGTGTATTCCCGAAAGCTTTACCGAAGGCTATAAGGCACTTGCAGGTGACCTTAACGTTTGCTCAAAGCAGGGACTTTCCGAAAGATTTGACTCAACCATCGGTGCGGGCACAGTTGTAATGCCCTTCGGAGGTAAGAATCAGAAGACTCCTATTCAGGCAATGATTAATAAGGTTTCTGTTGAAAAGCAGCATACCGATACAGTTTCATATATGGCTTGGGGCTACAATCCTTATATCTCTGAAAAGAGCCCTTATCACGGTGCTTACCTTGCAGTACTTGAATCAGTATGTAAGCTTATTGCAAGCGGCGCTTCGTTTGAAGATGTATATCTTACATTCCAGGAATACTTTGAAAAGCCTAAGAAGGATCCTGCAAGATGGGGCAAACCCATGGCGGCACTTCTCGGTGCTCTTGAAGCTCAGCTTGACTATGAAATCGCTGCAATCGGCGGTAAGGACTCAATGTCAGGTTCCTTTGAAAACATTGATGTTCCTCCCACGCTTGTTTCCTTTGCCGTAACAACAGGTAAGACAAGTGATGTTATAACTGCTGAATTTAAGAAAGCAGGACATAAGGTTGTGCTTGTTTGTCCCGAATATAATAAGGAAACAGGTCTTCCCGAAAAGGCTTCCCAGAAGGAAGTGTTCTCTCTCGTCACAAAGCTTATGAGAGAAGGCAAGGTTGCTGCAGCATATACACCCACTTACGGCGGTATTGCTGAAGCAGTTCTTAAAATGTCCATCGGTAACGGTATTGGCTTTAAGTATGATTCTTCTTTCTGCAACAATGCAATATTTGATTATTGCTACGGTGCGTTTGTTCTTGAACTTACAGAGGAACTTGATATTGGTATGACAGTTGGTTATACCACCGAAGAAAAATGCATATCTCGCGGCGACGAAAAGATTTGTCTTTGCGAGCTTCTCGGCATTTACGAAGATAAGCTTGAAAAGGTTTATCCTTATAACATCAAGTGCGAAAACAAGGAAATTCCCGAATTTTCTTATACTGCAGGCAAGGTCGCTTCACCCAAAATCGGTGTAGCAAAACCCAAGGTACTTATTCCCGTATTTCCGGGCACTAATTGCGAGTTTGACTCAGCTAAGGCGTTTGCCGACGGCGGCGCAGAGCCTGAAATCTTTGTAATAAAGAACCTTTCTGCATCAGCAATACAGGAATCCGTATCAGCGTTTGCAGATAAGCTTTCCAAGAGTCAGATAGTATTTATCCCCGGCGGCTTCTCAGGCGGTGACGAACCCGAAGGTTCTGCAAAGTTTATTACTGCGTTCTTCAGAAATGCTGCTATAAAGGATGCTACACACGAGCTTCTCAAGAACAGAGACGGTCTTATGGGCGGTATCTGTAACGGCTTCCAGGCGCTTATTAAACTTGGTCTTGTGCCTTACGGTGAAATTATTGACACTGATGAAAACTGTCCTACTCTTACCTTTAATACCATCGGACGTCATCAGTCTATGATTGTAAGAACAAAGATTTGTACCAATAACTCTCCGTGGCTTCAGAATACCAAGGTTGGCGAAATTTATAATGTTGCCATTTCCCACGGTGAAGGCAGATTTGTTGCTCCCGAGGCACTCATCAAGTCCCTTGCCGAAAAGGGACAGATTGCAACACAGTATGTGGACCTTGACGGTAAGCCTACGGCTGATGTTCACTTTAACCCCAACAACTCTTACTTTGCTGTTGAAGGTATTGTTTCTCCCGACGGACGAGTACTTGGTAAGATGGGACACTCCGAAAGAATCGGTGCAGGTCTCTATCAGAACGTGCCCGGTAACTATGACAGCGGTTTGTTTGCTTCTGCTGTTAAGTACTTCAAAATTTAATTAAAGCATAATAAAGAGGAGCCGAATGGCTCCTCTTTTTGCTATATATCTTGTTACTTTACAATAAAAACTCTTTCAATGCTTTTCGCCCTGTATGTTGTATTATCAAAATCAACAATAACACCGTTAAACTGACATTCACCTTGTGCCTGTTCAAATCTTACGGGCATTTTGGTAAAGAATTTTTTCAGAATACACTCTTCTTTAACTCCCAGAATAGACTCATAAGCACCTGTCATACCAAGGTCGGTTATAAAAGCTGTTCCGCCCTTGAGAATTCTTTCGTCGGCGGTTTGTACGTGTGTGTGAGTTCCCACAACGGCTGAAAGCTTGCCGTCGAAATAACGAGCAAGAGCTGCCTTTTCACTGGTAGCCTCTGCATGAATATCAACAATTGAAATATCAAAATTTCCTTCTTCACGACTAAGTATCTTTTCAACTGTATCGAATGGGGAAGCATATGAATCAAGATATACCGTACCCATAACCGAAATCACAAGCACCTTGACTCCGCATGCGTTGTAAATAACATATCCGTTTCCCGGGCAGACGGAAGGATAGTTTGCAGGACGCAGAATGTTTTCATAGTTGTCAATAATTTCCTGCATTTCGTGCTTGTTCCAGATATGATTTCCGCTTGTTATCACATCAACACCTGAAGAAAAAAGCTCTTCTGCCGATGCTTTATCAAGTCCGTTTCCTTTGGCAGCGTTTTCACCGTTGGCAATAATCATATCTGTTGAATTGTCTTTGGCGAAAGGGTAGAGGTGGTGCTTAAGAAAATCAGTACCGCACTGTCCTACGACGTCGCCTATAATCAATATCTTCATTGTTACTCCGTTTCTATGTCTGTAAAATCGACTTTGATAACCTCTGAATTGTTGGCAAGATAGCAATTTTCATCACTGTCGCAAAGTATGCTGTTGTATTGCTCGGTGAGCATTTTGTAACCTGTTTGGTTGCCCTTGTTGCCGTCTGCAAATTCATAACGGTACACACAGTCACTGCCAAGAGCAAATATTTTGTTGTTCACAATAGCTGTATCATGTACTTCGTCTGCAACGTTAATTGAAACAATTACTTCACCGACAGTATTAAATCCTGTGACAGTTACGGAGTTGCCCGAAAGATTGTTGCTCTCGGTTATGAATAACATGTCGTCCGAGGTATAGAAGTCGCAAATCTTGCTTTGATTGAATTTATGAACGGCAATCTCCGTAAGGTCGCTGTTATAGAAACGTATCGCACTGTCAGTTATACAATAAATGTTTTTTCCGTTTTCTGAATATGACAAATATATGGGAAGCTCGTCAAATTCCTTGCTTGTATATTCAGGCTCTTCCTTAGATGTGTTAAACACACGGATTGTACATTTGTACGCACCGTTGTCCGATTTTACCGTGCTGACAGCGGCATTTCTGCCGTTTGGTGACAGCGAAAGAGCAGAGAGGTAGTTTTCTTCAGACAGCCATCTGAATATTTCATCATAGTTGCTGTTATATATAACCAGTGCTGATCTAAAGCCTTTTTCACTTGTGATAATGGCAAAACCGTTGTCATTAATATCTGCGCATCTTACACTGTAGGGATACTTTTGCGAGTACACTCTTGAAAATGAGTTGAAAATCGAAATCTCGCTTCCGTCAATATCATATATGAGAATGTTGTGTTCATCGCTTACAAATGCGGGGGTGGAATATGAATAGGAGTAATTGAAAAGCTTGTTGCCCGACAATTCATGAAGAGCAACGCCCGTATTGTTGACAATAGCAACATTGTCTCTCAGCATAAAAATCTGAGAATCATCGTAAGCGTTTATTGAAAACTCCTCGTCATAATATCGAGACGAGCCGCCTCCGAGAGTTATGTATTTTGCAAGAAACTGTATGTTTTCCACAGTTATGTCGTTTCTGTAGATAAGAGTGCAGGAAATGAGAAAAACAATAAATACAAGTATTACTGCATATCGCAGCAGCTTTACTGAAAATGCAGACTTTTTATAGTAATTACCTATAGTTTTGTTATCCATAAATAATCTCCGTTAAATGAATTGTTCCGTTTTGTAAATGTGATGCTTCATGCCTTCCTTGGCATCCTTGGCAGCTCTTACAACAATGAGCTTGGATAAGGCTGGTGTATCGGATGAAATAAATGAAAACATTTCCTTGATTTGAAACCTGTTGTTTTCAGCTGCAGAAAACAGTGAAGAAAGCCTGTCACTGCGATAAACTGCAAAAAAGCTTCCGCCTGTTTTGAGAAGATAAAACGCCGCCTTGAATACATCGTCTATATTGCAGAAAATCTCGTGTCTTGCTATGGTTTTGTAATCAGCGTCGCACATTCTGCCGCTTGTTGCTGTCATATAGGGCGGATTGCATGTGACAAAATCAAAGCTTTCGGACGGAAACAACGCTTTGATATTTTTGATGTCATCATTGTAAAAGTCTATCCTCTGTGATAATCCGCTTATGTCTGCACTCATTTTTGAAATTTGGCAGGCTTCCTTGTTGATTTCAACGGCACAAGCTGTAATACGGCTGTCAGCATCGCAAATCATAAGAGGAATAATACCTGTTCCCGAACATAAATCGCACATTTTTTTGCCATTAAGTGATTTGTAGTGCCCAAGCACCGCTTTAACAAGCAAAACAGCATCAGTTCCGTAGCAAAATACGCCGGATTTCTGATAAACAGACAGCGTTTCGCTGACTTTTTCAAGTTTCAGTCCTTCCATTTTACACCGCCACATAAATATTTAGTATATTATATCACGTTTTATCGGATTTTGCAATAGAAATATTGATTTACACCGATATTATCACATATCGTCCTAATTTTATTTACAGAATATATGTGTTTGCTTCTATGTTTAATTACAAATTTGATGTATAATATCAAGGTATAAATTTAATGGAGATGTTTTATGAAAAAAATATTAATCAGAGCCATATCCTTAGTGCTGTCTGTTAGTGTTGCGGCACCGTTTACAGGCTTTGCACAGGAAAAAATTAACGAAAAGACATCTGAGGTAATTGCTTATGAGTCTTATAAGCTTGCCGACGGGATTACCTATACCGAAGAGTACATAGTTGACGAAAATTCAAGTGATCAGCGAGGCTTTTCGATTGATGTAAATTCTGAAAATGCTTTTAATTCCATTGTTTTTCTCGGCGGAGAAAACTTAAATACACGTTCATATGTGTCAAAGCTTGTCAATGATAACAGCCCCGAAGAAGGTAGCATTGTTGCTGCAATGAACGGAGATTTTTTCAATCTTTCCACAGGTCTTGCAGAGTCTTTGGTGATTTTCGACGGAGTGCTTCTCACTTCTGACAGAGATAATTATGCATTTGCGTTTGATAAGGACGGCAAAGCCTTGATAGGCAAGCCTGCTATAACAATGCCGCTTCAGACACCTTACGGTCAGTATAGTATTTTGCACTATAATAAAGAGTTTACGGAATACGGTCTTTATCTTTATTCCGATTGTTACGGCGAGAAAACAAGGATAAATGCACCGTCATACGAGCTTGTGCTTGTTCCGTACAGCCAAAAGCTTGACTACGAAAGAATGTCGGCTCTTGTTTATGGCGAAGAAGGTATACCCTTTGACCTTGTGCTTAACCGTACAAAGGAAGACGGAACGGAAGAAATCTATATTAATGAGCGGTATAAGGACGAGATTGATACATATGCTTATGAGAACGGCTACACTCTGAACGGCTTAAATTTCTACATGCTTTGCGACGCACAAGCACGGCTCGGAGAAACGGTTAATACATATGTATCAGAAATACGTGACAATGCTGACGGCGTATCACTTGAAATACCTGACGGCGCCTTCTTGCTTTGTGCAAACCGAAACACACAGATTCACAAGCTGGAAAAGGTGAAGCTTATGGATGATATTTCATTTACCTTTAACAGCGATGAAAGGTTTATCGGAGCAGAAAAAGCTATAGGCTGCGGAGCTCTTATTGTTGATAACGGACAGATTGTTGAGGACACGACTCTTTCTCACTATACATCGGCGCAGCCAAGAACTGCTATTGGCATCAAGGAAGACGGAAGCGTCGTTATGTTTGCTGTTGACGGCAGACAGACAAAATACAGTAAAGGTCTGACATTAAAGCAGCTTTCTCGTGAAATGATAAGACTTAGCTGTATTACAGCTGCAAATCTCGACGGCGGCGGCTCTACAATTGTTAAGGCTGCACTTCCCGACACACGCACATTTGATACTGTAAGCAAACCGTCGGAAGGGGAGGAACGAAAGATTTCCAATGCTGTCGGCTTCATTAACAGCCTTGAACAAACAGGCAATACGGCATATTCATATCTTAAACCCGACAATTTTCTCCTTCTTTCCAATGCTTCAATTTCTCTGGGAAAGGCTGTGTTTACGGATTTAAACCACTATGGTGTTGATACTTTCGAGAAAGAAGTAAATGAACGTGAAAATAACAGAAAAGAACGTGAAGAGACGGTAACTGATGATGAAATCCTCAAGGAGTTACTTGATATTTCAACTTCTTTTGAAGAAGAAGCCGAAGATGAGCAGATAAAGTTTAATTATCTTGGCTTTACATATACTGTTGACGAAAATAAAGGACTTGTATTTGACGGAGAATATAAGCCTTGCGGATATTCGGGCTTTGCCGATATTTTGTCGGTAAGCCCTGACGGCACAAGCAATACCGCATTTACCTTCAGAGCAATTGATAATCCCGACAAAATCGAAATTGACGGCGTAAATCCCGTAATTTACGTTGGCGATACCGCAGATGCCTCTGCCAAGGCATATTATAAAGGTTATGAGATAGCGGGACAGGATAAATGTTTTGAATGGCATAGCTCTCAAATGCAGGCGTTTACCGTAGATGATAACGGTCTTATAACTGCAATACAGGGCACTGACAAAGCAAAGCTGACGGTCAGCTACGGCGAAACATCTGCCGAGTATATATTTAAAATCAAGAGCTTGCCCTTTAATGACATTGAAAAGCATTGGGCAAAGCACAACATTATTCAAATGTATGACAGGGGAATTTCAATAGGCGAGCTTACCGAGCTTGGCAGACTGTATTTTCCTGACAGAACATTTACAAGAAATGAATTTTGTGTGATGCTTGCAAGACTTCTTAAGCTTACCGAGGCAGTTGATACTGTCGAGAAAACCGCTGAAGGTGAAGAGGATACGTCCGAGAACGCCGAAAAGGCTGAGTATAGCAATGAGTCGGCTGATGCTGAAAACTCCGATTCACAGACAATAGTCGATGAAACGGCAGAAAACGAATCTGTTCAAACCGAAGCTGAAGCAACGGGCACAAATTCAGATTCCGAAACACAGCCTGATACACTTACAAATGAGCTTACGGAAGCAATGCACGACGTTGTACCCGAGGTTATACCTGAAGAAATTTCCGAGGCGATAAACCCAGATTATGCAGATTTTGACGCTATTCCTGTGTGGGCTGCGGAATCAGTTAAAAAGCTTTATGAAAACGGATATCTTGATGGCTTCGAGCATACAGATGCTGATGGAAACAAGGTGTTCGACGGAAAAGAAAACGTAACACGAAGAGAGGTTATCAGACTTATCGGAAAATTTCTTGACGATGCTCCGAATGATGCCGAGATAAAACTGTCGGATATAACAGATGATGACGCTGATCTTATAAATATTAGAAAAGCGGTGCACAGCGGCATTTTCAAGGGTTACCTTGACGGCACTTTGCGTCCCGACAATAATCTTACAAGAGCTGAGGTTTCTGCTGTATTTGTAAGACTTATTGAGCTGATTTAGCATATTTTTATCAATGAAGTAAATAATATAACAGGTGATTTGATTGGATATTAATTTTTTCATTCTGCTTGCACCTGTTCTGTTTATGCCGTCCCTTGCAGTTGTGGGTATCGTAGATGTTGTTCGGGCTGTTGTCCATATATTCTCATATGCGGTGTCGTGCATATTGTTTCTTTGCTTTGATAATATGCTGCTTTCTGTTTTGTCGGCATTACTTATTATTGCCGTACTGACAACTGTCAGAAAAGCTGTAATGAGAAAACACGGCAAAATCAAGCCTTCCCAATTTGTTGTTGTGAATATAGGGGAAGAAGTTACCTTTTTTGACGGAAAGGGTATTAACTTTATGAAAGCTCACAATGTAAGCGATTTTCAAATCGGCGATGTGGTAAGTATCAGTGCCGACAGTTTTGATTAATACTTAAAAAACCTTTGACATTTTCAAAATTTAGTGGTATACTATTTGTTAGATTAAAATTAGCGTGGTGATAATTCTTGTTGAAATGTTTCCTGAAATTCGCTCTTTATATTATCATTTCGGGAGGAATTTCCAACATACTTGGATTTTTGATTCCAAGATCTGCATTGAATTACGATTCATTTCCTTACAAACCCTTTAAATGGGAAAATAACGGCTTGTTCTATAACCGTTTTTATGTTACAAAATGGAAAAAGAAAGTTCCCGATATGAGCAGAGTGTTAAAGTCTCTGTATCCAAAAACAATATGTTACCCGCCAAGCAGTGGGAGCATTGACAGACTTATGCGAGAGTCCTGTGTTGCCGAGTTTATACACACTTTACTTATTGCAATAAGTCCCATTTTGCTTAGAATTATTGACGGAAACTGGGGCGTATTTTATACCGTTTGCAGTGTGCTCGGCAATATCCCCTTTATAATTATTCAAAGATATAACAGACCTAAGATGAGAAAGCTTTACATAAGCCTTTTATTCAAGGAAAACCACTGTACATCATCGGAGGAAATAGTAAATGAAAGCGTTAATATTGTCATGTAATACAGGACAAGGACATAATTCTGCGGCATTTGCCGTGAGAGATATGTTTATCAGTATGGGCTATGAATGTGACACAAAAGATGCTCTTGCTTACGCATCTAAGATGTTTTCAAAAAGTGTCAGCGAGTCTTATAATTCAATCGTTATGCATACTCCGAAAGCTTTTGGAGTCGGATATCGCTACAGTAAGTCAAAAAAGTATGCGCCCGGTAAAACTAAGTCTGCATTTTATGCCATGAATATGATGTACTCTAAGAAGCTGTATCTTGACATTCTTAAAGCAGGCTACGATATTGTACTCTGTACTCATGTTTTTGCGGCACAGTCTATGACACACGTCAAGCATAAGCACGGGCTTAATATTCCGCTGTACGTAATTGCTACCGATTATTCCTTCTGCCCGTATTATGACGAGCTTGATGTTGAAAAGTACTTTATTTCTCTCGAGAGCGTACGACGCGAGTTTATTGAAAGAGGTATTCCTGAAAATAAGATTGTTCCTACGGGAATTCCTGTCTCCGCAAAATTTAACACCGATATGACCAAGGAAGAGGCTCGTCAGGCACTTCATCTTACAAATGACAGATTTCTTTGTGTTATTATGTCGGGAAGTATGGGCTTTGGCAATATATACGGGTTTATTGACAGAATTCTTGAGCTCGGTCTTGAAAAATTCGATATACTTGTAATAGCAGGCAATAACTATAAGCTGAAAAGAGGTATTACCGACAAGTACGAGAAATACGATAATATTTCAGCTATCGGATTTACAACAGAAGTTCATCTGTTTATGAAAGCGTGCGACCTTGTTGTAACAAAGCCCGGCGGACTTTCTTCAACCGAGGCAATGGTAAGCAATGTTCCGCTTATTCTTACAGGTCCCATTCCCGGCTGCGAAACTGAAAACTATGAGATTCTTACAGGTCTCGGTGCTGCAGTGGGCGGCAAGACTCTTGAAGAAGCAGCGGAGGCTTTCAAAAAAATCATGACTGATAAAGAATTTGCTAAGAGCATAACCGATAATCAGAAAAAGTACATAAACCCCAATTCTGCCCGTGATATATGTCTTTATGCCCTCGGCAAAGATGCAGCAGAGGTGGCAATTAAATGAATTGTCAGGTTCCCGATTACAGAAAACTGACTCTGTCCAATATAAATAGTCCACGGTATAAGCATGTTTTGCTGTTGCTGTACTGGCCGATATACGGACTTATGTTCCTGTACTTTGAAAGAATACGGGTTTGTACATATCACCCGATAGAGTCTTATATAGATGAGTTTATTCCGTTTATTCCTCAGTTTATTATACCTTATTTCTTTTGGTTTGTTTATCTGATAGGCGGTCTTATATACTTTTTCTTTAGGGATATCGATGCTTTTAAAAGATGTATGTGGTTTATTATAATAACATATTCCATTACTTCATTTATTTACTTTATTTATCCCACTTGTCAGAACCTGAGACCTACCATAAGCGGTGACGGAATCTTTGAAACAATTGTTGGCGGACTTTATGTTTTTGATACAAACACAAATGTTTGTCCGTCAATACACGTACTTGGTTCTATGGCAATTTGCTTTTCCTTCTTTAAATGCAAAACCGTAAATAACAAATTGCTTTTGTTTCTTAATGTCGTAGTTGCTCTTTTTATTTCATTTTCAACTGTGTTTTTAAAACAACATTCAATTATTGATGTATTCTGGGCGTTTATATTGAGCTTTGCGGTATTTCCCATATGCTTTGGCTCAGGCCGTCTTTCTCGCCTTGTAACAGGCACTTAATAAGTTTAATATTTTATCCATGAAAGGAAATTTAATTATGGACAACAGAGTATTGGCAAAGGTGGGTTCCTTGGCAATTATGGAATCTGACGTAAACGAAATGGTTGCAAATCTTGCGCAGAGAGGTCAGAACCATGACAATCCTCAGGGAAGAGCAGCAATTCTCGAACAGCTTATCGCAAATAAGCTTCTTCTTCTTGATGCACAGAAGAATCTTTATGAGCACAACTCCGAATTTAAGGCTCAGCTTGAAAAGGTTAAGAATGATATGCTTGTAAGCTTTGCTGTTAATAAGGCGTTGGCTGATGTTAAGCCGGCAACCGACGAAGAAGTGAAAAAGTATTATGATGATAATGCAGACAAGTTTACAAAAGGCGAGACTGTAAACGCTTCTCATATTCTCGTTGAAAGCGAAGACGTTGCAAAAGAGCTTCTTGCAAAAATTAATGCAGGTGAAGTATCCTTTGAAGACGCAGCCCGTGATAACAGCACATGTCCCTCTAAGGAAAACGGCGGAAACCTTGGCGAATTTACTAAGGGGCAGATGGTACCTGAATTCGATGAAGCTGTTTTCAAGATGGCTGTAGGCGAAATTACAGGTCCAGTAAAGACACAGTTCGGCTATCATCTTATTAAGCTTAACTCCAAGAACGAAGCGGGAGCATATCCTTTTGACGAGATTAAGGATCAATTAGCTTCAATGGTTAATCAGGAAAAGCAGCAGGCTGCTTTCCAGAGCAAGGTTAATCAGCTTAAAATTCTTTACCCTGTAGATAAGTTCTAAATTGTTGCCTCCGAGTAAAATCGGAGGTTATTTTTTGTAAAAATATTTCGATTTGCTATTGTAATGAAAAATATTTAGTGATATAATAATCGTTGTAATATTTTTATCCACGGAGGATTTGTTATGAGTATCAGAATAGGCATATACGGTTACGGCAATCTGGGCAAGGGCATTGAGTGTGCAATTAAGCAGAATAGCGATATGGAGCTTGTTGCGGTGTTCACAAGACGCAACCCCGAAACAGTGAAGATAAACATACCCACTGCTAAGGTTTTGCATGTTGACCAAGCGGTTGATATGAAGGATTCCATAGATGTTATGATTCTTTGCGGTGGAAGTGCCACAGATTTACCGCAGCAGACTCCTTACATTGCATCAATGTTCAACTGCGTTGACAGCTTCGATACTCATGCAAAGATTCCCGAACACTTTGCCAATGTAGATGAAAAAGCAAAGGAATCGGGAAAATTGGCAATAATTTCCTGCGGCTGGGACCCCGGTATGTTTTCCCTTAACAGACTTTACGCTTCCTGCGTTCTTCCCGACGGCGAAGACTATACCTTCTGGGGAAAAGGCGTAAGTCAGGGACATTCAGACGCCATAAGACGTATTGATGGTGTCGCCGATGCTCGTCAGTACACAATACCCGTTAAAGAAGCTCTTGAAAGTGTAAGAAGGGGAGACGCTCCCAAGCTTTCCACAAGACAAAAGCATACACGTGAGTGCTTTGTTGTGGCTGAGGACGGCGCAGACCTTGTCAGAATTGAAAATGAAATTAAGACAATGCCAAATTACTTTGCCGATTATGATACTACTGTTCATTTTATCACCAAGGAAGAGCTTGACAGAGATCATTCGGGAATTCCTCACGGCGGCTTTGTGATCAGAAGCGGAAGAACAGGAAAAGACCTTGAGAATAAGCATGTCATTGAATACAGTCTCAAGCTTGACTCTAACCCCGAATTTACTGCATCTGTTATTACTGCTTACGCAAGAGCAGCATACCGTCTCAACGCTGAAGGTGTAAAGGGCTGTAAGACAGTCTTTGATATTGCACCAAGCTATCTTTCAATCAAAAGTGCAGAAGAAATCAGAAAGATGATGCTCTGATAGTTTTATTGAGACAAATTGATATATTTAAAGCGGTACAGCAAATAGACTGTACCGCTTTTGTATTGTTTTGATTTAGTCCTGAAGTCTTGATTCAAGAATATCGATATTGTCCTTGTAGAACTGTTCAAATCTTCCTTCATCAAGCGCCTGTCTAATTCTCTCCATAAGAGTGTTGTAGAAGTAGAGGTTGTGAAGCACGCATAGACGCATACCCAAAAGCTCTCTTGCTTTGAAAAGATGTCTAATGTATGCTCTCGTGTAGCTCCTGCAGGCAGGACACTGACAGCCCTCTTCAATCGGTCTTGGATCTCTCATATACTTTTCGTTGTTGAGATTCATAAAGCCCTTGCTTGTAAAGAGATTTCCGTGTCTTGCGTTTCGGCTTGGCATTACGCAGTCGAAGAAGTCAACACCTCTTCTTACAGCGTTGAGAATGTTACCCGGCGTGCCAACACCCATAAGATATCGAGGCTTGTCAGCAGGCATAAAAGGCTCGACAACCTCAATAATATGATACATTTCTTCAGCGCTTTCACCAACTGCAAGACCGCCGATGGCGTATCCCGCAAGCTCATCCTGAAATTCTGCAATTGCTTTCATGTGATCGGCTCTCAGCTTGTCATAGGTGCTGCCCTGGTTGATGCCGAAAAGAAGCTGATTGGGATTAATGGCGTTTTCCATCTTGTTGTTCTTTGCAACCTCGTCAATACAGATTCTCAGCCACCGTGTTGTTCTTTCGCAGGAATTTTTTGCATAGTTAAACTCAGCAGGATTTGCAACACACTCATCAAAAGCCATTGCAATGGTAGAACCGAGGTTTGCCTGAATTTTCATACTTTCCTTCGGTCCCATAAAGATGCGCTTGCCGTCCATGTGAGAAGCAAACATAACGCCTTCTTCACTGATTTTTCTGAGAACTGCCAGAGAGAACACCTGAAATCCGCCGCTGTCAGTAAGAATAGGACCGTGCCAGTTGAAAAATTCGTGAAGACCGCCCATGTCACGAATAACATCGTCACCGGGACGAACATGCAGGTGATATGTGTTCGAAAGCTCAACCTGACACTTTATGTCTCTTAAATCGTCGGTTGATACCGCACCCTTGATTGCGGCAGATGTACCAACATTCATAAAGACGGGAGTTTCTATAGTACCGTGTACGGTTTCCATTCTTCCTCGTCTTGCCAATCCCTCTTTTTTTAATACCTTAAACATTTAATTAACCTTCCATAATTATAATCTGTCAAACATTTTGTCAAGCTTGTTCTTAGTAAACTCGTAAATAACAGGACGTCCGTGAGGACAGTAAAGAACAGCTTCGTTACTGAAAATTTCTTCGATGATGTACTTGTTGTCAAGCTCTGTATTTTTGTCTCCGCCCTTAATAGCGGCTCGGCAAGCGGCTGTGAACAGTGCTCTGTCAAATATTTCGCCCGCACTTCTCGAATTGCCTTCAGAAAGCTTGCCGGATAAGAACGTAAATACATCTTTTGCATCATTCTGAGAAATGGGAGTGGGAAGAGAGCGGATAACAAAGGTGTTTACTCCGAATTCATCAAATTCAAAACCGATTTTTTCAAAATACTGCTTGTTTTCACTTGCCGCTTCCGCTTCTTTTGCAGTAAGAGTTACGTGTATCGGTTCAAGCAAATACTGTGAGCCGTTTTCATAGTCGTTCTTTTTTAACCTCTCGTAAATGATGCGTTCGTGTGCGGCGTGCTTGTCCACAAGATAAAGACTTTGCTTGTACTGACATACAATGTATGTATCAAACGCTTCGCCGATGTAGCGAGGCTTCTGAAGCAGTTTTGACGATATAAGCTCGTCCTGTTTAGCTTGCTGAACCGATGCAAACGGCAGAACATTTGAGTTTTGCTTTTCAAGCTTCGGTGCTTCTGTCGGAGAAGTAAAGCTCTGAGGCGGATTGTCGCCCAATTCGGTAATAACAAGTGCTGTTTTGCCGCCGCTAACCTTGTTTTGTACCTCTGTATATGCCGAATCGCCTGAGTGAGATTTATCGGGATACTTGTCATTGAGAAAATCAAGTGTTTTTGGTGTATCAGCAGGAGCTTTTTCACTCTTTTCATCAGCTTTGTTATCAGACTTCGTATCGGAAATGTTCTTAACCTGCTCAGCCACAGCTTGCTTGTTTACGGCTGTTGAAGATGAACCAACGTTTTTTGCCGATTCATCAAGCTTTACCTGAGGTGGTGTCTGAATATTAACCTCTTTCTTAATCTGCGTCTGTGTGTCTTCCTTTGTAACATTTTCAGATGCTTTGTTAACTTGAGGAAAAACAGGCTGCTCATCATCATATTCCGAAAAACCGCTGAATTTCACGGCGTTTGAAAGTGCATTTTTCACAGAGAAATATATTGCATCAAAAACTTTTCTTTCATCGGAAAACTTGATTTCAAGCTTTGCAGGGTGGACGTTTATGTCAACAAGCCGTAAATCAATTTGGCAGAACAGCACGCAGGCGGGAAATTTTCCTGTGGGACAAAAGCCTCTGAAGCCCTCTTCAACTGCCGCCATCATTGTTCTTGAACGAATGTATCTGTTATTGACAAAGAAATTCTGCATATTTCGGTTGGGACGAGAAAACTCAGGCTTTGCAATGAATCCGTATACTCGGACTCCGTCAAGTGTGTAGTCAACAGGGAAGAGAACAGATGCAAATTCTCTGCCGAGCGAAGCATATATTGCACTTTTTAAATTACCGTCACCGGGCGTCTGAAGCTTTATGTTGTTGTCAGAGATGAGTGTCAAAGCGATATTGCAACGGGAAAGAGCAAACTTTTCGCAGGCAGCAGCTACAGAAAGAGCTTCAGTTGAGTCTTTCTTAAGGAACTTACGTCTGGCAGGAACATTTTCAAAGATGTTTTCAACAGTGATGGTAGTACCTTGTGGGCAACCTGCATCACAAAGCTCAATCTGTTCTCCAAAATGACATTCAAACAGCGTGCCCACATCTTCTTTGTCGCTTTTTGTAAGGATTCTTACCCTTGCGACAGAGGATATTGCCGCAAGCGCCTCGCCTCTGAAGCCGAAGGTTGCAATAGCCTCAAGGTCGCTTCCCGTTCTGATTTTGCTTGTTGCATGGCGCATAATGCACTTCGGCACGTCCTCACGCATCATTCCGCAGCC
>JAZQFS010000006.1:0-10385 GCA_045539625.1 Eubacteriales bacterium | reverse complement strand
AGTAATTGTCAATACTCAATATATGAGTATGATATTATTTTTTCACAAATAATATCGGAGGTTGAGTATGGATTACAGAACAAGGATAAGAAATGTAAGAGAAGACAGAGACTTTACACAGGCAGAAATCGGAAAAGTACTGAATAAATCACAGCAAGGCTATAATCATATTGAAGCGGGTAGGGCAGAGCTTAAAATTGAAGACTTGAAACTGCTTTGTAAATTCTATAATTTATCAGCTGACTATCTGATTGGTCTTTCGGAAATTGAAGAATAAATAAACATTCCTAATTCCTAATTAAAAATGTTTCCCCCTCGTTAACTTCCCATTCACATTACAGCTATATACTATCTGTATACAAATTTTCCCAAAAAGAAAGGCAGAAATAAAATGAATAACTTGTTTTTACTTGAAGGCGAAGCAGTTCAGCAGGCAGGACCTGCAGGTATGCTTACAACAATTCTTCCCTTTGTTCTCATGATTGTGGTTTTCTACTTCTTCCTTATCAGACCTCAGAAGAAGCAGGAAAGAGAAACAGCTGCTATGAGAAATAACCTCCAGGTTGGTGATGAAGTTACAACAATCGGCGGTATCGTTGGCAGAATCACACATGTTAAGGATGATATTATCACAATCGAAACAGGCGCAGACAGAAATAAGATCAGATTCCGTAAGACTGCTATTGCAACAGTTGATAAGAAGTTCGGTGAAGAAAAGGCTCCCAAGGGCGGCTATAAGGTAACAGGCGTCAAAAAGGGCGAAAAGGCTGAAACTCCAATCGAACAGCCTGCACTTAAGGAAGATAATACAGAAGAAAAGTAATTTCTTGAATATTTGGCATACACTTTTCATATTTATTACTATAATAATCTGAGGAGTGAATGTCGTGGATAAAACTAAAAAGAATTCTAAGGCTTTGAAGAATACCGCAGGAAACGGTGGCTTTTTCAGAGCCTTGATTTTTGGATTTGTTTCCTGCTTTGCAGTGTGGATTCTGCTTGCTTTGATTTTTTCGCTTGTTATGTCAAAACAAACGGATAGTACAGCATTTGTGAGCGTGCTTTCGCCAGCCGTAGTCGTTGTAAGCCTGCTTGTCGGAGGATATGTGGCAGGGAAGACGGATAAATCCTGCTCGGCTTTGTGCTCGTTTGTTCTTGGCTGTGCGGTGCTCGGCATATGCTACGGAGTGTCTGTTTCGATGGATTTGTCAAAGGAGCTCTCGTCGGTTATGAAAACTGTGCTTATAGCTGTGATGCTTGTCTGTCCCATGCTCGGCGCAAGGATTTCAAACCGTGAAAAGAAGAGAAAACCGCATAGCAGGAAAAGATTGTAAAAAAAATGTAAACAATCACAAACCCTCTTTCTTTTAATAAATATATATGGTATAATATCATCCGCTGGTGCAAAAATGCATACAGCGGAAATTTTATTATTACACACATCCGTTTCCACGGCTTGGTTGCCGGAAGTGCTTTCGGTTTGCCGACAAAGTAAACGGATGGTGGAAAAAAACCAAAGGAGGACATGAAAATGTCAGTAGTATCAATGAAACAGCTCCTCGAAGCTGGCGTCCATTTCGGACATCACACAAGAAGATGGAACCCTAAGATGGCTGAGTACATCTTCACGGAAAGAAACGGTGTATACATCATCGACCTTCAGAAGACAGTTAAGAAGCTCGAAGAAGCATACATGTTCATCCGCGAAATCGCTATGGAAGGCGGCGACGTACTTTTCGTAGGTACAAAGAAGCAGGCTTCCGACGCAATTAAGGAAGAAGCAGACAGAGCAGGCTGCTACTATGTAAACATGAGATGGCTTGGCGGTATGCTTACAAACTTCAAGACCATCAAGAAGAGCATCGCTCGTCTCAACGCACTTCACAGAATGGAAGATGACGGAACATTTGAACTTCTTCCCAAGAAGGAAGTTATTTCTCTCGTTAAGGAAATCAACGACCTTGAAAGAAACCTCGGCGGTATCAAGAACATGAAGGGACTTCCTTCCGCAATGTTCGTTGTAGACCCCAAGAAGGAAAAGAACGCAGTAGCAGAAGCAAAGAAGCTTGGTATTCCCGTTGTAGCTATCGTTGACACAAACTGCGATCCCGATGAAGTTGACTACGTAATCCCCGGTAACGATGACGCTATCCGCGGCATCAAGCTTATCCTTTCCGTAATGGCTGACGCTATTCTCGAAGGTAACCAGGGCGAACAGCTTACAGATGCAGCAGCTGATAAGGCTGAAGAAGCTGCAGAAGAAGTAGCTGAATAATCAAATTGCGTAATACTTTATTTTACAGGAGGAAACAAAAATGAATTTTACAGCTAAAGACGTATCCGACCTCAGAGCAGCTACCGGTATCGGTATGATGGAATGTAAGAAGGCTCTTACAGAAGCTAACGGCGATAAGGAAGAAGCAATCAAGATTCTCCGTGAAAAGGGACTTGCAGTTGCAGCTAAGAAGGCTTCCAGAATCGCTGCTGAAGGTAAGGTTGCAATCAAGACAACAGCAGACAGCAAGAAGGCAGCAGTTATCGAAGTTAACTGCGAAACAGACTTCGCTGCAAAGACAGATAAGTTCACAGCATTCGTAGATAAGCTCCTTGACATCGTTCTTGAAGCAAACCCTGCTGACGTTGAAGCACTTCTCGCAGCAAAGTACGATGCAGAAAACACAGTTGACGACTACCTCAAGAAGGAAGTTATCAACTCCATCGGTGAAAATATCTCTATCAGAAGATTCCAGATCGTTGAAGGTCTTCTCTCCACCTATGTACACGGCGGCGGTACAATCGGCGTTATCGTAACAGGTGAAACAGCAGGCGACGAAGAAGTTGCTAAGGAAGTTCTTAAGAACCTTGCACTTCAGGTTGCAGCTATGGAACCTAAGTACCTTGATAAGGACTCCGTTCCCGCAGAAGCAGTTGAAGCTGAAAAGGAAATCATCCTTGCTCAGATCAAGAACGACGAAAAGAACGCTAACAAGCCCGAAGCTGTTCTCGAAAAGATGGTTCTCGGTAAGATTGGTAAGTTCTACGAAACAAACTGCCTTATGGAACAGGAATACGTTAAGGGCGACAAGGAAAGCGTTGCTAAGTACGTAGCTAACACTGCTAAGGATCTTAAGGTTACAGGCTTCGTAAGACTCGCTAAGGGCGAAGGTATCGAAAAGAAGGAAGAAGATTACGCTGCAGAAGTTGCAAAGCTCGCAGGCGGTAACAACTAATTCCGTAACTTTCAAAAGTATTGAACTGCTTCATATGAGGCAGTTCTTTTTTTGCTTTTTCACAGTAACTTTTAGTGATTTTGACGTAAAAAACATTGACTTTGACCTAAAACAGGTGTATAATGTAATGTAATAAATATAAATGGAGAAATGCGCAATGTTTGAAATTGTAAGAAAAAAAGAGCTTAATCCCACGGTTACGCTTATTGATGTAAAAGCACCGCTTGTTGCAAAAAAAGCAGAGCCGGGACAGTTTATTATACTCAGAACAGATAAGGACGGCGAGAGAATACCTCTTACCGTTGCAGATTTTGACAGAGAAAAGGGCACAGTTACCGTGATTTTCCAGAAGGTAGGCGCTACAACCGAAAGACTTGGAAAAATGAATGAGGGAGACTTTCTTTGCGACTTTGTAGGACCTCTCGGACGTGCGACTCATACAGAAGGACTTAAGAAGGTTGCAGTTGTGGGCGGAGGAGTAGGCTGTGCAATTGCTTTTCCCGTAGCAAAGAAGCTTCACGCTCTTGGCTGTGAGGTGCACGCTATTGTTGGCTTCAGAAATAAAGACCTTGTAATACTTGAAGATGAATTCAAAGCAAATACAACCAAAACCGTGCTTATGACAGATGACGGAAGTGTTGGCGAAAAGGGACTTGTTACAGATGCACTTCGTAAGCTTATCGAAAGCGGTGAAAAGTACGATGAGGTTATTACAATAGGACCGCTTATTATGATGAAATTTGTGTGCGCACTTACTAAAGAGTACGGCATAAAGACGGTTGCAAGCATGAATCCGATCATGATAGACGGAACGGGAATGTGCGGCGGATGCAGACTGACGGTTGGCGGAAAGGTTAAATTTGCCTGCGTTGACGGTCCCGAATTTGACGGTCACGAAATCGACTTTGACGAAGCGATGGACAGAGGCAGAATGTATGCCGATTTTGAAAGACATGCATACGAAAAAGAATGTAATTTATTAAAGAAGGGGACGGAAAAGTAAAATGGCAAATATGTCCTTAAAGAAGAATGAGATGCCTTCTCAGAATCCCGAAATCAGAAAGAGAAATTTTGACGAGGTGGCTTTGGGATACACGGCAGAGCAGGCTGTTGACGAGGCACAGCGTTGTCTCAATTGTAAAAATAAGCCCTGTATCGGCGGCTGTCCCGTAAAAATACATATTCCCGAATTTATTGCACTTGTGGCAGAGGGAAAGTTTGAAGAAGCTTACGATGTAATCACACGTCAGAGCTCACTTCCTGCAGTATGCGGAAGAGTTTGCGCTCAGGAAAGCCAGTGCGAAAGTAAGTGCGTTAGAGGCATAAAGGGAGAGCCTGTTGCAATAGGCAGACTTGAACGATTTGTTGCAGATTACCATAATGCAAATTTTAAGGGCGAGGTGCAAAAGCCTGAGAGTAACGGCATAAAGGTTGCCGTAATCGGTGCAGGTCCTGCGGGACTTACATGTGCAGGCGACCTTGCAAAGAAGGGCTATGAGGTTACGGTTTTTGAAGCCTTGCACGTTGCAGGCGGTGTGCTTGTTTACGGTATTCCCGAGTTTAGACTTCCCAAAAAGATAGTTGAAAAGGAAGTTGAAACTTTACGGGAGCTTGGTGTAAAAATCGAAACCAATATGGTTATCGGAAAGATACTTTCAATAGATGAGCTGGTGTCGGAATACGGCTTTAAGGCTGTATTTATCGGATCGGGAGCAGGTCTTCCCAAGTTTATGAATATTCCCGGTGAACAGCTTAAGGGTGTTTACAGTGCAAACGAATTTTTAACCCGTGTAAACCTTATGAAGGCTTACCGTGACGTCAGCGACACACCTATTATGAAGGCAAAGAAGGTTGCTGTTGTAGGCGGCGGAAACGTTGCAATGGATGCGGCAAGATGTGCAATGAGACTTGGTGCTGACGAGGTTTATATTGTGTACCGCCGTTCTATGGAAGAATTGCCTGCAAGACATGAGGAAGTAGAGCACGCAATGGAAGAGGGAATTGAGTTCAGACTTCTCAATAACCCTGTTGAGATTTTGGGGTATCATAATCCCGATGATAAGCGTGATCCCAAAAACGGCTTTGTTACAGGCATTAAGTGCGTAAAAATGACTTTGGGAGAGCCTGATGAAAAGGGCAGAAGAAGACCTGTTGTCATTCCCGACAGCGAATATACAATTGATGTTGACTGCGTAATTATGGCAATCGGAACTTCACCCAATCCCCTTATCAAGTCTACAACATCGGGGCTTGACACCCACGAATGGGGCGGCATTATTGCCGACGAAGAAACGGGACTTACCAGCCGTGAGGGTGTTTATGCAGGCGGCGATGCTGTAACGGGAGCAGCTACCGTTATTCTTGCAATGGGTGCAGGAAAAAATGCGGCAACAGCAATAGACGGGAAGCTTATGGGTAATAATAAATAAGCAAAAAAAGGAGTAGTGGCAATGGAAATCAAATTTACCTGTGACTACCTTGATAATATACCCGGCAGTGCAAACCTTAAGTTTACAGTATCAATTCCTCAGGCGATTTTAGCTACATTTTACTGGGCGGACGAAGAAGGAAATGAGCTTTGCGACTATCTTGCAATAAAGTCAATTCCTCTTGTGGACGGACAGGGAGAATACTTGACAAATAAAAACCTTATGATTCCGGAAGAAGCAAAGAAAATCCGCTGCCGTGTCTATAAGGACACCATGAAGGAAATTGAGCTTCCCGAGCTTGTTATAGACATTCCCGAGGAAAAGCAGTGGAAGCCTAAGGGAAAGCTTCTGAAGAAGTATGTTGCGGCAAGTGATATTCACGGCGGCGGCAACTATTTTAATAACAGAGCCAACAGACAGACCGCCATGGAAAGAATAAGTGCCATGAAGCCTGACGGCGTGTTTATTTCGGGGGACATTGCCAATAACGCAGGCAGTGAGGAATATGATGCTACCTATGAAATGGTTGAAACTTACCTTAAGGGCGTGCCCGTATATGTATCGGCAGGTAACCATGACTATCACCCTTACGAAAACGGTGCTGTGGCAAATGTTGAAAAGATGGAAGAGTTTTTCGGCGCACTGTCAGAAAGAAACAGAAATCTTGGCGAGAAAAGCTCAAAGCCTACGGCGAGAAATGAGTATGACGGAACGGTAAGCGGTTATCAGGTGCTTGTGCTCAACCCCTGCAGAGAGGACGACCGTCCCTTCTACGGCGAAGAACAGCTTAAGTGGATTGACGAAAAGCTGACGGAAACAGACGGCGAAAGATATAGATTCCTTGTTACCCACTTCCACCAGAAGAACACTGTCGGTCTTTCTCCCGAAAGAATGGGACAAGGTTTTGTGGGTGATAACGATGCTCTTCAGGAAATTCTTGATAAGCATAAGAATGTTGTACATATGTCAGGTCATACCCACTATGATTTTGACAGCGAAGGTGTAAATACCAAGTACGATAAAGAGCACAATAACCTTTATATCAACGGCGGTTGCCTTGTGTGGTGCGGTGTTGAATTCAACCAAAGACGTGAGTATTACGTCAAGGACAGATGCACCTGTCAGGTTATTGAGGTTTATGAGGATTGTACGGTAGTACGCGGAGTCGAGCTTGTAAGCGGAAAATATGTTTCAAGATGCCTACATTTTTGTAATATGTAAGCCTTTGCCTGTACTCAAATAAGAACAATTTTTGTATTGATTTAAAATCCCCGTGTCATTTTGCGATGCGGGGTTGCTTTTTGTTGAACGGAAATTACTTGACTTGGCGGTGATACTTTGATACAATTTAGCTGAACACAAGTGTAAAGGAAGTGCTTGCATGAAGCTGACATCTTCAATGAAAAAACAACAGTCCTTGACAAAAACAGCTATTATCTGCCCTCGGGAGCAGTGAGCGTTCTTGAAATTGAGCTTGACTGAATAGTGTGTATACCGCTTTGCAGAATAGGGCAGGGCGGTATTTTTATGTTAAGTACTAAAATGTGGTAATAATAACCAAAATAATGAATAAAAATTCGGCGGAATAATGAGCGGATTTTGTTTGACTTTACTAAAACAGTGTGATAGAATTATAATGTAATTAAATTTATTTTAATTACAGGAGAAAAGAATATGAAAAAGTATTTAAGTCTTGTTCTGGCGTTCCTTATGGTGCTTTCGAGCGTGGCATTTGCTGCACCTGTGGCAGTGGGAACAGTAGAAACAACACAGGAAGTCGCAGCCGATGCGGCAGAGGTTGCCGAAAAAACGGCAGATTTACAAGATGAGTCCCAATACGGACGTCTGGTTTATAGCCTCGACCTTGAACCAACCAGAACAGACGGCGTTTTTTATAACGGCGGTGTGGTAAATACCGGTTGGTATACTTACTAGCAGGTACCCAAAAACTCATCCTATGCAGCTTTTACAGGCTTTGATACCCAGATGTATTTCTTAAACTACAGCTCAAACGATAAGCTTTATGTGGTAGATGACGGCACGGGTAACAAAGCGTTTAAGATGGATGCTCACTATAAGTGGAGCAGACTTGATCTGATTGCGGGTGCAGCCACAAGCTTTTATCCCGCAGGTACTTATACCTTAACCTACGACTTGTGGGCTGATTCTAATTATGATTGGGATAACGGCCATGTATCCAAAGTGCTTACTGGTATTGCTTATTCAAAATCACCTAATAACGGTACAACTCTTGTAAGCAATACTCCTGCACTCACCAAAGCGTCAAGCAGTCTTTCCAACACAATTCAGTTTAATGTAAATGCAGATTCCGTAAACCACTTCCAGATTATGTAGGACATTACCTGGAACACTGCGCACACTGATTTGGTTAAAGATGCTGATGGTGCAGTAGCAAGCGCTCAGCCTAACCTGACTTTTACATATTATCTTGACAATGTAAAGCTTTACTATAAAGCACCCGCAACAGTTACCTTTGCAAGCTCTGTTGAAGCAACGCTTCCTGCTCCTGTGGAAGGTGTGCTCTGTCAGACAACTTTTAATGCTTCACAGTACACTGCTGTTGCAAAGGATGTCACCAAAGCCTTTAAGGGCTGGTCACTTACAGAGGGCGGAGCAATTGTAGACACTGTTGATGTTACAGGTGATACTACCCTTTATGCAAATTACGATGAAGCGGTTCTTGAAACTCATCCTCAGTACGGTCAGCTTGCTTACTGGGTTGACTTTAACGATGTAACACTCAGCGGCGCTACATATGATTATTTTGATGCCACAACGGTATTGGTAGCTGCTCCTCAGAGCTTGCCTGCGGCATCTGCTCTCAAAGTAAAGGCTTGGAACAGTGACCATGGATACAATGTTGAGAACGGCGTATTCAGTTTTGACGGCGGCTATCCCAGAATTGCCATAACTACAGATGCACAGAATCCCTTCCCCGAAGGCTGCTACACTGTAGTGTATTCTGCAAAAGCGGATGTTTCGGGCGGCGTTGCAAATGATTTGATGGTTAACGGTGTTGACGAAACAAAATGGCCTACAGGTGCAGCTCCCGTTGCAGGCAACCATGCAAAGCTTACCGACAGCTTTAAAGAATACAGCGGCAGCATTGTTTACACAATAGACGAGAACGGTGTAGGCAAGGTTACGGGAGCTAAGGGCACATTCAATGATATGACTCTCGGCAAGATAGGTATGTACTTCCAGTATACTACCGACAGAACGAAAAAAAGATATATTGACTATATCAAGGTTTATTATTCACCTCTTGTTGATATTTCCTTTAATGCAAACGGTAAAGATGTGGAAGTACCCGATACTCTCGTCGACACAAATCTTTTCAATCCCGCTTCACTGCCTGTTTGTGCAGATGTGGGAACAGCAAGATTTGCAGGCTGGTCAGAAACACCCGGTGGCGAAATTATTACCTCAGCCAAAGCCTTTAGCCAAGACACCACTCTTTATGCAGTATGGGATGAGCACTATTACGAGGGCGAAGAGGAAAAGGCGGCAGGCGAGCTTGTTATCAGCTTTAACTATAACAATATGGGTATAGCAAACCACCACTCCAACATCTGGGTTTACGGCACAACCGAAGGTACCAATATGGGTAAAATCTTGTTCGGCGGAAGCAAGCCGTCAAGCGGTCCTTGGTTCCAGCAGGGTAACAAGAATCCCGATGATAGCTGGGTGTACGGCTTCAAGTACGGTGAATACGGTGTAACAAGCACTTATAAGCACCCTGATAACGCATTTGTTATTGACCAGAAGATTGACGACGGCTCCAAGAAGTACCCCAAGGTATATTTGCCCGGCAGTGCATACTTCCTTAAGGACGGTGTTTATACGCTGTTCGTAGAAGCAAGCGTTACTTCGGCAGAAAATGTAACGGTTAGTGTGGATGCTTTTGCAAATGTAAAGGTTTCGGGTGAAGCAGAATATAAGGATTTGGCAGTTAATACCACCTCACTTCCTCTTGACGGAACAAAGCAGTACCTCAAGAAGACCATCTTGGTTAAAGACGGTTATTACGGAAGCGTGGACAACGGTGTTATGTTTAAATTAGACGGCAATGTCAAGTCCCAAATCGGCTTTAACTTTGCCATTGCTCCCGTTGACTCCGAAAAGGAAGCTTCCGTGAAGATTGAGTGCGATAACTTTAAGATTTACTATAAGGATTATAATTACGCACCTGTTTCCTGCTCACAAAACTCAATACGAGTTGATGCTCCCTCGGGTATTCGCTTTAAGGCATCTGTTTCAAGCCTTGAAAGAAGCAGTGATGCCGTGACGGAATACGGCTTTATCGTTGCAAGAAAAGTAGCTCTTGACACAGCAGGAATTACTCCTGAAGACTTCACTGCTGAATCAAGCGTCAAGTACTCCAAGGGCGTAGCTTACGGAACAGTTGACGGTGAAAGCGTTGATAAGATTTTTGAAACCGTGGAAGGACGAACCTTCTTTACGGCGGTGGTTTATAATATTCCCGCAGATAAGTATGCAGAGGATATTGTTGTTAAGCCTTATATCGTAAAGGATGAGGAGATAATCTACGGAACGGCAATGGTAAATAATATCAAGTCGGTGGCAGAAAGTCTTAAGGCATCGGAAAATTATGAGCTGTACAAGGATGCAGTTGATAAAATTATCGCAGGAGAAAAGCTTTAAGTTAAAGATGCTTGGGCAGCTCGGGTAAAACCGAGCTGCT
>JAZQFS010000005.1:0-48206 GCA_045539625.1 Eubacteriales bacterium | reverse complement strand
ACGCCTGCATCGTGTGCCGCATCGTTGAGCATGGTTCTGAAAAGGCTGTCGCTCATAAAGTGAGAGCAGGAGCAGGTTGCAAGGTATCCGCCTCTTGGAAGAAGCTTCATTGCCTTTAAGTTTATCTCCTTATAGCCCTTTCTTGCACTTTCAATCGTGGCTCGGCTTTTGGTAAAAGCAGGCGGATCAAGGATAATGTAATCATAGTCGCATTTTTTTGAGTTATACATATCCGTTAAAAGCTCAAAAACATTGGCACACACAAAGTCCATCTTATCTTCAAGTCCGTTAAGACAGGCGTTTTTCTTTGTCTGCTCTATGGCACTTTCCGATATATCAACCGCCGTTACATGCTCGGCACCGCCCTTTGCACAGTTAAGAGCAAAGGAGCCTGTATGGGTAAAGCAGTCAAGCACCTTTTTACCCTTTGCAATTTTGGCAGCCGCACGTCTGTTATACTTCTGGTCAAGGAAAAAGCCTGTTTTCTGACCGTTTATATAGTCCACCTCGTACTTTATTCCGTTTTCGGTAATGACAACCTTTCCGTCACCGCCGTTGTCAACACCTTCAAGGTTATGGTAGTCCTTATAGGTTTCCATACCCTCAAGAGTGCGTACAGCCACATCGTTTCTCTCATATACCACGTTTATCTTTTCGCCGTACTCTCCGAGAATGTCAACCGCCGCCTTAAAGATAATGTGCTTTACTTTTTCAATGCCAAGACTTAAAACCTCAGCAACAAGCACATCTTCAAACTTATCAAGGGTAAGCCCCGGGAAAGAATCTGCCTCGCCGAAAATAAGTCTGCAGGAGGAAAAGTCATCTCCCATTACCGTTCTGCGGTAATCTATTGCATATCTTACACGGCGTGTCCAGAAGCTTTGGTCAAACTTATCGTTGGCGTTGCGGGATATTATACGTATTCTGATTTTTGAGTTATCGTTTATGAAGCCTGTGCCGAGAAAGGTACCCTTGCCTGAGCGTACGTCCACAAGATGACCGTTTTGGTAATCTCCCGCAATGCTCAGCACCTCGTCTGCATAAACCCAAGGATGCCCTTTGTCAAGGCTTTTTTTAGCCTTATCCGTTACAACTGCAACGGGAAAATTTCTTTCAGACAAAATTATTCCTCCACAGGTTCCGTATCAAGCTTTGAGTAGCTTTCTTCTTCCATTGCAAAGTAGTCAACGGCTGTTCTGTAGTTTTCCTTTTCATTAAATTCTTCCTGAGAGCCGTAATCAACGTCTATCTGATTGATAATGCCGTTTTCGTCAAGACCTGCGCTGATGATGCAAATACCGTCAAATTCGTAATTCTGCTCAATGTTCCAGGTGTTCTTGAGAACCTCGGCTGTCATGGTATTCCATTGGTCGCTGTCTTTTCTGTCGCTGTAGCCTACGGTAAGAAACGCATCGTCGTACTTTCCGAAGCTTAAAGCAGCACCGTCATATGCAGGGTAATTGAATATAATTTCTTCATCTGTAACATACAGGCAGGTTTCCCACATCGCTTCGCCGGACTTCAGCATAAAGCTTTGTGCAAACTTTTCCCAGCTATCACCGATTTTCACACCGCAAAGAGAAAATGTGCCGTCATTGACATATACTTCATCGGAGCCGAAAGCTCTTGAGCTGTATGCACCCTCTGTAATTGTCACATGGCTGTTAAAACCGATTTGCTCCTGCTCATTTTCACCTTGAGCAACAAGCACCTCGGGTGTGAAAACATAGCTTTCCTTCTGTGAGCACGATACAAGCATAAGCAATGCGAAAAGCACCGATAAAGCTGTAACAATAATTTTTTTCATAACCATTCTCCTGTCCTGTAAAGCTTATTTTTATTTCAATTATATACTATACTACAAATTTCGGTAAAAGTCAATATTTTTATGCTTCTTTTCCCGCCCGCACCGACAAAAAAAGAGCCGTCCGTGAGAACAGCTCAAATTTTCACTTGTTATCGGGGAATTTCCATATTCTGAAGTTTATACAAAAGCTCTTCCTTTGCCTGTGCTTCTTGTATTCTGCCAAAGTATACCATATTCATTGTGTTGGTAATGAGCTCGTTATGTGCTTCGCAACACATACAGTTCTTTGCCTGCTTTATTTCAGCCTGCTTGCCGTCCGAAATCATATCCATATTGGCACGCAGAAGGTTTGCAACATAAGCAAATCTGCCTTTTGTTCTTGCACACCAGATGTCAAAATATTCTTGCAGCCTGTCATCGTCTCCGATAGGCTCGCAGATAAACTGCATATATTCGTCAAAGTGAGCTTTTTCCTCACCACGAAGTAATCTTATACCATCATAGTCAAAGGTGTAGGGAATGTATTCAAAGCCCCACTTGCCGTCCTCTAAAGTGAGAGAGCACATGTAGCCGTAAAGCCATGACTTGTATCTTGCAAGAACGTCAGACGGGAAATAAAAATTACCCATACTGTAGCATATAGGCTTGCCGCAATACATTTCATACCCCTGAGGGCAGTGAGTGTGCATTGCAATAACCGCTTGTGCTCCAAGGTCGATAAAAAGTCTGTAAAGCTCTTTTTTTCCGGGAGACGGAAAAGGAAGATATTCCGTTCCGCCGTGGAAATAAATGACAGGCTTCTGTCCGAGAGCCTTTGCCTCGTTTATTGCCTTTGTAACAAGGCTTATTTTAAGTCCTGCCGCACCGGGTTTCGTTTTTGTTGCAATACCAAACTCGTTCTCACATACGCCGATTATTGCAACCTTTTCTCCGTCTTTTTCAAAGACAACGCTCTTGTAAGCTTCCTCAATATCCTTGCCTGCACCGAAAGGCGTAATATTGTTGTCACGGAGTATCTGCAATGTATTGAAAATGGGCTTGTCGCCGTAGTCGCCCGTGTGGTTGTTTGCAAGACCTGCGGCACAAGGCTTAAGTGCGGCAAGAAATTTCACAAAGCCCTTGTCGCATATAAGATTTGGACCGTCCTTGATAATTGCATCGTCGTCCACCCGTTCTCCGAACACCGTTTCAAGATTGAGAACGGAAAAGTCGCTCCCTGCAAAAACCTCGGCAGCCTCTTTCATCATTTCCTTGATTTTATCTTCCGACGGAACGCCCTCAAAGTAGTTAAAGGACATATCCGATGCAAACAACAGCTTCATAACTATTACCTCTTTTTCAAGATTGATTATGCAACAATTATAGCACATCTGCATTAAAAGTCAACAAATATCGTACACTTCTGACGAAAAATCAAAAAACACTTGACAAATTGTTAAAAAAGCTATATAATAACCACAACAATCCGCAATGACGGAAAACCGAGCAAACGTAGTCTTCCAAGAGAGCACATGGCAGGTGAGAATGTGCAGAAAACGGTGCTTTTTCCATTCCCGAGCGGCAGGGCGACGAGCCTTGCGTATTTTCTGCGTTAAAGAAAGTGAGCAAAATACAAGGTGGTACCGTGTAATTCCGCACCCTTGATTCCGTATGGATTCGAGGGTGTTTTTTATTTGTTTTCTAAAAAAATTAATATATATCTCAAAGGAGAAAAGAAAAATGTTAGATTTAAAGTTTGTCAGAGACAACCCCGAAATCGTAAAGCAGAACATCAGAAACAAATTTCAGGACGCAAAGCTTCCCCTTGTTGACGAGGTTATCGAGCTTGACATCAAGGACAGAGCACTTAAGCAGGAAGCAGAAGCTATCCGTGCCGACAGAAACAAGTACTCAAAGCAGATTGGTATTCTTATGGGACAGGGCAAGAAGGAAGAAGCCGAAGCTATGAAAAAGCTTGTTACCGAGTCCGCCGACAAGATGGCGTCTCTTGAAGCAGAAGAAGCTAAGGTTGCCGAGCGCATCAAGACTATCATGATGACAATACCCAACATCATTGATCCCAGCGTACCCATTGGTAAGGACGACAGTGAGAACGTTGAAGTTCAGAGATACGGCGAGCCTGTAGTACCCGACTTTGAAATTCCCTATCACACAGATATTTTCGAGTCCTTTGACGGCATTGACCTTGATTCTGCAAGAAAGGTTGCAGGCAACGGCTTCTACTATCTTATGGGCGACGTTGCAAGAATTCACTCTGCGGTTATTTCTTACGCAAGAGATTTTATGATTGGCAGAGGCTTCACCTACTGTGTTCCTCCCTTTATGATCAGAAGTGAAGTTGTTACAGGCGTTATGTCATTTGCCGAAATGGACGCTATGATGTACAAGATTGAAGGCGAAGACCTTTATCTTATCGGCACAAGCGAGCACTCCATGATAGGTAAGTTCATCGACACCATTATCCCCGAAGAAAAGCTCCCCTACACTCTTACCAGCTACTCTCCCTGCTTCAGAAAGGAAAAGGGTGCACACGGTATCGAAGAAAGAGGCGTTTACAGAATCCATCAGTTTGAAAAGCAGGAAATGATTGTTGTTTGTAAGCCCGAAGACAGCATGGCTTGGTATGACAAGCTGTGGCAGAACACCGTTGACCTGTTCAGAAGCCTCGACATTCCCGTAAGAACACTTGAGTGCTGCTCAGGCGACCTTGCTGACCTTAAGGTTAAGAGCGTTGACGTTGAAGCATGGAGCCCCAGACAGCAGAAGTACTTTGAGGTAGGCTCTTGCTCCAACCTCGGCGAGGCTCAGGCAAGAAGACTTAAAATCAGAGTAAACGGCAAGGACGGCAAGTACTTTGCTCACACCCTTAACAACACTGTTGTCGCTCCTCCCAGAATGCTTATTGCCTTCTTTGAAAACAACCTTCAGGCTGACGGCTCGGTACGTATTCCCGAGGCTCTCAGACCTTATATGGGCGGTCTTGAAAAGATCGAGGCTACTCGACACTGAATGCCGTAGGCTTCCTCGGATGATATTAGGCTATCGGTTCTCGTAAAGGCCGTTTTGAACACCTTAAACGCAAGTGTTCAAAACTACTGAAGGCTTATTCTCTGCCACAATCCAATTTAATACAATTTAATCCGTCCTCGCACCAAACAGCGGTGCAAGGACTACTGCAAAATTTCATTGATGCAGAAAACTTAGGTTTAATCATCAAATAAACTCTACAACGGCGACAGCCAAAATAAAGTTTATGCGGAGCTTTTTTCAAAAAGCGACAAACACGTCACACAAACTATCTAAAGGTGAATATGAAAATAAGAGAAATACAGGACGAGATACTTCGTCTGAAAAAAGAAAAAGATTTTTGCATACTTGCACACACATATCAGACACCCGACATCTGCGAAATTGCGGACTTTGTGGGAGACTCTTATGCTCTGAGTGTAAAAGCACAGGGCGTGGAAAATAAAAACGTGCTTATGTGCGGTGTGCGTTTTATGGCGGAAACGGTGAAAATCCTGTCACCCGACAAGAACGTATACCTGTCCCATAAGGATGCAGGCTGTCCCATGGCAGAGCAGTTTACACGTGACTACATTCTTGCACACAAAAAGCGTTTTCCCCACCACAAGGTTGTGGCATACATCAATACTACAGCCGAGCTTAAAACAGTGTGTGACGTGTGTGTCACAAGCTCCTCGGCTCTTAAAATAGTGCAAAATCTTGACAGTGACAAAATTCTGTTTATTCCCGACATAAACCTTGGCTCATACATTGCAAAGATGTGTCCCGACAAGGATATACAGCTTCTCCGAGGAGGCTGTCCCGTTCACGGAAGCATAACGGAGGACGAGGTGCTTGAGGCTAAAAAAGCACACCCAAAAGCACTGTTTCTTGTGCATCCCGAATGTACGCCCGACGTTGTAAAGCACGCCGATATGGCAGGCTCAACCAAGGACATTATGGACTATGCCATGCAAAGTGATGCCAAGGAATTCATCATCGGCACGGAAAACAGTACGGCAGATCACCTGGCGCTGGCGTGTCCCGACAAAAAATTCTACAACCTGTCAAAAAATCTTATCTGCCCCGATATGAAGCTGACAACACTTTCGGGTGTTCTTGACTGTCTTACGGGCGGCGGCGAAGAAATTGTACTTGACGGCGATACAATAAGTAAAGCCAAGAAATGCATTGATGAAATGTTAAAACTTGGAAAGTAATAAAAAAAAACGAAAGGCGGTTATTATTATGAAAAAGATATTTGCCATTCTTCTTTCCTGTATGCTTGTACTGACGGCACTTACAGCCTGCACAGCACCGGTAGAAGAAGAAATCATCATCGACGACACAAATGAAGCGGTAGAACCTCAGATTGAAGGAGAAGAAGCACAGCTTCCCGCAAACGAAGAAAATGAAGAAAACGAAGACGAAGTAGCTGAAGATGAAGCACTTGACGGCACAGCCGAAACAGAAAGCTTTGCTTCCGTTGCAGAATTTCTCAACGCTTTCCCCACCATCGGCGACACACTTAAGGAAGCCTTCGGCGGCGAAATGGACATTGACCTTGAAGCACGTGACAATATGCTTGCTTACGTATTCTCAACAGATATATTTGACGAGCTTGCACAACAGGATCCCGAAGGTATCGAAAGCATCTACGCCGAAGTATTCGGCAACCTTGCCCCTGCTCTCGGACAGTCTCTTGCAGGTATGAAGGCATCAATTCCTTCACTTGAAGGTCTTGTGATTGAGCTTCGTGACTCCAAGGGAAATGTTGTATACAACGATGCAATCACCGCTGAAGACATAGTTGCCGAAGAAGGTGCAGACGTAAACTATGAAGAATTTACCGACGGCATTTCCGTTGGCGAATATGCCGAGCTTCTCTCACAGCAGGAGGTTTACTCAGACGAAACCTTCGTTGTGACAATTGAAGCAAGAGGCAACGACCTTGTTTACATATACACTCTTAAGGAGCAGATTGACGTAACGGAAGAATTCCTTGCGGCTCTTGACGAAAGCTACTCTGACGCAGAGGAAACACTCTCTCCCGTTTACATCGGTCTCAAGTCAGCAATGCCCGACCTTGAAAATGTTATTTACGAGTACGTAAATGCAGACGGCGAGGTTTTTGCGGCATATCAGTATGCTGAATAATCGGTAAAAAAAATATCACTTTCGGGACGGCTGTAAAAAGCCGTCCTTTTTTATTGACAGTAAGAGGTATATGTGGTACAATTCAGCTATAAAAAATATTCAAAGGAGGATAATAATATGAAAAAACTTATGCTTATCCTTGCTGTGACACTTCTTGCTCTTTCGGGCTGTACAGTCAAGGAAAATAAAAACACAGATTCCCCATTTACCGTGGAAATTCCCGAAGCAAGCGAAAGCTTTTACATAGATGAAGCCATAAAGCTTACAAAGCAGTCGGCAGAGCTTGCAAAGTCAAAGGAATTTGTTTCTATGTACACAGGTGACGGTGAGGTTGCCGAACAAATTGCTTCAATAGCGGAAGTTGATTACGATGCACCCAAAAGCGTTAAATACATCTACCTTCACAAGGACAAGATTTTGGAATTTATGAGGGCAAACTATCCCGAAGACGAGGCAGATTTTGCTTTTGAAAAGATTATTGAGCTTAACCGCTTCAGCGTTAACAATTTTGCCTCGATGATAAATGCCCGCTTCGGTGCAAAGATGATTGCCGCAACCACCGTTCTCAACAACAGCAGAGGTTATATTCAGCCGTCCGACTTTGAAGAGGACTTTGCGGTATTCCTGGAATATGACGGCGAATTTTCTTCTGTCGTTTCTTTCAGCCAATACGGTGAAAACGTAATAAGTGCTCATATGACCTTCGTAAAAAACAGCGAAGAGCACTTTGAAATGCTGTTAAATGAAATTGCGGAAAGCATCGGAGAAGAAAGCATTTCCGTGGAGGAAGCAACAGTTCAAAAGTGAGAAAAAACTTTTATAAAAACCCTTGACAAACGGCAAAACATATGGTATACTAACAAAGCCGCATGATAAGGGCAGGTAATTTTGCGGACTTTTTTGGAATATAAAAAGCAGAGCAAAAGCCCGTGTTCAGCGAGTTCTATTAATTAAGGAGGTGCTTTTCGTGTACGCAATCATTACTACAGGCGGAAAGCAGTATAAGGTTCAGGAAGGCGACATCATTTTCGTTGAGAAGCTCGGCGTAGAAGAAAATGAAAAGGTTTCTTTTGACGTTATTGCAGTTTCCACAGATGACGGTATCAAGACAGGCGATACAGGCGTTAAGGCTGAAGGTACTGTTCTCAGAAATGCAAAGGCAAAGAAGATCGTAGTGTTCAAGTACAAGTCCAAGAAGGGCGAAAAGAAGAAGCAGGGACACAGACAGCCCTACTCTAAGGTACAGATCACTAAGATAGGCTAAGAAAAATGACGAGAGTAACTTTTACACAAAGCGAAGAAACTGTTTATGCAAGAATCAGCACCGAAGGTCATTCGGGGTATGCTGAGGAAGGCTCGGACATAATCTGTGCCGCAGTAAGCAGTGCAACGGAGCTTGTGGTAAACATTCTCGAACAGTTCGGAATTGACCTTTCACTTGAGGTCGATGAAGATGTGCCAAGCGTCAACATCGTAATTCTCGAAAGCGATGGCAACATCAAGAGAAAGAACGATATTAAGCGTGTGGCAGAAGGGTATAAAAGCTATGTCAGTGATTTGGCAGAGGCTTATCCCGAATACGTAACAATTTCAACGGAGGTGTAAGATAATGTTAAGATTAAGCATTCAGTTTTTTGCTCATAAAAAAGGTGTAGGTTCTACAAAGAACGGCCGTGATTCCGAATCCAAGAGACTCGGTGTAAAGAGAGCAGACGGACAGCCTGTTCTTGCAGGTAACATCATTGTAAGACAGCGCGGTACACATATCCATCCCGGCAACAATGTTGGTATCGGTACAGACGATACACTCTTTGCTCTTATCGCAGGTAAGGTAAAGTTTGAACACATGGCTGGTGGAAAGAAGCGCGTAAGCGTATACGAAGCATAAGCTTTGTAAATAATGGGACTTAAGGCTGTTGGGATACCCTGACAGCCTTTGCTTCTTCTTTTCGGGAAAACTGTGTATTTCCTGAAAATTAAATTTGTGGTAGAGCCTCGTTAAACAACGGCGACAGCCAAGTTAAAGTTCTTTTGCTTTCTTTTCTTTCAAGAAAAGTAAGACTCACTCAACATAAACTAACTAACGGAGGTAGATTTATGTTTATAGATAAAGTAAAAATATACATCAAAGCAGGCAACGGCGGAAACGGCTGTGTTTCCTTCAGACGTGAAAAGTATGTTTCCCACGGCGGTCCCGACGGCGGTGACGGCGGAAAAGGCGGAGACGTAATATTTGTTGCGGACGAGGGTAAGAACACCCTTCTTGACTTTAAGTACAGAAGAAAATTTGTAGCACCCAACGGCGGTGACGGCACAGCCAAGAAATTCCACGGTGCAACTGCCGAAAACATCGAAATTCCCGTTCCACCCGGAACTATCATAAAGGACGCTCAAAGCGGCAGAATCATAAAGGATATGTCTGATGCAGACGTTGCCGAAACAGGCAGATTTACCATTCTCAAGGGAGGTAAAGGCGGTTTTGGCAACACTCACTTCGCAAATCCCGTAAGACAGGCTCCCAACTTTGCAAAGGCAGGCATCAAGGGCAAGGAAATGGAAGTCGAGCTTGAGCTTAAAATGCTTGCAGATGCAGGTCTTGTTGGTATGCCAAGTGCAGGCAAGAGCACTATCGTTTCAATGGTAAGTGCGGCAAAGCCCAAAATTGCAGAATATCACTTCACCACCCTCTCCCCTATTCTGGGCGTTGTTGATGCAAAGGCAGGAAGCTATGTTCTTGCGGACATTCCCGGTCTTATCGAGGGTGCAAGTGCAGGCGAAGGCTTGGGGCATCAGTTCCTTCGTCACGTTGAGCGTTGCAGACTGCTTGTAAACGTAGTTGACGCTTCAGGCATTGAGGGAAGAGATCCTGTTGACGACATACTTGTTATCAACGAGGAATTGGAAAAGTACAGTCCCGAGCTTGCAAGCCGTCCCCGCATAATTGCGGCAAACAAAATTGATATGATGAGCGAAGAAAACAAGGAAAAGCTTGAAAAGTTCGCCAAAGACAACGATATTCCCATAGTTTTTATGTGTGCAGGTATCGGAGAAGGCACAGACGAGCTTAAAGAGCTTATTGCAAAAAAGCTTTGTAACCTTCCTCCCCTTAAGATTTACGAAGCTGACTATGTGGTTGAAGAAGAAACCACCGTTGACCTTGAATCAGAGGAAATCACCGTTAAGAATGTCAACGGCGTTTACTACGTTGAGGCTCCCAGAATTGTCAAGGTTATTGAGTCCATCAACTTCAACGACTACGAGTCCTCCTCCTACTTCCAGAAGGTACTTCGCAACAGCGGCATCATAGCTGCTCTTGAAGAAAAAGGCATCAAGGACGGCGACACGGTAAACATTTATGATGTTGAATTTGACTACTACAAGTAATACGAGGTAATTAAGATGGCAAATCAGGTATCTCTTGACACACTTTGCGCCGCATTGTGCTACGGTATGGGCGTTGATGCTCCCGAAAAAGCCTCGGACAGAAATGAGACTCTATGTGAGTATGTTGACAAGGCTTTTGACGGCAAAAAAGCGGACAGGCTGTTTATGTACAATCCCGATGCGGTAGCGCAGTGGATTTACGAAAAGTATCCTTTTCTTACAAAGGAAGCGACAGCCATATCCGAGCTTATGCTTCCCATGTGTACCGTTATGCCGTCGGTTACCCCCGTTTGCTTTGCAACTATGTATACAGGTACACAACCAAGTGTTCACGGTATTCAGAAGTATGAAAAGCCCGTACTCAGGATTGACACCATCTTTGATGCATTTATCAAGGCAGGCAAAAGATGTGTTATTGTTGCAGACAAGGAGTGCAGCATCGGCAAGATTTTTCTTGAAAGAAATATGGATTATTTCCTGTTTGACAATCCCCACCAAATCAATGCAAAGGTGTCGCAGCTTATCAAGGAAGACAAGTACGATTTATATGTTGTTTACAACGGCAACTACGACAGCGTTATGCACAAGTACGGTCCCGAAAGTGTTGAGGCACTGGGAGAGCTTAGATGCAATTCAAGAACATTTGCCATATTCAACGAGCTTATCAGGACTTATTGGACAAATCACAACACGCTTGTGGGCTTTGCCATGGATCACGGCTGCCACGAAATCGACGGCGGCTGCGGCTCACACGGTCTTGATATGGACGAGGATTTAAACATTGTTCATCTTTACAGAGCTTACAGGGCACTGTGATTTTAATGTAATTACAGCAGAAACAGGCGTACATCAAAAATGTACGTCTTATTTTATCAATAATATCAATATCGTTCACACTTGACATTAAATGCTTGAATTCATATACATTACGTGATAAAATAAATTCAGATAATTATTGGAGGTTTTAAAATGTACAAGAATTATAAAATTTCAGGCTTTTGCGATGAAGCCTCATCTGACATTGTTACCCAGTTTGAGACTATCTCAAGACTTGGTGTTGAGTTTTACGAACCCAGAATTGTAAACGGCAAGAACATCTCTTCCCTTAACGAAGAAGAAACAGCGGAGCTTTGTGCAATCATGGAAAACTACGGCATCACAGCCTCTTCCATTGGCTCACCTATAGGCAAAATCAAGCCTGAGGACGATTTTGAAGCACACTTTGACCTGTTCAAAAACACCGTGAGAGTTGCAAAGGCAATCGGTGCAAAATATATCAGAATGTTTTCCTTCTTTCTTCCCGAAGGCGAGGACTACGATACATACACAGACTTTGTTGTTGAAAAGCTTACACTTATGGTAAAGTATGCTGAAGAGGAAGGCGTTGTTCTCCTTCATGAAAACGAAAAGGGCATTTACGGCAACATAGCAAGAAGATGCAAGGTGCTCTTTGAAAAGATTCAGTCACCTAATTTCAGAGCTGTATTTGACTTTTCCAACTTCATAGAATGTGACCAGGAAACAATGGAAGCTTACGAAATGTTGAAGCCTTACATTGAGTATATTCACATCAAGGACAACAAGAAGGGCGTAGGCGTTCTTCCTGCAGGTATGGGCGACGGCAAGATTGAAGAAATCTTACGTGACCTTTACAAAAACGGCTTTGACGGCTATCTCAGCCTTGAGCCTCACCTTTTCAAATATGCTGTTCCCGAAGATGCAAGCGAGCTTGTAAAGAGCTTCCCTGAAGAAAAGCAGAAGACATATGCAATTGCTTATGAAGCTCTTGTGGGTGTGCTTGACAGACTTTAATTGACATACTTTCCCCGACATACAGTCGGGGGATTTTTTTGCCCTGCATCAAAAATTATCACCTTGACAAAAAATGGGACGGTTAAGCTCCGTCCCCGACCAACATTTATATTTTGACAAACACAGGGCTGTATCAAAAGATACAGCCCCTCTTACTTTTACGTTGAAAACGCCGAAACAAGTATTGCAGGAAGACACCAGATAATCTGGAATATTGCAATAAACAGAACACTCATAGCACCGCTTCCCAGCATCAGCACACCTGCTGTCGAGATAACAAATCCCAAAATCATGGAAATAAGTGCAAAGCTGAAGTTTGTACGATAAATATTTCTCAGCTTATCTGCTCTGATAAAGCCCTTAAGGAAATTATGTACGCCCGACAGCGAAATAATTGTACTCTTTGTTTTTTCAGCTACCTTGGAAATACCTGCACACTCTTTGGTCTTGCTGATTACAACTATTGGGTAATTTGTATTTCTGAGGAAGCCCTCAACAAACTCTTTGGTAATACCCGGATCAAGTGTCTTTATACCAACTCCAACACCTGCATCATAGAAGGAACGAAGCATTGCTTCAAATTCCTTGTTGATGGCATACTTGATATAAAACTTTGCCGCAAGCGAGCCGTCAACAGCCATATAAACAATATTGCCCATTGAGCCAACAAACGCCTCGTCAATATTATCAACAACGGGACAAAGCTCATTTGCTGTCATAAAGTCGCTCTTACCCACAATTATGCTCTTGCCGTCAATATCAGCTCTTATTCCGTTATCAAGCACCTCTTTTATCTGTGCCTTGCCTACTACTTCGTCAATATTCTGCACCGAGTTTGCAAATACAAAGGACAAAGGTCCGCGAAGCTCGTCAAATATTCTTGCCATATAAAGTATAACCTTATCTATACGGTTATTTTCATATGTTTTGATGCTTGAAACCTTGACGCCCTTGGGAGGAAATACCTCTGTATCGTCAAAGGAAATAACATTTGCATCCTCATAAGCATCGCAAACCGCCTCACCCAGATATGCTGTCTGGGTATCCATCGCCTTGGAGTTTGCCTTGAAGAACGGAAGTGAGGTTGCAAGAAGGCTGTTTACGGGAAGTGACACAAGCGACACCACGGCAAACGCCGAGAAGCCCTCGTAAAAGCTTGCCGACAAAAGTCCTGCCGCAATTCCTATAAATGCCGCAACTGTTTCAACTATAATAATACGTTTTACACTGTCACCGGCAGCTTTGGGATTTGTACGCACCTTTTTAAAGAAGCCCTCAACAAATTCGCTCTTTCCTACAGTCGCCGCAACGGATTCATCGTCAAGAAGTGACTCAAGACATACCGATTCCTCGCCGGCTCTGTCAAGTATTTCACATGAAAACTTCGGCTTTTTGGATGCCGCTATACAGAATGAGCTTAATGTGGTCTGTGCTTTAAAAAAGCTGTTAAAGGACAGAAGCACCATTGCTATACAGCCTGCAGAACAGTATGAACGAAGAGAAAGGTCTGTACCTACGGTAATACAGGATACAACGGAATGAAGTGTACAAACGCACACAGCAACCGCTGCAAAGCCTTCTGCACCGGGCTTCGACGGACGAAGCGCCTTGAATGCACGCTTTACGCCGTCAAGATTGAACAGCACGCACAGGAAAAGAAGCTGAAGCATTGCCATTGAATATGTAACACCGAATTTTCCCGCTTCAAGCACTGCGGGATTCGGAAGTGATGTTACCGCAGCCGTTTCAAAGAATACACATACCATTGCGGCAACAAGTGTAAGGAAAACGGAAAGCATACCCGACATTGCCTTTTTTCTAAGTCCCATAAGGATTGTGCCGTCCTGCTCACGTGAGGTGTACTCATCCTCTTCCTCATCGTTTTCGTACATATCCTCGTACTTTTTGAAGTGCTTGCCTGCGTCCTCTTCCTCACCGCCGCCAAGAGCTGCAAAAAGCTGCTTTTCTTCCTCGGTGATTCCGTCATCGACCTCATCAAATTCAACTGCATCGTCAAATTCGTCCTGATTTACAGGTATTTCTTCCTTTTCGGTAACCTCGGTTACGTCATCTTCCTGCTTTTCCTCCACAACAGGTGAAGAAGAATCTGCTGACGGGTGAAGCGTTTCACCGCCAAGACCTGACAAAAGCTCCATATCGTCATTTGAAACATAACCGCGTTTTTTCTTTTTCTTCTTATCCTTTTTCTTATCCTCGTCTTCATCGGCTTCATTGGGGATAAACACATCGGAAGGTGTGTCTTCGTCACCAAAGCCGCTGTTTGCAAGATTGGTGAGCTGCTTTACCTTATCTTCTATATCGCCTGCGTGATTGGCGTTGTAATACTCCTTTGCACTGCTTTCGATATCCGATACCGTAAGCTCCTCGTGACCTATTTCCGAGCCCTGAGGCTTTTCCTTTGCAAAGCTGAACACCGCTGTATCTCCGTTGCTTGACAGAGTTTTCTCTGCATCCGTGGAAGAATCAACGGGTATTTCTTCCTTTTCTACAACGATAGCTTCGGTAAACACCTCGTCACCACCGAAAAGACTTTCCTGATTTTCCATAACTTGGGAGATTTTTTCTTCATTCTCAACCGATACGTCCTTATTTTCAAGACGTTCCTTATTATCCTGCACCCTTGTTACCTCCTTATCATTTATATCCTCTCTGCCGTATTGCTTCATAAAGCAGTACCGCAGATGCTGTTGACACATTAAGTGAGTTTACGTTTCCTCTCATGGGAAGAGATGCCACATAGTCGCAATTCTTGCGTACAAGCTCTGACACTCCATGCTCCTCGCTTCCCAGAACAATTGCCACCGGCACGTCAAAATCAATTTTTGTATAATCCTCGCCGTCAGCCTCAGCCGCAACAATCCACAGTCCGTATTCCTTAAGCTTTTTGATTGTCTCTGTTACGTTTGTGCACTTAACTGCCGCAAGGTGCTCAACTGCTCCCGCACTGGCCTTTGCAACGGCAGGAGTTATGCAGGCACTTCTTCTTTTTGGAATGATAATGCCGTGTGCACCCGCACCCTCGGCACATCTGATGATTGCACCAAGATTATGGGGATCCGAAATATTGTCGGCAATTACAACAAGAGGCTTTTCTCCTCTTTCCTCGGCAATTTTCAGCACGTCTTCAATTTCAACATATTCCTTTTCCGAAGCAATTGCAACAATACCCTGATGCTGTTCAAAGCCGCAAAGTCTGTCAAGCTTCGCCTTATCCACCTCGATAAGCGGAATACCTCTTTCAAGCGCCATTGCCGCAAGCACGGTGATTGAGCCTTCACGCTCACCCTCACGCACGTATATTTTTTCAACGTGTCTGCCCGATTTCAGCAGTTCTCTTACGGCATTTCTGCCCGGAACAGAGCCGTTAGCAAGGTCTTCGTTATATTCGTCGTTTCTTCTTCCGTCATTATAGGGCTTTCTCTTGTCAAATGTGCCTTTATTCCCGCTTTTTTTGAAGCCTGTGCCCTTTTTATTTCTGTTATCAAACTTTTTATTCATATCTTTTTCCCATTTTCAAGCTGTTTTTCGATTATCTCTTACAATTATAGCACAGTTGCTTTTCTTTGTACAGAGAATTTTGACGAAAAATCGCAGAGTTTATAAAAATTTAAATTGTTATGTCTTAATCCTTGATTTTTTTGGCGTCCTTGCTCTTAAGATATTCAATTGCCTTCTGAATCTGGTCATCGTCTGTGATGTCAAGAGAAGTAAAGCTCATAAGCTTTTCCGCAGAAAGAGATGCGCTTATATCGGGCGTAATTCCCACCTTGTCAAAGCTTTCGCCGCTTGAAGGAATATATGACGCCGTTGAAAAGCACACAGCACCCCCGTCGGGAAGAGGAAATACCGACTGCTTTGAAGCCTTTCCGCAGGTATTTGTTCCCACTATTGACGCACCGCCCAGCGTTTTCATTGCCGAAGCAAAAACCTCCGCCTCGCAAACCGTTCTTTCATTGACAAGCACCGCCGAAAGGTACGGAGCTTCGTTTACATCGCTTGTTGCGGTATTCGTGGTACCCGATTTTGACGTAACCGTCACAAGAGTACCCGAGGGCAGGAGAAAATCAAGAATTGACGTTACCGACTCAATGCTTCCGCCGCCGTTATTACGAACATCTATTATCAGCTTTTCACAGCCCGATGCAATAAGCTCCTCCATACAGCTGACAAACTCTTCCTCACCGCTTGTATCAAATGCCGAAATTGTGATAAGTCCTATGCTGTTGCCAAGTCTTTCGCCGTATATGCTTCTTGTGACAACTTCCTTTTTCACGATAAAGGTGGTAATGCTCTCGCCGTTCACCTTTTTTACGGATATCGCTATTTTATCGTCTGCATTGCCGTGACCAAGCTCAAGCACAGCACCGTAAAAGCCGTATGATGACACGGGATTTCCGTTTATGTGGGTAATGATGTCCCCCGGAACAATACCTGCTTTTTCCGCAGGAGAAGCCTCGTACACGCTGACAACGTTTATTCCTTCCGAGGTTGCATCGTACATCACATTGACACCTATACCCACAGACGTTCCCGCAGTGGTTGTCTTAATATAATCCTCATACTGTTTTTTATTGAGGTACATGGCATATTTATCGCCGAGTGCCGAAACACTTCCCCTCATAATTCCGTCAAGAAGTGCGTCCTCGGTTACTTCGTAAAGATAGCTTGATGACAGGGCGTTCTGCATAGCCGAAAGGTCATCGGTCATTCTTGTACCTTCGGTTCTTATCATTGAGTCAACATTTTTACGCCACAGGCTGTCCACTCTGTTATATGTAATCTGGAATGTGAAAAAACACGCCGCCACAAGTATAAACAAAAAGACGGGTAAGAGTGACATTTTTCTTTTCACGGTAAAGCTCCTTTAACAAAAAAATCAGTATGCTAAAACAAACACACGGCGGTCAGAAATATGCCGCCGTTATGTTTAAAAAATCAAATTGATCCGAGGTACTGTCTGGGATTTACGGCAATACCGTTCTTATAAACGGTAAAATGCAGGTGATTGCCTGTTGACCAGCCTGTTGTACCCACAAGTGCTATTGTCTCGCCGCGTTTAACGGTCTGTCCTGCGCTGACAAGCCTTGCACTGCAGTGTGCATAAAGTGTAACAATTCCGCCGCCGTGGTCTATCTGCACAACATTTCCCCATGATGAGGAATACCGTGAGTCAATAACGGTGCCCGCCTCGGCAGCATATATGGGAGTGCCTCCCGGTGCTGCAAAGTCAATACCGTTATGGTTTTCACGCTTGCCCGTTATGGGACTGATACGGTTTTCGTATTCAGAGGATATACGGTAATTCTTTGTGGGAGTAAAGAATGTTCCGCCCGTGTACTTTGACACCGAGCCCTGAGCCTGCTGCTGTCGGTAAAGCTCCTTCAGTCTTGATTCAATATCAGACATTTCCTTATCCTTGGCGGAAAGCTGCGACTGATTTGTTTCAAGATTTGCTTTAAGCTCTGCCTTTCGATTTTCGGCATACGCACTTCTTGCTTCCAAAGACGCTTTTATCTGATTCTGTTCTTCTTCAAAAACGCCAAGCTGCTCCATCGACTCATCATACTGTGACACAGCACCCTCAAGGTCAACTATTGTTGACGAAAGATTGGTAAGCACATTGTCATTTGCCTGAAAATGATATGCAAGCATATCTGTTCTTGAGAGAAAATCGCCGATATTTTCAGAGCCAAAAATAAGGTCGAAATATGTATCGTCGCCGTGCATATAGGACATTCTCAGCATACTGTCAAAGGCTTCAAGCTCGTCGGCTTTCTGCTGTTCAAGTTTTTCTATCTCAAGTCTTGCTTCCTCGCTGACAGCCTGCCACTGCTCATAGAGCTGTTCTATAACAAAGCTTTGTGAGGTCAGCACCGAGATTTCCTCGTCAAGCATTTGGATTTCTTTTTCAAGAGAGGCAATTTCGCCCTTGTCCTGATTGATACGGTTTTTGATTTCAGACTGTTCTTTTTTCATTGAGCCCAGCTGATTTTCAAGCTCATATATGGTTTTGCTTCTGTCCACAGTATCTGCAAGGGCAGTACCTGCGTTATAAATTGCAGCACCTACAACTGCGATACTGACAACCGTAATCGTACACAACACCGAAAACAGCCGTTTTGTATTACGTGACATTTTGTATGAACAGTCTCCTTTCAAAAATTTTCACAGGTTTAAACCTTCATATATCTTCTGATGGTAATTGCTCCGCCGAAAATACCTATAAACAGACCTGCACCGAAGAAAATCACAAGGAACAGGTTATTCATTTCGGCAAAGGGTATGATTGATATAATGTTATACTCAACCGCCAGCTTTTCCACCATAAATCTGTAGATATACCACTGTGCAAGGTATCCCAATCCCGATGCTATAAGTGAAATTATAATACTTTCCACCACAAAGGGCATGGTAATGTAAAACTTTGTAGCACCGATATATCTCATAATGCTTATCTCAAGCTCACGGGAATGGAAGGTAAGCTTGATGGTATTTGCGATAACAAAGAGAGAAACGATTACAAGCAGAGCCATAAGCCATGTACCGCCTATGGTAATTACGCTTTTGAATTTTTCAATGTTCTGTGCTATTTCTCTGCTGTTTCTTATATGCTGTACGCCTTCAACCTTTTCAAGCCGGTACTGAAGTGCATCAAGCTTTCCAACCGATTCATATTCGATTCTGAAGGCATCGGGAAGCGGATTTGCTCTTCCCGTGTTGTACATATCGAAAAGGAATGCATATTCCTCGCCGTACTCTGCTTTTTCAGCTTCCAAAGCTTCTTCCTTTGAAACAAAAGCCACATTTACAACATTGTCAAGGGATATAATGGCTTCGTGTGCATTTCTTATTGTTTCATCGTCAGCTTCAAGCTCCATATAGCACACAAGCTCGTTAAAATCGTCCATTTTGTCAAGGTTATGGTTTACGTTTTTAATAAGCGTTGTAAAAATACCTATAAGAATAAGTCCCGAAAACAGTACAAGAATAGAGGCAAAGCTCATAAGTCCGTTTCTGAATACGCCCTTAAAGCCGTCCTTGATAAAGGTAAAAAGTCTGAATCTACTCATCGAACATACCGCCTATTCTGTCATTTAGAATTTCCCCGTCCTTGATGGTGATAACACGCTTTCTGTAGCGGTCAACAAGGTTCTGTTCGTGAGTTACGACGATAACCGTCTTGCCCAGCTTTTCGTTGAGCTTGACAAGCAATTCCATAATTTCAATACTCATTTCAGGATCGATATTACCCGTAGGCTCGTCGGCAATTATAATGTCGGGGTTATTTACAAGTGCTCTTGCAAGGGCTACTCTTTGCTGTTCACCGCCCGAAAGCTGTGTAGGGAAAGACTTCATCTTGTCTGCAAGTCCCACCTGATCAAGGAAAAAGGGAACTCTTTTCTTGATGGAGCTGCCGGGAGCTCCGATAACCTGCATGGCAAAGGCTACGTTTTCATACACCGTTTTCTTTGGGAAAAGTCTGAAATCCTGAAAAACAACTCCCATTTCACGGCGAAGATAAGGCACCTTGCCGCTTCGCATTTTATCAAGTCTGTAGCCGTTTATTACGATTCTGCCCTCAGTTACCTTTTCTTCACGCAGAAGAAGCTTTGTAAGCGTGGTCTTACCTGAACCCGAAGGACCGACGATAAATACAAACTCGCCGTCTTCGATGTGCAAATCCACATTTTTCAGGACAAAATCTTTATTGTTATATGATTTTGATACGTTCTTAAATTCAATCATCGGGTACTCCCATTAATACTTTACGGGCTTGGAGGTGAGGTACTTCTTAACCATAAGTGCAACCTTAAAGGTGATTGCGTGTTCAAATTCACGAAGGTCAAGACCTGTGATTTTGCGTATTTTTTCAAGTCTGTACACAAGTGTATTTCTGTGTACAAACAGCTTTCTTGAGGTTTCGGACACATTGAGGTTATTTTCAAAGAATGCCTGAATGGTCATAAGAGTTTCATAGTCAAGGCTCTCAAGGCTTCCCTTCTTGAACACTTCCTGAAGGAACATTTCGCAAAGTGTTGTGGGAAGCTGGTAAATAAGTCTGCCTATGCCCAGATTTTCATAGCTGATAACGCTCTTCTTTGTATCAAAAACCTTGCCGACTTCGATAGCCACCTGACTTTCTCTGAAGGCTATTGCAAGATCCTTGATATTCTCGGAAACAGAGCCTATACCGATAGTTACGGAGTGGAAGAACTCGGCACTGATGGTATCAACTATGGAATGAGCTGTCTTTTCAAGCTCCTTGGAGTCAATGCCCGCCTTCACTTCCTTAACAAGAACAACATCGTTTTCGCCGATGCTTATAACATAGTCCTTGTTTTTGTCGGGGAACATATTCTGCATTATGTCGTAAGGAATAACCTCGCCTTTTTCGGAAAAACGTACAAAGAACACCGCTCTGGACGCCTCTGCGTTAAAGTGAAGCTCCTTGGCTTTTATGTAAATATCGCTGGGAAGAATATTATCAAGAATTATGTTCTTGATAAAGCTGGACTTGTCGTATTTTTCACCGTACAGGTTCTTGATATTGGTAAATGCCACGGCAAGAACCGCGCAGATGTCTGCACTTTCCTTATCCTCGCCCTGTACCATAATTATGTTGTCAATTTTCGCAAAGCTTCCCATAAGTCTGTAGGTGTTTCCCGAAGAAACAACTATCTCATCGTCAGAGGTGAAAAGCTCAGGCACATGAGTGTGCTTTTCTCCTATCCGCACAAGCTCGCTGCAGGCAATAACAACGCCTGTATCGTCGATAACGGCAACAGTTCTGTCAACCGTTTCCTTCAACTGGTTAATTACGTTCTGAAATACTCTTGTAGACACTATATTCATTCCTTTCTCAGCTTAAGCTTAATCGCGGATAAGTCTTAATGTGTAAAAAATAGCAAAGACAATGTATTCAACCAAAAACGCCATAAGCAGTCTGTCAACCGCAAAGGTTGCAGAAAACGCCGTATTCATTCTGATAAACATACAGAAAGCACCCAGCGCCACAGAAACATATGCAGGGAAAGTAAGATAGCCGCTCTTTCTCTTCTTGGAAATCTTCATACTCTTGATTTTCTTATCAACCAGTATAATTGCCGCAACGCTTGCTGCAAGTACTGCAAGCTTGATTATTACGGATACTGCGTCAAACTTGCTTGCAAGAAGGAAAACCGTCATAGAGTTTACCGCCGTTACAATTGAGAACATGGTAAAGTCGGCATTATAAATTTTTGAAACGTAGTAAATGATTGCACATATTACGGTAAATGCAATGAAAAACTCATGATTTTCACTGTTGGGGTTTCTGCCGAAGCACAAAACAAACACCGTAAGGTAAAGCACTATTGACAAGCAGTTGGTGCTTGTAAAAATTCTTCCCGATTCATCAATCTTCTTCTTTTTGCATACGGCAAACCATACCACCGCCGCCGCAAAGGCAAGCAGTGCAGGTACAATAAAGAAGGGACTTGAAAACAGCTTGTAAATGTTATATGTGATATCCTCTCCGCTTGCCGCTCTCATAAGAACGGTGCTCTTCATCTTGAGCACAAGCAGTACAAAGATACACGCAATTGCAAATACGCCCGTCATCTTGTAAAAATCAATGTCCGATTTGCTAAGCGGTCGTTTTCCGCCGTTCACCTTTTTGTTTTTAAGAATAGCCAAAACCAACACTCCGTATCTAAAATTATTTTTTTACACTAATCAAGATTTCCCGTCATAAGCATCACGGCGCTGAGCACGCAAAGAGGCGCTGTTTCCGTTCGCAATATTCTGGGACCAAGCCCTGCAAGAGGTACCGAACAGTCTCTGCAAAGCTGTGCTTCCTTATCGGAAATGCCTCCCTCGGGACCTACCCCGAAGGAAAGAGTTTTTATTTCACCTTTGCTCCTTGCCTCGTTTACCACCTTTGTCAGCGGAGTATGAGAAAAATCCTCATAGCACACAAAGAAGCAATCGTCTTTCTTCATATATTCAAGAGCCTGTGCAAAGCTTACAACCTGTGCAATTTCGGGAAGTATTCCCCTTCCGCTTTGCATTGCCGCCTCTTTTGCGATTTTTTTCCACCGCTCAAGCTTTTTTGCGACGGAAGAATCATCAGGTCTTGAAATACATCTTTCGGTGAGCACGGGCACGATTTTTGTAACACCAAGCTCAACACTTTTCTGTATTATGCTCTCAAATTTATCGCTTTTTGCAAGTGCCTGATAAAGCGTCACCGAAACGCTCGGCTCGGATTTGCACGCTTGAAGTGACACCACATCAAGATAAACCTCGTTTTTTGTAATTTCCGACACAACGCAGTCATATTCCGTACCTTCTTCATCGCACACCGTAAAGCTCTCCCCCGGCTTTGAACGAAGAGACAGCGAAATGTGCTTTGCGTCCTCGCCCGAAATTACAACCGTCCTGCCGTCCCTGACGGCACCTTTTTCTACAAAGAAGCGTGGCATAGCACCACCGCCGCCCATTCCTGACTTTCGCAGAATTCCTTGATTTCAAGTCCGTTTTCACGAAGGGCATCCGTAACCTCGCCGCTTCTCTCGGAAATAATTCCCGATACAAGCAGGTATCCGTCTTCTTTGAGCACCTTTTTGAAAACAGGAGCCATCCATATTATTATATCCGCCACAATGTTTGCCGCAATAAGGTCGTACTTTCTGTCGCACACCTTATTGTAAAAATCCATATCGTTTAGGATATTTCCTGCCATAACATTGTACTTGTCCGAAGCAATTTTATTTTCGGCAAAGTTTTCGCCTGCAATGCGTGCGCTGTTTTCGTCAATATCAACAGCCGTAATAAACTCCGCACCCAGAAGTGACGCCGCAATGCCCAGTATTCCGCTTCCGCAGCCCATATCAAGCACCTGAACATTTCTGTCCGACAGTTTGTCCATATACTTTTCAACCATTTCAAGACAAAGCCTTGTTGTGGTGTGTGAGCCTGTACCGAAGGAGCTTGACGGATCAAGCTCGATTACCGTCTTATCCTGCAGGTGCTTTGGAAGCTCTTCCCACGAAGGCTTTATGCAAAGCTTTTTGCCCACTCCGAAGGGCTTGAAGTATTTCTTCCAGTTATTTTCCCAGTCCTGCTCTTCAATTTTCTTGTCGGTGGTCACCTCTAAAGTACCGTATACTCCGTCGGCATCCTCCTCTTTAAGCTTGTCCATTGCTCTCTTTACCGCAAGGATTGTCTCCACCCCTTGGGAATTTTCCGCAACATAGAAAGTGACTGTTGTTTCACAGTCCTTAAGCTTAAGCAGGTCATCTTCAACATAGTCAAAGTACACGCCCTCGCCTTCGAGAAAGTTGTTAAAATCCTCGCTGTCCTCGACCGCAAAGCCAACTATTCCGTTCATAAGCAAAAGGCCGCTTACAGGATCAATGCCGGCAGTTGTGGTGTGTACAACCGCTTCTATCCAATACATACAAAATTCCTTTCACACTCATGTTAACCTCGTAATCTTTCAGGGTAAATTTGCACAAAAACAGCTCCCTAAATTTTACACATTCAGAGGTATGACGAATTTATTCTATCTTATTTTATCTTTTTTTGTTGGTTTTGTCAATAGATTAAGGAGTATTTTTTATGAAAAATTCATATATTTTTGCCGTAAAACTGTGCAATAAGTCTAATTAATAAAAAAATCTTGACAAATGCACACAAACGTGGTAATATTACAGATGTAGAAGTACTGATAAATTTTCGGTGCTTTGTCACAAGTATGTGCAATTTAATATAATGTTGATAGAGGTGCGTTTGACAAGAGTAGCTTTTTTGTCACATTCCGTATAAGCCTTGCGGAAAAAAAGCAAAAGGGGAAAACGCCGAAGCATCGGATTGGCTGTCCGGGAGCTGGGTATAAGGTTAACAGCCTTATGACTGTCACGTAAACTTGGTGCGTGTTGAGCTATGGTTGCGTGTTGTGCTATCGGGGTAAGAGTCGCTTGTTTGTTGCTTCTTACAGGGTAAAACCGCCGATAGTGATTTCGGCGTTTTTTTGTTGCACTTGCGAAATTCCACCAAACCAACATTCCGAAGGGAGATATATTTATTATGAAGAACACTTTTAAGGGTGCAATTACCGCATTGATTACCCCTATGAAGGAAGACGGCAAAATTGACTTTACCGCCTTTGAAAAGTTAGTTGAAAGCCAGATTCAAAGCAAAATTGATGCCCTTGTTGTTTGCGGCACCACAGGCGAGTCGGCAACCCTTGACGACACCGAGCACAGAGACCTTATCAAGTGCTGTATAAATGCCGCCGCAGGACGTGTTCCCGTAATTGCAGGAACAGGAAGCAACGATACCCGATACGCAATAGACCTTTCGGTTCATGCATGCGAGATGGGTGCTGACGGTCTTTTGCTTGTTACTCCCTACTACAACAAGACAACTCAGAGAGGCATTGTAAAGCATTTTACGACAATTGCAGATCAGGTTAACAAGCCCATGATCGTTTACAACGTTCCTTCAAGAACAGGTATGAACATTCAGCCTGCAACCTACAAGGAGCTTTCTTACCACGAAAACATTGTAGCTGCCAAGGAAGCAAACGGCGATATTTCATCAATTGCCGAAACAATTCACCTTTGCGGCGACAATCTTGATGTCATCTCAGGCAACGACGACCAGATTGTTCCCATTATGGCACTTGGCGGTGTGGGTGTAATCTCGGTTCTTTCAAATGTTGTTCCCCGTGAAACCCACGAAATGTGTGCTCTTATGGCTGAGGGCAAGGTAAAGGAAGCGGCTGCTCTTCAGCTTAAGTATCTTCCTCTTATTAACGCCCTCTTCTGCGAAACCAACCCCATTCCCGCAAAGGCGGCAATGAACGAGCTTGGCTTCTGCACCAATGCAATCAGACTTCCTCTTTGTGAAATGGCACCTGCCAACAGAGAAAAGATGGTAGCCATTATGAAGGAAGCAGGAATCAAATTCTAAAGCAAACATATGCCGTCGTCACGAAAATGGCGGCGGCTGAATTTTTATTAATACAAAGGAATGAAAAAAATGGTTAACATTATCGTATGCGGAATAAACGGCAGAATGGGAAAAGCTATAGAGGATTACTGTTCAAAAAGCGACTCCTACACAATTATTGCAGGCGTTGACGTGAATTTAGGTGTCCCCCACGAATTTCCCACAGCCTGCACAATAGACGAAATCGATGCAAAGGCTGATGCTGTCATAGACTTTTCACATCACTCTGCCTGCAAGGCTTTATGTGCATACGCAGTAAGAACAGGCACTCCCGTAATCTTCTGCACAACAGGCTATACCGAGGATGAGTTAGCTCTCATCGGCGAAACAAGCAAAACAGCACCTCTTTTCAGAAGCGGAAATATGAGCCTTGGCATAAACCTTCTTATAGAGCTTTCAAAAAAAGCCGCTGAAATTTTAGACGGCTTTGACATAGAAATCATTGAGCAGCACCACAACCAGAAGCTTGATGCTCCCAGCGGAACGGCACTTATGATTGCAGACGGCATCAAGGGTGTAAAGAGCGATGCCGAATACGTCTACGACAGAACCGGCAGACGTCAGAAGAGAGCTGCATCGGAAATCGGCATACACTCGGTAAGAGGCGGCTCAATTGTGGGCGAGCACGAGGTTATTTTTGCAGGAAGAAACGAAAACGTAACTCTGCGTCACTCTGCTCTTTCTCGTGAGGTTTTCGCAGACGGTGCATTAAAGGCAGCCTCCTTTATGAAGGGCAAGGGTGCGGGAATGTACGATATGAGCTGTGTTCTGAAAGAAATAATGTAATTTTTCCATTTGATTTATTTTACTGTCTTTACGCAAGTGAAGGCAGTTTTTTTATTACTTTTTTAAGTTACATTATGTATCTCAGGGGAATTTCGCCGTCTGCGGACGGCGAGCCATACTTTTCCCTATTCTTCTTTTTCGTAGGGGACGATGCCCACATCGTCCCGTTTTCTTAGTTACATTATGTATCTTTGGGGAATTTCGCTCGTTGCGACGAGCGAGTCATACTTTTCCCTCTGGAAAAGTATCAAAACAGCCCCCTCAACGGAGGGATGGCTCGGTCGGGGATATTATCTCTGTGCTGATTGCGACCGTGGGAGATAAAGGTCTCCGACGTTCTGGTAGTACGTACTATTATGCACTGCTCCCGACCTCCGCTGACTTCCCTCCACGGCGGGGAGCCTTCCACCCTCATTTTGGCGTAGTGGTAGGATTGGCACCGATAAAAAGTCGGGGTTTGTTGCAAAGCTTGTCCGTGAGATGTACTCCCACTTTAATAAGCAGTACAGCAATAATGGGGCAGTAAGTTGGTGTTCTCGCTTGGCGAACATAAAAAAAGCTGCCGTTTTTGAGTATTATAACACCGTTAAAATTACAATCACCTTTAGCAGAGAGCAAAAGGCAACACCGATTATAAATAATAAAAATCCGCACTACGGCTAAAGAAAGGTGGAAGCCTCCCCGGCTGGAGGAAATCCGCAGGTGTGCGGGTTAGCAGAGAGTATGTTTTGTGTGCTGTGCTTATCTTTTTAATCTTGTGCACACCGAGGACTCCTCCATTGAGGGGAGCGTTTTTGCCTTCTTTTGAGGCGGGTCAAAAGAAGGTCGGAGCCCGCAGGCTCCGAAATCCCCTGCGTTACATTAAGTAACTTTAAAAGAAAGATAGATAGAAAGAAAAACCCACTTGTGCAACGTGCACAAAAACATTATCAAATATATAGCATAATTGTGCATTGAAAACAACACCGTTTTATTGTATAATACTAACAAGGACTTCGCTTTCAACCCAAAAAAATCTATTTAAAATGTATGAAAGAGTGCAGCCATTTACGGCACTTCCTTAAAATATAAAGCTGTGAAAGGAGCTAAAAGGTAATGGGCAATTTAATTGAAACCAAAAACATAAGAAACGTGTGTCTTCTCGGACACGGAGGTAACGGAAAGACCTCACTTGCAGAGGCTATGCTCTGTTTAGCAAAAGAAACAGACCGTCTTGGAAAAACAGATGACGGAAATACAGTTTGTGACTTTGATGCGGAGGAAATAAAGAGAAAATTCTCATTATCAACAGCTATAGCTCCTCTTACATGGAAGGGCGTTAAGATAAACCTTATCGACACCCCCGGTTATCAGGACTTCTCAGGTGAAGTTGCACAGGGACTGAGAGTTGCAGGTACGGCTCTTATCGTTATGGACGCAAAAAGCGGCGTTGACGTAGGCAGTGAGCTTGCATGGGAATATGCAACACGTGCAAGAGTGCCCAAGGCATTTTTCATCAACAAGATGGACGACGAAAACGCTAATTTCGGTAAGGCTATCGAGGCTATGCGTATTAAGTTCGGTAACTCCGTATGTCCCATCGAAGTACCTATAATTATAGACAGACAGCTTAAGGGTTACGTTGACCTTGTAACAATGAAGGGCTTCGAGTATCTTGGCGACGGCAAAACCTCTGAAATTCCCGTCCCCGAAGAAAGTGTTGACAAGATTGCTCACTTCAGAGAAAGACTTGTAGAGTCCGTTGCATCCACAAGTGATGAAATGCTTGAAAAGTTCTTTGAAGGTGAAGAATTTACACTTGAAGAAATGCAGGAAGCTCTCAACAAGGGTATCATTTCCGGTGCAATTTCTCCCGTATTCGTAGGTTCTGCTGCCAAGGCAACAGGTATTGCTTCCTTCCTTGATATTGCGGCTTCCTCCTTCCCCAATCCCCTTGACAGACTTGGTGAAAGAGATGCAGAAGGAAACAGCGTTAAGCCTTCCGAAATCGGAGATTCTTCCATATTTGTATTCAAGACCGTAGCAGATCCCTTCGTAGGAAAGATGTCTTACTTCAAGGTTATGAACGGCTCTCTCAAGAAGGACGCAACTCTTACCAACCGCAGAACAGGTAAGCCTGAAAAGTTCTCTCACATCTACGTAATCCGCGGTAAAAAGCAGATTGAAGTTGACGAGCTTGCCTGCGGCGATATCGGTATGACAGCAAAGCTTTCCGATACAAACACCAACGACACTCTCGGCGGTGCATTTGACTACGAAGCAATTACTTATCCCAAGCCTTATATGAAGAAGGCTATCCTTCCCAAGGAAAAGGGCGACGAAGATAAGATAAGCCAGGGTATTGCAAGACTTCTTGAAGAAGACAGAACCTTGGTTTACGAAAATGATCCCGAAACAAAGCAGCTTACTGTATCAGGTCTCGGTGACATTCACCTTGACGTTACCGTTTCAAAGCTTAAGGCAAGATACGGTGCTTCCGTTGAGCTGAAGGACGCAAAGATTGCATACCGTGAAACCATCAAGAAGAGCGTTCAGGTTGAAGGTAAGCACAAGAAGCAGTCGGGCGGCTCAGGTCAGTACGGTCACGTTAAGATTACATTCAACCACGGCTTTGAAGAAGGTCTTACCTTTACACAGAGCGTTGTTGGCGGAAGCGTTCCCAAGACATACTTCCCTGCTGTTGAAAAGGGACTTATTGAAGCTATGCAGACAGGTGTTCTTGCAGGCTACCCTGTAGTTAACCTTGCAGCAGACCTGTTCGACGGCTCATACCATGACGTTGACTCCAACGAAATTTCCTTTAAGCTTGCGGCTATCCTTGCTTTCAAGGAAGGTTTGCCCAAGGCAGCTCCCGTTCTTCTCGAGCCTGTTTACTCCATGCAGATTTCCGTTCCCGAATCCCTTGTGGGTGACGTTATGGGCGACCTTAACAAGAGACGCGGACGTGTTATGGGTATGAATCCCATTGAAGACAGAAACGGTTACACAATGGTTGAAGCCGAAGTTCCTCTTGCCGAGCTTTCCAACTATGTTATCAACCTTCGTGCAATGACTCAGGGACGCGGCAGCTTCGATATGGAGCTTGCGAGATACGAAGAAGTTCCCGGTCCTGCTGCTCAGAAGATTATCGACGAAGCAAAGAAGAACGCATAAAAACAAAATCAAACACCTCAGAGGCTGCTTCTTGCGAGGCAGCTTCTTTTTGTCTGCATGCCATCACGTAAAGTTGAAAGTTATAGGGAAAAATATTAATACTCTTGACATATACAAGGGTTATAATAATCGTGTATATGTGTAATTTACGGGGTGTTAGCTTGGATATAAACAATCAGCCTGATTTTTTTGATGACATAGATTTTGACAGTCTTGACAGCGACATTGATTTTGACCAAAGTGCCGCCTGTGCCGAGCCTTTTATCGAGTACGACAACAGACGGTATTCCTGCTCATTTACGGGACACCGACAGCTAAGTCAGCAGGAGCGTTTTATGCTTATGCCCAAGCTGAAAAGCGTCATTCTGTATCTCATAAACTGCGGCGTAAAGGAGTTTCACGCAGGCGGAGCCGAAGGCTTTGACACACTTGCGGCAGGCGTTGTACACGAAATTTCAAAAGAACGCCAAGACATCAGGCTCATTCTTGAGCTTCCCTACAAGCGAAGCGGATTTGAAAAAGGAAACAGCCGTGACAATCATATTCGCTCCTTTATTATGGACGTTGCAGATGAAATAAACTATCACGGCGAAAAGCCGAAAAACTACGAGGAAGCGGTAAAAATGCTGTACAAGCGTAACCGTGTTCTGATAGACAAATCCCACTACTGTGTGTGCTTTCTCAAAACCAAATCAGGCGGTACGGCATACACCGTAAACTACGCCTCGCTTCACGACACAAGCATCATTAATCTTGCAGAAAACTGATTTTACCCTTGAAATACATCTAAGGAGTATACATTATGGACAAGAACAAGTACGAAATCATCAGACTTAAAATGGAAAGATGCGCAGAAGCTCTCAGAAAAAACAACATCTACTGCGAATGTGTTGAAAACACCGAGGAGGCTCTCGATGTTATTTCAACGCTGATACACCCCGGCGACACCGTTGCCGTAGGCGGCTCAATGTCCCTTTTTGAAGCAGGCGTCATAGATATGCTGCGAAACGGTACATACAACTTTCTTGACAGGTACGAAAGCGGACTTACTCCCTCTCAGGTTTCCGATATTTATATGCAGTCCTTTAGTGCTGATGCTTACTTTATGAGCTCCAACGCCATCACCGAAAAAGGCGAGCTTTACAATGTTGACGGCAACGGCAACAGAATTGCCGCTCTCATTTACGGACCTAAAAGCGTAATTGTGGTGGCAGGCTACAACAAAATCGTAAAGGACGTTGACGAGGCAAAAAAGAGGGTTTGCGAAATTGCGGCCCCCTCAAACGCAGTTCGTCTTAAGACAGACTCTCCCTGCACACAGACAGGCAGATGCGTAAACTGTATGAGCGACTCAAGAATCTGTGCAACAGCCGTTATCACAGGTCATCAGATGCCCCGCTTCAAGGACAGAATTAAGGTTATACTTGTGGGAGAGGAACTTGGTTATTAAAAATGGCAAAGCTTAATGTTGTACTTTTGGAGCCTGAAATTCCGCAGAACACAGGAAACATATCAAGAACCTGTGCCGCAACAGGCATATCGCTTCATATGATAGAGCCCTTCGGCTTTGAAATAACCGATGCAAAATTAAAAAGAGCAGGGCTTGATTACTGGCAGTATCTTGATGTTCATTATTACAAGAACATAGAGGAATTCTACCAAAAAAACGAGGGCGGTCACTTTTTCTATTTTTCCACAAAAGCCCCCAAATGCTATACACAGGTCTCCTACCCCGAAAACAGCTATCTTATTTTCGGCAAGGAGTCGGCGGGAATCCCTGAGGAAATACTGAAAAACAACCTTGACAAATGCGTAAGAATACCCATGCTCAGCCACATTAGAAGCCTCAATCTGTCAAATTCCGTTGCAATTGCAGTATACGAGGTACTGCGTCAGTGTGATTTTGACGGTCTTGAGGACGCAGGCTTTCTCAAGCTTTTCTGCGACGAATAAAGGAGAAAAAATGTTAATCAATCTTATCAGAAACGGATTTACGCAGGACGCTGTCATACAGATTTTGCTGTTTATTCCCGTTATTCTCATCTCTCTGACAGTCCACGAATACTGTCACGGCTATGCCGCCTATCTCTGCGGCGACACCACGGCAAAATGGAACGGAAGGCTTACACTGAATCCCATAAAGCACCTTGATCCAATCGGTACAATAATGATGCTTTTGTTCGGCTTCGGTTATGCAAGACCTGTTCCCATAAATCCACGAAACTTCAAAAACTACAGGTTTGGACTTATTGCCGTTTCCCTTGCAGGTCCGCTGTCAAATCTGGTGCTTTCTTTTATCGGGCTTATCTGCCTGTACACAACGGTGCACCTGTTCCCCATGCAGTTTTTTCAGCCGTCACCGTTTTTCAATGCATGGTTGATTTTTATAATCAGCTTTTCGCTGAGCAATGTAGCCCTTGCGGTGTTCAATCTTATCCCCATTCCCCCGCTTGACGGCTCAAGGATTATAACGGCTGTTCTTCCTGCAAAAATCGCTTACTACTACAACAAGTACGAGCAGTATATAATGATAATCGTGCTTGCACTTTTATACTTCAATGTTCTTGACGGAATTATTTACTCCGCAAGAGATTTGATACTTAAGGGTATGACCTATCTTATAGAGCTTTTGCCCTTCTTTAGCTTTCCCCTTTCACATTTTCTATTTTAAGAGGTAATTTATGACACCCGAAACAACACTTCCTCAGGGACAGGAGCAGATAGACGAGGCTGCTATCGAGCAGTATGCCCGTGATGACGGTGCGCTGTCCTTCAAGCTTGAAATTTTTGAAGGTCCTCTTGAGCTTCTGCTGTCCCTTATTACAAAAAACAAGGTAAACATCTATGACATACCTATAGCTCTCATACTTGAGCAGTATATGGATTACCTTCATACCATGGAAATGTTCAACATGGAGATTGCTTCCGAATTTATTGTTATGGCGTCACAGCTTATGGTTATAAAAAGCCGTATGCTGCTGCCTAAAATTGAAGAAGAGGAAGATCCGAGACAAGAGCTTGTTGATATGCTTCTTGAATACCAGAGAGCAAAGCAAACGGCGGAAATTCTCCACGACAGAGAAGCCACCTACGGCGGACGTTTTGAAAAGCCTCCCGAAAAGGTGGAGAACATCAACAAAACCGAGTACAAGCTTACCCACGACATCAAGCTTCTTCAGGAGGCGTACTTACGCATATATCAGCGAAGACTTGAGCTTATGGAAGCGCAGGCAAACACCGAAAAGCTTGACAATCTTCTTAAAACCACACGTCACGTAAGCGTTAACGAGAGAATTTTACACGTTATGAAGCTGCTTGTAAGACGTGGCAACTGCTCCTTTGCAAACCTTTTTGAAAAGGCAGAGTCAAGAAGCGAAATCGTTGCAACCTTCTTGGCGGTGCTTGAGCTTATCAAGGGCAGAAGAATTATGATTGACAATCTTTCGGAATCGGGAGATGACTGTACAATCACCCTTCTTCGTGATAAGGAAAAAGAGGAGCTTCCCTCCTACAACGAGGAAAAGCCCGCAGGCGAAGACACGGATAAATAATTATTACTGAAAACAAAAGCAGGCGAACCAAAAAAGGTTCGCCTGCTTAGCATTTCGAAAAAGAATGTTTTATCTCACGTTTCAGGAAAACCCCCGGCGAGGGTTTTCCTCTTTTTCGTCCTTTTAGGACGAAAAATTCACCTTTCCTGCGCTTTATGAAGCATAAGGAGTTTCGCCGTCTGCGGACGGCGACCAAGGCTCTGCCTTTGGAAACCGCAAGCCTTTGAAAAGGCTTGACCTAAACTTTCATAATGGTTTTGCGACAGTCTGAGCAAGCGAACCCAAAAAGGTCCGCCTGTTTTTTATACTGTTTTATTTTTCTGCGTTGTCGAGAATCATCTGCATAACTTGGTTGACGTATGCTCCGTCTTTGAAGCTCGGCGACACATCTGTGCCGTTGTAAACTGCCGTAAAGTAATTATACATACTGTGTATGTGCCCTCTCAGCCAGCCGATGGGAGCTCTCATTCCGGGGAACACGCTGCCCTCGATGTCGTATCTGTTTACACACTCAATTCTTGTGTAGCCCTTGTAACCGCCGTAGTGTGCACCGTCCGCCGTATTGTCGTAAAATTCAAGGAAGTTGGGATCCATCAGATTAAATCTTAAGCTTCCGTCAGTACCGAAAATTTCAAGTGACAGGTCATCGTTTGCACCTACATTGATTTTGCTTGCCTCAATTGTACCAACAGCTCCGTTTTCCAGCCTTACCACCGCATAAACAGCTTCCTCGGCGTTGGTTTTCCACGCTTTGCCGTCCATACCCTTACGTGTTTCAAAGCCTATCTGAGTAACAGCCTTGACGTCGGATACCTTGTACTGAGCATCATCTCCGAGAACGCAGTAAAGAAGGTCTATTGCGTGGGAGCCCAAGTCAAAAAGAACACCTGCTCCGCAAATATCCTTGTTCTGCTTCCAGCCTGCCGCTTTTTCGGGGTCTGTACCCGATGAATGACGGTAAACCGTTCTGAAGGACAGTATTCTTCCCAGCTTTCCTTCCTCTGCAATCTGCTTTGCACGGATAATGGCGGGAAGATGGCGGTTGTTGAACACCATACCGCAGCATTTGCCGTAGTTTTCGGTAAGGGAGAGAATTTTTTTCGCCTCCTCACCGTTTATGGCAAGAGGCTTTTCGCAAAGAATGTGCTTACCTGCCTTTACCGCCTTTTCAATCATATCATAGTGAAGATTGTTGGGCGTGCAAATGTCAATAACATCAATTTCGGGATTGTTTACCGCTTCCTCAAAGGTAAGTGCATAGTTTTCAAAGCCCAGTGCATCTGCATCGGCTCTTGCAGTATTGGGGTTTCTTGTAACAAGAGTGTGAAGCTTAACCTCAAAGGGCAAGTTTTTATAGCAGTACTTAAGATATGCTATGGAAGCAGAATGAGCTCTGCCCATAGCTCCCTTTCCCACAATTGCAACATTTATAGCTTTACTCATTGTGTTTCTCCTTTGTTAAATGAAGGGACGTCTGTCAAGAACGGTGTGAAGAGGATACGTAGACTCAAACTCACCGGGAAGCGCCGCCTGAAATTCAGCAAGACAGCAAACAGAGCCAAAGAGCATATGAAGGTCGTTAAAGTATTCATCTGTATTTTCGTCAACTGCTTCAAGATAGTCAATGTATTTCTTTGCAAATACTCTTATTCTGTCCTTAGCCTCATAGAATCTGTGAGGAGTCTGACGGGTAGCACGGTTGAGGGCGAAAACCCAGTCAACCTCAATAAAGCCGCAAAGAGCTCCGAAATTAGGTCTGTCTCTGTAAATCTCGTTATCATACATATTTATAAGACAGTCAACAAGCTTTTCGGGATATCTGTAAGGTCTTCTTGCGTGCTCGTGGTTAAACATATAGTGGAATGAGCCTGCCATTGAGCAGAATGAGGGCTTAGCACCGGGAACGTTGATACAGCCCTTACGCCACATACCTGTTTCGGGGTCTGCTTCGTTCCAGAACCAGTCAAAATACCAGTTCTGCCATTCCAAGGAAGCCTCGCCCGTGCAGGCAAATGCCGCATAAATACCCGCTGTCTTGTGGGATTCCGACCAAGGATTCTTTACCCATTCGATGCTCTCCAAAAGCTCATACAGACCTTCCTTTGTCTTGTACTTTTCAAAAGCGTAAAAGGGATACAGCGGCTTTGCATCAAAAAGCTGAAGAGCCGCCGTCACGTGTGCCGTTGTATGAATGGTGTGATGTGTAGGCTCGGAGAAAAGTCCTGTCTCGGGATTCTGGAATGACTGCAGCTCCTTTACAGCCGCCTCCCTCTTGGCATGGTCTGTTTCAAATCTTCCTATTGTGTAAAGAATGTTGGCAGCATCTGCACAGCCGTATTCATTACTGCCCAAGTCTCTTGTACCGTCTTTGTTCTGCCATCTCCAACGGCAGTATTTGCCTTCGTCAAGTCTGTGGGACACTACTGCTCTGTGGAATTTTTCAATAAGTGAGTCAAGGTTTCTTGCCGACATATCAAAACCGCCTTCCGTTTATTTGTTCGCAGTTATATTTTATCACCGCACGCAACCCCTGTAAATGGAGAATTTGCACGCAAAAATGTATAAAACACACATTATTTACTTAACTTTCAGCTTTTCCACCTCTTCGGCATCAGCCGTAACGTAACAGGAGTAGTTTGTTTCGTATATTACAAAGCCCGGCTTTGCACCCGAGGGCTTTTTGACATTTCTCACTCTTGTGTAGTCAACAGGCGCCTGAGGAAGCTCCTTTTGCGAGCTGTAAAACGCCGCAATCATGGCACACTGCGTAAAATCCTCGGCAGGCGGCTCGTCCTTACCGCACCTCATAACAACGTGGGAGCCGGGTGCGTTCTTGACGTGAAACCAATAATCGTCCTTGGAAGCAATTTCTGTGGTAATGTAGTCATTTTGCAGATTGTTCTTTCCGCAAAGCACCTCATAGCCGCCGCTTGTCATAAACTTCAAGGGCTTATAATCCTTTTTAAGAGCATTTTTGTACTCTTTCTTGTTTTTTGTCATACTTCTGCGAAGATTGTCGAGAGTCTTTCCGTAGCCCGACACAGACAGCTCCGTTCTTATCTGAGCAAGATCCGCTTCTGTTTCCGCCTTGGTAAGGCTGTCGAAAATGGTATCGATGTAGGCTGCTTCCTTTTCAGACTCTTCTATCTGCTTTGCAAGCATAATCTCGGCAGACTTTGCCTTATTGTACTTTTTGTAATACTGCTGTGCATTCTGAGACGGCGTATATCTTTCGTCAAGAGGCACCGTTACGGTGGGCATTGCTTCGTCATAATAATCCACCATTTCAGCCTGCTTCATACCCTTTTTCAGCATATAAATGTTGGCTGTTATTAGGTCGCCGAAACGCCTGAACTGCTCCTTGTTCTCGCAGTCCTTAAGGCTTTGCTTCTGAAGTGCCGTCTTTTTTGTAATTCGGGATGAGGCGTTGGTGAGAAGACGAAGCACGTCCTGACCTCTGTGCTTTATGCGCTCCTGCTTGTCTCTCTCCCGATAGAAATCGTCAAGAAGCTTGCTTATATCGTCATATTCCTTGACAGCTGTTTCGTTTCCGTACTGTCTGATTTCGCAAAACGAGAAATCTATTACATTTCCTCTTACATCGCTGACAAGGCAAGGGTTAAATGTGCCTTGTCTGACAGCACCGTAAAACATATCAAAATAAAACCATAATTTTTCGGCATCACACTCAGACAGCGGTGCCGAGGTGTTCCTTGCGGCTCTGAACACTATCTCTCTTGCCGTCAGCGGTGAAAGTCCCGAATATCTTGAAATAAGGTACTTGTCGGCAGAGCCGCACTTTCCGTCTTCAATGTCGTTTTTGATCTTCTCCAAAAAAGTATACCTGTCTACCTGCAATGCATCAAGCTTTCCCTCCTGCATGGGAGGATTTTCGTATTCAAATCCGCACAGCACCTGACGCTTGTTTGTGGTTGACAGGCTGATGGGATGAAGCACCGACAAAATTCTTCTGTTTTCATCAAGGAAAATTACGTTGCTGTAAGTGCCCATAATTTCGCACACAAGGTATTTTACACTTGAATAGCCCATTTCATCGGCTGAAGTAAGCTTTATTTCAACTGCTCTGTCAAAGCCTATCTGCTTGACATCAAGTATATGCGCTCCCGACAAGTGTTTGCGCAGCAGCATACAGAACATGGGCGGCTGCATGGGATTTTCTCTTTCTGCCTCGGTAAAGCTCACACGTGAGTTTCCTGCAAGTGCCGACAGCAAAAGCTTTTTGCTTTCCCCCTGAGTTCTTAAGCCAAGTATTATTTCGTCCCTTTCGGGCTGGTATATTTTATCTACTCTTGCGCCTATAACGGTGTCTCTCAATTGCTTGACTACCGCCGACATAACGCCTGCATCAAAAGGCACTTCTTCGCCCTCCTATCATTGTATACAGGTATACGGACATTTTACATCGTACACTTCAATCTCAGCCTGTGCAAACTTTTTTTCAAGAAGTGTGAAAAGCTCTTTGCAAACAGGATTTTCGGTATAATAATGACCGCAGTCATACAGGTTAAAGCCGCACTCCTTTGCGGCAATAAAAAGATGATGAGGAACTTCAGAGGTCACAAAAGCATCTGCACCGCAAGCTATGCCCTCAAAGATAAAGTCCTTTCCCGCACCGCCAACAACGGCAACCGTCTTCACTTCTCTTTGTGTCATGGTGCATCTTATGTCACACCCCAGCTTTTCTTTAAGCAAAAGTGCAAAGTCGCCTGACGACACAGGCTTTTCAAGAGTTCCTATTCTTCCTATATTACCCGTTTCGCCGCCGAAAGGGACAACTTGAGAAAGTCCCAGCGTCCTTGCAAGAACATCGTTCACTCCGCCCTCGGCACTGTCAAGGCGTGTGTGATAGGAAAGCAGAGAAATGCCGTTCTTTATAAGATTTTCCACGTTTTCGTAATCGCTGCCGCATAATCTTGACAGCTTTCTGAATATAAAGGGGTGATGTGTGACTATAAGGTCAAAGCCGCCCTTTACGGCGTAGTCAATAACCTCTTCCGAGGCTTCAAGGGCAACAAGAATTTTGTCCGCCGCCTCGTCCTTATTACGGCACACCATAACGCCGTCATTGTCCCAGCTTTCCGACAGGTGTGACGGTGCAATATCCGACAAATACTTATCTACTTCGCCTACTGTGTACATTTTACATTCGCCTCAATTCTTTTCATCTCACAAAGCAGCTCACTCAGCTCCCTGCTGTCAAGCCCCGCTTTTTCTCTGTCCATTACCGCTTTTTCGGTTATGCGGATTCTTCGTTCAAGCTGTCTTACAAACAGCTCTGTTCCTTTTTGTATGTTGTGCTTTCCAAGAAGCATTTCCGCTCTTGTGCCGCATCTTTTCACGCCGTCATACACTGCCGAAATTACGGCATACACCCTGTCCTTGTCAAGCACCATCGTTTCGTCAATGATTTCATATCCGTTAGTATACAGGTATACTCTTAAATCGTCCTCGCTGGTCATGGGCTGGAGAATGAGTTTAACCTTTCCCTTATGCTTTTCATCACGCAAAAACAAAGCTCTTTCAAGTATGTCCGAAATAAGCTCGCCGCCCATTCCAAGAATAAAAATGCGGTTGGCATCTGTTTCTTCAAGCCCCGAAAGTCCGTCGGTGCACACAACATCTATATAATCCGACAGCGGTTTTCCCATAAGAGTACGGCGTGCCACGTTTTCACGTGCTTTTGCCACAGGTCCCTCGTTTATGTCGCAGGCAGTGACGTGAGCGCAGATTCCGCTTTGCACAAGGTATATTGCGAGCTTTGCGTGGTCGCACCCCACATCTATTGCACACAGCTTTTCCCTTTCGCCCTCAAACAAAGATACGGCGGCGATTTCCGCCGCCGCACAAAGCCGATTTGACGGTAATGTGAGCTGTCTTGACATTACTTATCCAGAAGCTTGTTAAGCTTTTCAACAAGCTCGTCGGCATCTACGCCGTGAACCTCGCAAGCCATTTCAACGCTTTCGCCTCTTGCGGAAGGGCAGCCTAAGCAGTGCATACCGATTTCAAGGAAAACGGGAGCAGCTTCGGGAGCGATGTCGAGAATGTCGCCGATAATCGTATCTTTTGTAATCTTTGCCATAATAATATACCTCCGTATAATTCTTTACAATGTTATTATAACCGATATGACGGTAATTTTCAAGTGGTTTTATAAAGGTTTTTCATTTTTTACATTTTTGAGAAAAATGATACAATTTCCTGTGCGTGAAGCAGTACCATATACAGCACCGTTGACACGCCTATGCTCACAAAGCTGTTGCCAAAGCACCAATGGAGAATAAACGCCGCCGCCACGCCGATAATCTCGCACATTCCGTGGCTTGCCGCAAGAAAGTCGGTGTTGCGAAGAGCAAAAACAACAAGCGTTGCAATTACCGCAGGCGGCAGTACCTTTCCAAGATACAGCACGCTTTTGGGCACTTTCTCGGCATCACGGAAAACAAGAAAGGGTATTGCACGTGTCAGCATTGTACAAACGGCACACACGGCTATAACGAGGACGAGTCTTACATATTCATTCATTTTACTTTACCTCCCCGTCACACTTTTTTGCCATACTTTTTTCGTACAGACCTCTTGTGAAAATCAGCACAACGCTTGACAGCACAAGAGACGGAAAAATAAAGTTATCGGGTCCCAAGAGTATCAGGAAGAACACAGATGAAGCCAACCCCGTAATTGCGGGAAGCTTGTAGGAGTAGCTTTTCCACTGCTCAACAAACAGCACCACAAAAAGTGCCGTCATGGAAAAATCAACCCCCGTAAAATCTATGGGAAGCTCGCCGATAAGTGAGCCCAAAACCGAACCTATTATCCAGTAAAGATGGTCGAAAATTGATATAAACAGCATACTTTTGGGATCTGCATTATCCTTTTCGGTAAAGCACAGAACGGAATAGGTTTCGTCCGTCAGCTCAAGAATGGGCACAAACTGCAGCTTTTTCAAAACCTTGAAGCGTGTCAGAAAGCTGAGACCGTAAAAAATATGACGGCTGTTGAGAAGAATTGTCATAATTCCGCAGGTGTAAAGGGGTACGTTTTCTCTTATAAATTCGCACATCAAAAACTGTCCCGAGCCTGCATATATGAATGTACTTGATATAAACGCCCAGAAAGCTCCGTAGCCTGCCTCTTTAAGCAATATTCCGAATGTTATACCCAAAAAAAGATATCCGTACATAACAGGCTGCGACCGTTTGAACGAATATGCTATAATGCTTTTCAAGTTTATCCTTCCTTCCGATTAAAAGCTGAAAAAACTTCCCATTATTAATCAGTACAACAAGTATAACACCACGGTTTTTGTGTATCAACTTTAATTTGTAAATAAATGTAATATTATGGCATAAACCTTACGTTTTGCAAATATAAACTTAAGATTTGTGTAGAAAATGTCACAATATTAATGTATAATCAAATTAAAGAAAACAAGGAGTGATGATATGCTGTTTTGCGGAATAGATATCGGAGGAACAAAATGTGCCGTAAGCCTTGGCAGAATGAAGGAAGACGGCGATTTTGAAATACTGGAAAAGGAAAAATTTGCAACGCTTCCCCCTTACGAAACTCTTGAAAAATTCGCAGAGATTCTTGAAAAGCTTCTTTGCGGAAGAGAGCTTTGTGCCATAGGCATAAGCTGCGGAGGTCCTCTTGACTCAAAGACAGGCGTGATTATGTCTCCGCCAAACCTTCCCGGCTGGGACAACATTGCTGCCGTAGACTTTTTCAAGGAAAAATTCGGCGTTCCCACAATTATTCAGAACGATGCCAACGCCTGCTGTTATGCCGAGTACAAATTCGGTGCGGGCAGAGGATATAAAAATGTTATTTTTATGACCTTCGGAACAGGTCTGGGTGCAGGACTTATCCTTGACGGACGTCTTTACAGCGGTACAAATGACAACGCAGGTGAATGCGGTCACATAAGACTTGCCGCCGACGGTCCCGTAGGCTACGGCAAGGCAGGCTCATTTGAAGGCTTTTGCAGCGGCGGCGGAATTGCTTCTCTCGGCAGAACAATGACGCTTGACAAGCTGAACAAGGGCGAAAAGGTTGCCTTTTGTCCAACGCTCGATGACCTTGATTCCATTAACGCCAAGGTTATTGCAGACTATGCAGATGCAGGCGACGAATTTGCAAAGAGCATCTATGCTGTCAGCGGTCATTACTTGGGCGTTGGTCTTTCGGTGCTTATAGACATTCTCAACCCCGAGGTTATCATTATCGGAAGCATTTTCTCAAGAAGCAGAAACCTTCTGTGGGAGGAATGCAAGAAGGTAATTGACAAGGAAGCTTTACCCGGTGCTGCAAGTGTGTGCAAGGTTGTTACAAGCGGTCTTGGTGAAAAAATCGGAGACTATGCGGCTCTTTCTCTTGCGGTAAAGGCTTATGAAGAAAGCAAATAAAAAATAAGAGCTTGTCGCAAAACCATTGTGAAAGTTTAGGTCAAGCCTTTTCAAAGGCTTGCAGTTTCCAAAGGCGGAGCCTTGGTCGCCGTCCGCAGACGGAGAAATTCCTTATGCTTCATAAAGCGCAGGAAAGGTGAATTTTTCGTCCTAAAAGGACGAAAAAAAGGAAAACCCTCGCCGGGGGTTTTCGTAAAACGTGACATAAAACATACTTTTTCAACAGGCTCATTTTTTTAATTACAAAAAAAACAAAATATTTTTTCTAAAAAATGATTATTTTTTCAAAAAAAAATTAAAAAAATATTTTTTAAATAAAAAAATTAAAAATCAGCAAAAAAACAACAGGCAAAAACCGCCATAATACGTGCTTTTTCCAACCTTTTACCATATGGTCAATTATGCCTATGGCATACAGACCTTGATGCCTATGGCATATAAACCGTAATGCCTATGGCATACAATACGTGATGCCTAATGTAAATGTAAATGATAATGTAAATGCAAATGATAATGTAAATGTAAATGTTAATGGTAATGGTAATGCAAATGTAAATATGTATTACGGCACACACCGCGTATACAAAAAAGAAAGGATATAAAACCATGTTTTCAATTTACGATGAAAAAAGTCTTTACGAAAGATTCCCTTCCCTTTCGGGCTGCAAAAATGAAATAGAAAGCCTTCTGCAGATGATGCTTGACACCTATCACGCAGGCGGAAAAATTCTGCTTTGCGGAAACGGCGGAAGCTGTGCCGACTGCGACCACATTGTAGGCGAGCTTATGAAGAGCTTTATGCTTGAAAGAAAGCCCGAAAAAGAGTTTGCAGACAAGCTCTGCTCACAGTTTGGCGAAAAAACAGACGAGGTTGTATCCAGCCTTCAGAGAGGTATTCCCGCAATTTCTCTGCCTGCACACTCTGCCGTGCTTACCGCATATCTCAACGACGTAAAGCCCGAATACGTTTATTCTCAGCTTGTTTACGGCTACGGCAAAAAGGAAGACCTGCTTATCGGTCTTTCCACCAGCGGAAACTCGGGCAATGTTGTAAATGCCGTTAAGGTTGCAAAGGCTATGGGACTTAAAACAGCCTCCATCACGGGAGCTAAAGACAGCAAGCTGTCGGCTCTTTGCGATGTGTGCATAAAAGTTCCCGAAACCGAAACCTACAAGGTACAGGAGCTTACTCTTCCCGTTTACCATCACCTTTGCGCAATGATAGAAAAAATACTTTTCGGAGAATAAAATAACAATACAAGGAGGAAACAAAATGATTTCACAGAGCTTAAACGGTAAATGGACCCTCTACTATGCAGACACAGGAGAGTACACCGTAGACGACTACTCGGATTTTGACAGCGTAGGTATTCCCCACGTTGAAGCACAAGTTCCCGGTAATGTTGAGCTTGACCTTTCAAAGGCAGGCGTACTTCCCGAAGATTTATTTATGGGAAATGTAATCAACGAGGAAGTAAGAAAAATCGAAACATGGGAATGGTGGTACAAAACCGAATTTTCATGTGATGAAAGTTTTATAAAAAGTCCTACGGCACAATTCGTTTTTGAAGCCGTTGACTGCTATGCCGAATACTACCTGAACGGTGCTCTTTTCGGCACAAGCGAAAATGCTCTTATCGAGCACAAATTTGATGTATCGGGACTTCTGAAAGAACACAATACTCTCATCGTTCACATTCGTTCGACGGTATGGGAAGAAACAAAGCAGAAAGCTCCCAACACCCTCTACAAAGGTCTTGGTTATCAGCACGTTCCCGACTACATTCTCTCCCGCCGTGCTCCTCACACTTACGGCTGGGACATTATGCCGAGAGCCATCAGTGCAGGTTTATGGAGAGGCGTCAGACTTGAAACCCACGATGAATACGAGATAACGGATATGTTTTTGTATCCTACACAGATTTTTTCACCTGACAATGCCGTTATAAGTGCAGAGTTTGAAACAAATCTTCCCCCTGAGCTGTTTTTATCATATTCAAATCCTCCCACAATTACAATGACCGCCGTATTCGAGGACGAAAAATACGACAGAACCGCAAGTCTCACAGCAAAAAACGGCAACACTGTTGTGGCCATACCAAATCCCAAGCTGTGGTGGCCGAGAGGTTACGGCAAGCAGAATCTTTATGACATTACCCTTACCATCAAAGCTCCCGACGGAACCGTTCTTTGCGAAAAGACTGTTAAATACGGACTTCGCAAGGTTGAACTTCACAACGATGAGGTTGCAACTCAGATTGAAGGCAGATTCTTCTTCAAAATCAACGGCGTTGAGGTTTACTGCCAAGGCTCAAACTGGGTGCCTCTTGATCCTTATCACAGCAGAGATGCCGAAAAGTACGAAGAAGCTCTCGGTCTTTTCTACGACTGCGGATGCAACATTGTAAGGTGCTGGGGCGGTAACGTTTACGAGGACAGACGCTTCTATGAGCTGTGCGACAAGTACGGCATCATGGTATGGCAGGACTTTTCCATGGCTTGCAACCACTATCCTCAGGAGCAGTGGTTCTACGACATGATGGCTGAAGAAACACAGGCTGTTGTGAAAAAGCTTCGGAACTACTGCAGTATCATTCTCTGGTCCGGCGACAACGAATGTGACGCAATTGCTGGTATTGGCAGAAATCCCAACCAAAACAAGATTACCCGTGAAGTGATCCCCAATGTTATAAAATCTCTTGACCAGACACGTCCCTATCTTCCTTCAAGCCCCTACATTTCTCAAAAAGTCTTTGAGGTTATGCAAAAAACAGGACTTTCAAGCGATTTAGTTGCAACGGAAATTCACGCCTGGGGTCCCCGTGACTATTACAAATCCGCTTACTATCAGAACAATACCGCATCTTTCATAAGCGAAACAGGTTATCACGGATGTCCTTCACCTGAATCCATAAAGAAATTCATAACTCCCGACAAGGTATTCCCCTATTTTGACAACAACGAATGGAATTTACACTCCACCGACAAAATGTATTCCGACCACCGTGTTATGCTTATGCACAATCAGGTATTACAGCTGTTCGGGAAAGCACCTGACAATCTTGAAGACTACAGCATCGCCTCCCAGGTTTCACAGGCTGAAGCAAAGAAATTCTTTGTCGAAAGACTTCGTGCAAGACGTCCTCATTCTTCGGGCATTATCTGGTGGAACATGCTTGACGGCTGGCCTCAGATGTCGGATGCTGTTGTTGACTACTATTTTGACAAAAAGCTTGCTTACCACTACATAAAAAAGGCTCAGCGTGATTTTTCACTTTTCTTCGGCGAAGTGGAAGACTGGGGATGTCCTATTTTCGCTTCCAACTGCACTCTTGAGCAAAAGACCGGTAAATACAAAATCACCTGCGTTGATGACGGAAAGGTTTATCTTGAAGGCAGTTTCAACATAGTTCCTAACGAAAACAAGAAAATAAACATGGTTAAAATCATGTATTCCGAAAAGAAGTTATTCATCATCGAATGGACACTATCTGACGGAACAAGCGGAAGAAACCACTATCTTGCAGGCTATCCGCCCTTTGACTTTGACACATACAAGAACAAATATCTTCCTGCCATCATGGAAGATGTAAAATAAAGAGGGAAACATATGATTTCACAGAGCTTAAACGGAAAATGGACTCTCTACTATGCAGACACGGGAGAGTACACCGTAGACGACTACTCGGATTTTGACAGCGTAGGTATTCCCCACGTTGAAGCACAGGTGCCCGGCAACGTCGAGCTTGACCTTTCAAAGGCAGGCGTGCTTCCAAAGGATTTGTTTATGGGCAACGTCATCAACGAGGAAGTAAGAAAGATTGAAACCTGGGAATGGTGGTACAAGACAGAATTTACTCCCGACAAGGGAATTATCGGCGACACAACAGTACTTACTTTTGAAGCGGTTGACTGCTTTGCTGAATACTACCTCAACGGCGCTTTACTTGGCACAAGTGAAAACGCTCTTATTGCACATAAATTTGATGTTTCGGGACTTTTAAAGGAAAAGAACACACTTATCGTTCACATTCGTTCACCTTTCGCCGAGGTTTACAAAAACAATCTTCCCAATATACTTTACAGAAATCCCTCATCCACTCACATCAGCGATGTTCTGGTGAGAAAAGCACCTCACTGCTACGGCTGGGACATTATGCCAAGAGCTCTCAGTGCAGGTATTTGGAGAGGTGTAAGCCTTGAAAACCACGACTCTTACGAATTTTCCGATGTTTATGCCTTCACCTATCAGCTTAAAGACGGCGGTCATTTTGCAACCGTTGCCATTAACTTTGACACCAATCTTGACTACAAGATGTTTGCATATCCCGCAAAGCCTCTTTATGCAAAGGTTGAAATGCGTTGCGGCGACTCTGTGGGCAAGGGTGAAACTCAGCTTTGGTTCAAGGACAGCTGTGTTCATGCGCACCTTCACAACCCCAAGCTCTGGTGGCCCCACGGCTACGGCGATCCCAACCTTTACGATGTAAAATTATGGATTGAGGACTCCGAGGGCAACGTGATTATAACCAAGGAATTCAAGTTCGGCGTAAGAACGGTAAAGCTTCACAACGACGAATATGCAAACAACCTTGAAGGACGCTTTGCTTTTATTGTAAACGACGTTGAAGTATACTGCACAGGCTCAAACTGGGTGCCTCTCAGCCCCTATCACAGCATGGATGCAGACAGATACGAAACAGCCCTCGGTCTTTTCCACGAATGCGGCTGTAACATTCTTCGCTGCTGGGGCGGTAACGTATACGAGGATCACAAGTTCTACGACCTTTGCGACAAATACGGTATTCTCGTATGGCAGGACTTTACCATGGCTTGCAACTGGTATCCTCAGGAGGAATGGTTCTACAATATTATGCGTGAGGAAGCGGAATTTATCATTAAGAAGCTTCGCAATCACTGCTGTATTGCTCTTTGGGCAGGCGACAACGAATGTGACGAGCCTTCCTACGTTACACATCAGGATCCTGCACTTAACAAGATTACAAGAGAAGTGCTTCCCAAGGTATGCGAAAGGCTTGATATGTACCGTCCTTACCTTCCTTCAAGTCCTTACTATTCACCCAAGGTATTTGAGGCAATGCTCCGTGATCCTGCGGTAACTGCAAACAAGTGCTCACCCGAAATTCATGCCTGGGGTCCCCGTGACTACTTCAAAGGTCCCTTCTACACCCAGACAACAGCCTCCTTCATCAGCGAAACAGGCTATCACGGCTGTCCCAATGTTGAATCCATAAAGAAGTTCATAAATCCCGACAAGCTTTATCCTTATCTTAACAACGATGAATGGAATTTACACTCAACAGACGTTCAGTACCGTGACCACAGAGTAAAGCTTATGCACGACCACCTCATTCAGCTCTTCGGCGAAGTGCCCGACAATCTTGAAGATTTTGCAATCGCTTCACAGATTTCACAGGCTGAGGCAAAGAAGTTCTTTATCGAAAGAATACGTGCCGAGCGTCCTCATTCTTCGGGTATTATCTGGTGGAATATGCTTGACGGTTGGCCGCAGATGTCTGACGCAATCGTTGACTTCTACTTCTCAAAGAAGCTTGCCTTTGACTACATCAAGCGCTGTCAGGCACCCTTCAGCATTTTCCTCGGTGAAATCAACGGCTGGGGAAGCAAGATTTACGCTTCAAACTGCACTCTCAAGCCCATAGGCGGCTCTTACAAGATTTACGATGCCGACACCGGCGAAACCAAGGCTGAGGGCAAATTCTGGGTTGACAAGAATCAGAACCACGTTATCGGCAACATCAGAATTATGTTCTCTGAGCAAAAGCTGTTCATAATCGAATGGACTCTTGATGACGGAACACGAGGCAAAAACCACTACATGACAGGCTTCCCGCCTTTCAGCATGAAAAAGTATATGAACGAATGGCTTCCCAAAATCAAGGAAGAAGTAAAGTAATCAACTGCATTAAAAAATCAGGGGCTGTAGCAAAACCATGTTACAGCCCCTTTATTTGTATAAATAAGACAATTATCGCCGTCTTTCCGTCCGCCTTGTGACGGGAAGACGACTCTTCGTGAACTAAAGACAATACTTTAATTTGCGATTTCCTGCGAAATTCTTTTCTTTTTGGTTACCTTTTCTTTTCAGCAAGTCTCTGTATTAGATAAGTAGTGATATGCATAAATGACCTTTTTATTCATTTTCGTGAATATCCAATGAAAAGGAGCAAGGCATATTTCAACCTTGCTCCTGTGCAGATATTTAGTTCAACAAATTGGAATTGGCTTAATTGAACTGCTCCATGTTTTTCATTACAAAGTTATAGTTCAATTCGTTCAGGTCATCTTCATATGCGAAGAACGCATCATCACATTCCTCAAAAATCTCATCAAGTTCTGCGCTTTCCAGTTCATCCAACAGTTCTTGACGTTCATCCCTGTCAACAGGAATGTCACAACCGAAAGCATCGATTGCTTTTTGACAGATGGCAGCAGTTGTGTGTGCCTCAATTGCAGTAAACGCACCTACCAGCTCATTAGAGAAATCACCGCTGGAATTATAGAAAAATTGGGAAAATCCTCCGTTGTTTACTTCCATTTCAAGCGTCTGTGTAATATAGAAAATGCGCTCCGCATCACTTAATGCAGACATATCCTCGCCGTACTGTGTTTTTTTATTAAGATACTCTGTCATTGCAATAACAAAATCATTCGTATCGGTTAGGTTCCAAATGTGTTCCATTCCAGCGTCTCCTTTCGTGTCAATAATAGTGGGTTTATCTGTTTCATGCTTTATATCACACCCGATTAAGCACAATATCAAAACGAATAACAACACAAACAAAACAATCTTTCTCATATAATCAAACTCCTTTGTCAAATTCTTATTTATTTAACTGTTTTATTGCCTATATAGACAGAAAATTAGCAAAAAGTTCTATTTCCTGTCTATATTATAGCATAATTTTTCTCATTTGTCACGATACAGAGATAAAATCAACAAAATTGTTAACTTAACATATCATTGAGAGATTGCAAGAAAGCACTAACAATTCTATTTATGCATAATTATATTTAAAATTGTATATTTTTGTTTACCAATACTCATGTAGGACAGAGACT
>JAZQFS010000004.1:0-52138 GCA_045539625.1 Eubacteriales bacterium | reverse complement strand
GGAGGAAATCCGCAGGTGTGCGGGTTAGCAGAGAGTTTGTTTTGTGTGATAAACCCACCATTTTATCTCTGTGCACACCGAGGACTCCTCCATTGAGGGGAGCGTTTTTGCCTTCTTTTGAGGCGGGTCAAAAGAAGGTCGTAGCCCGCAGGCTACGAAACCTCCCTGCGGATACATAAAAGTAACTTAAAAAAAGAAAAAATAAAAAAAACCGTCCGATATTGTATTGACACATAAAAAAATGAAATGTATAATTGTCCTGTAATTGTATTTTTGATTTTTTTGGAGGGAAAAATATGGATAAGTATTCGCAGATAAAGAAAAATACCGTGTCATCGGAAAATCAACTGAGAGTCAGCGAAACGGTTTTTGTTGATAATCCCGAAGGTAAGGGAAAACGTGTTATGTTTGTGGGAAATTCCATAACACTTCACGGACCTAATGAAAGCCTTGGCTGGCATAATTTTTGCGGAATGGCAGCTTCAAGCCTTGATAAGGACTACGTAAACCTGCTGAAGAAAAAGGTGCGCGGTAAGGATATCGATGCAGCCTTCTGTATCTGTCAGGCGGCAGGCTGGGAAAGAGGCTATAAGGAGGGTGCGTCTGCTATGGAAAAATCCCTTGCGGCACGTGACTTTGAAGCTGATGTTATAGTTATGAGAATTATCGAAAACTGTAAGGTTGCGGAATTTGATGCAGAGATGTTTTTTGAGCAGTACGGCGAATTTATAAAGTACCTCAATAAGACAGGCAAAGCAAAGGTCATTCTCACCACAGGCTTCTGGAAGCACCCCGGCGATGAACAGATAATAAAGACGGGCGAAAAATACTCATATCCCTGTATTTACTTGGGTGACCTTGGCGAAGATGATGCGATGATGGCAAAGGGACTTTTCGAGCACGCAGGCGTGGCAATGCATCCCGGCGATAAGGGAATGGAGAATATTGCAAACAGAATCTGGCAGGAGCTTGAAAAGGTGCTGTAATGAAGTCGGCACGTTGGTCGGCTGAATATTTTTTTATCAAAGGAAGTGTTGTTTTATGTCACTTGTTAAAAAGATACACATTGAAGGAATAAAGGCGGGACATATACAGGGAATTGCCGTCGATAAGGAAAGAAAATATATGTACTGCTCCTTCACAACAACCCTTTTAAAGCTTGATATGGACGGAAATATTGTTGGAAGCGTAAAGGGACTTGCAGGACATCTGGGGTGTATTGCCTATAATGAAGATGACGGTAAGGTTTACGGCTCCCTTGAATTCAAGCACGACTGTATAGGCGAGTGCCTTACGGGAGGCAGAGAAATTGAAGACGGCTTTTACGGAGCAATCTTTGATGTTGATAAAATAGACAGAGTGGATATGGATGCAGAAAGCGACGGAGTAATGACGGCGGTGTACCTTAAAGAGGTGTTTGACGATTACTCGGCAGACGGTCACCGATACGGCTGCAGCGGAATTGACGGCTTTACCTTTGCACCGATGCCCGGACAGAACGGCGGTAAAAAGTATGCCTATATTGCTTACGGTATTTACGGCGATACAGGCAGAGACGATAATGACTGCCAGATAATTTTAAGATACGATATTGAAAACTGGGACAAAATTGCATTGCCCCTCAATCAGTCCAAAATGCATAAAAGCGGTCCCGAAAAGTATGACAGTAAATATTTTGTGTATACGGGCAATACCGAATTCGGCATACAGAATCTTGAATACGTCAAAGAGTATAACTGCCTGCTTGCGGCGGTTTACAGCGGTGCAAAAAGCGGCTATCCCAACAAAAATATGTATGCGGTCGATATAAGAGGGAAGAGCTGTGAAAAAATCCCGAAAGGCCTTGACGAAAAAGTTGAGACTCTGCCTCTTTGCCTGTTTTCTGCCGAAAAGAGCGAAAACGGCATAAACGGAAGCGATTTTACTTACGGCTCAACGGGTATGATAAGCTTGGGAGACGGACTTTTCTACTTCTCAAAGAACTTCTATAATGATGACGGACAGGGAAGTGATATATGCCTGTTCACCTTTGACGGCGAGAATTTTAAGGAAATATAATTAACAATATTTAAATATTTCAAAAAACTATTGATTATTAAGAAAAAATGTGATACAATAATTAATCGGTTTGGAGAATATCCAAAAATTAATTTAGGATTGAAGGTATTAAAATGGCAAACAAAGAAAGAAGAGTCGGCACCGTTTCAAGAGGTATCAGATGCCCTATTTTCAGAACAGGCGATGACCTTGCGAAAATCGTAGCAGACAGCGTGCTTGAAGCTGCAGAATACGAAGGCTTTGAAATTCGCGACAGAGACGTTATTTCCATTACCGAATCCGTAGTTGCAAGAGTGCAGGGCAATTATGCATCCGTTGATGATATAGCAGCCGATGTCAAGGCAAAGCTTGGCGGAGAAACTGTGGGAGTTATTTTTCCCATACTTTCAAGAAACCGTTTTGCAATTTGTCTTCGCGGCATTGCAAAGGGTGCAAAAAAGGTAGTACTTATGCTCAGCTATCCTTCCGATGAGGTTGGAAACTGCCTTGTAAGCCTTGATAAAATAGACGCAGCAGGTATAAATCCTTACTCCGATGTACTCTCCCTTGAAAAATACCGTGAGCTTTTCGGCGAAAACAAGCACGAGTTTACAGGCGTTGACTATGTAGAGTATTACGGCAACCTTATCCGTGAGTGCGGCGCTGAGGTAGAAATCGTATTTGCAAATCAGGCAAAGACAATTCTTAACTATACAGACAAGGTTATTAACTGTGATATCCACACAAGACAGAGAACCAAGAGAATCCTTCTTGAAGCAGGTGCAAAGGTTGTGTGCAGCCTGTCGGATATTCTCAATGCTCCCGTTAACGGAAGCGGTTGTAACGAAAAGTACGGTCTTCTCGGCTCAAATAAGTCAACAGAAGATACAGTAAAGCTTTTCCCCAGAGAATGTAAACCTCTTGTGCTTGACATTCAGAAGAAAATACTTGAAGCTACAGGCAAGCACGTTGAAGTTATGGTATACGGCGACGGTGCATTCAAGGATCCTCAGGGCAAAATCTGGGAGCTTGCAGACCCCGTTGTATCACCTGCATTTACAGATGGTCTTATCGGAACACCCAACGAGCTTAAGCTTAAGTATCTTGCAGACAATGACTATAAGGATTTGTCAGGTGAAGAGCTTAAGAAGGCTATTTCCGAGAGCATCAAGTCCAAGGGCGACAACCTTGTGGGCAATATGGCATCTCAGGGTACAACACCCCGTCAGCTCACCGACCTTATCGGTTCACTTTGTGACCTTACCAGCGGCTCGGGCGACAAGGGTACACCCGTTGTACTTGTTCAGGGCTACTTTGATAACTACACTAACTGATTATTGTTTTTTCATAGAGGACTGCTTCTTGAGAGGCAGTCTTTTTTTGTATCACGAAACCACAGATCGGGGCGGTGATTCCATATAGGCTTTTGCCGATGAACAAAAGAATCTCCTGCGATATAATACAAGCGGTTGGGAGTGATGCAAAAATTAAACACAGAATATAGTATTGAAGAAAATAGATACCGATAACAGTTTGACTTTTCTGTGGGCAGTTTCAGCTTTTTAGAGTGCTTGTTGTTCTTGTAAATTCTTTTTTGCATAAAACAATCCCCTTAGCGTAGTCTTGAATTTTTCCAAGTGTCTACTCTAAGGGGATTATATCAATGAAGCAATCCTAAGCTCGCTTATTTGTAAAATCAGCCGTTAACTGCGTTTAAGATTTCGTCAACCTTAAGCTTTTCAGCATCGTCAAGACCGTTGTAACCGCCGTCCTTGATAGCCTTTGCCACTTCGTAGATGCTTCTTGCAACAGGTTCGCCGTAAACTGTGTATTCGCCCTTAACTGCGTAAGGTCTTACAACAAGCACATCGTTGTATGCGCTTACGGGAATGTTGTAGATAACTGCTGTGAAGTAAACGTTGGCAGAATCAGTTTCGAAAATCTTGTCAAGATTTGTGTCCTTTACGTAAGCCTGACCTACAGACTTCTTAACGTCGGCATCAAGTGTGAGTGCATTGCCTTCAAGTCCTGCTGCATCAAGAAGAGCCTTTCTTGTAACAACAAAGCCGTACTTGTCAGCTCTTGCTTTCTGCTCATTTGTTACGGAAGCCTTGAAGCGGATACCCATGGGGTCTGCCACTCTTATGGAAGCTACGTTGTAGGACAGGGGAACCATATCTCTGATAATAGCTGTTGCTGTAACATCGCCTGCCGATGTGAGAGTGTATTCTGCACCGGGCGCATAGGTCTTGCCGCCGATTGTCCAGCCGAGAAGCTCTGCACCGCCGTCAAGAGTAACCTCGCTGTCAGTGGGAAGAGCAATAGTCATACCCTTTGCAGCAATTCTTGTTTCAATGGCATTGCTGTTCTTGTCAATAAAGTTGATGTCGAACATTTCCTTAACGATGAGGTGGTTAACGTAGTAGGTAATACCTGCTGCATTTGCTCTTTCCTCTTCGGGAATTGTGCCGTCAGTCTGTGTAACAAGATTTGTAACAGTGCCGTCCTCAGCTGTCTTGCTAAGAATTACACCACCGCTGGGACATGAACCTCTAAGGTCTGCCTGGAAGCTGATGTAAGAGTTTGTAACCTCTGTATCAGTAAGCTTGAATACACGCTTTCTGGGCTGAACAAGGTCAATGTTATCTGTACGAAGTGTGAAGTTACCGTACTTTGTGCCTGTATCAACTACGCCATCCCGGATGTAGGAGTAGTCTTCAGCCATGCCCCAGTAAGAGCCGTTCATGCCGTACTTACCGTCATCCTTGGGCATCCAGAAGTTGAGGTTTGTATAATTGAGGGTATAGCTGTCATCAAACACGCCTTCGCTGTTCTTAATGCCCTTGAATACAACCTCTGCCTGCATGTAGTAGTTTGTGTTAGGCTTGAACTGGATTGCGTTATTTCTTACTGTCTGGAAGCCGTTGTCTGTAGACTTGAGGAAGGTTACTTCCATTCTTGTGTCATTGGAATTGATAGCTGTTTCAAAAGCACCTGTATGAACAATGTCAAAGCTGTTATAGTAAGGAACGGAGAAGTCACCGTTAGGAATAAGGTTTTCACCGTCATCAAACGCCTTCTTGGCTGCAAACTTGATTGTCCTGCCGTTTGCATCGGTGTCAATCTTAACTCTTCCATCTTCGGTCTTAACAATTGCATTTGGGAATGAAATTGTCTTACCCACAAGGCTCTTGCCTGCATACAATGTATAGATGTAGTTTTCTTCGTCATATTCAGCGGCTGCATTGTAAACACCGTCTGTAAAGCCGAGGGTTACAAGCTGTGCATAAAATTCATCTGCCGTAAGTCCCAAATCTCTGTCAAAGTCAAAGCAGAGAACGCTGTTGTAGCGGTAGTCAACATCCGACATATTGCCTGTGATAGGAGTCCTGATGCCGTTGTTGAGGAAGTAAACATCTGCATTATATTCTATAAGGTCATCTCTTTCGATAAAGTGAATATAGTCGATGTCAAATTCCGTACCTGCCCAAAGTCCGTCGGACGGGTCAATTCTGAGAGTTCTGAGATAAGATGCGTTATTCCAGTATTCAACGCTTGTTCCGTCAAGGAACTTTTTGTTTGTTGAATCATACTGCTTGCCTTTAAGTGTTGTAAGGTCGAAGTACGCTGTAACCCACTTGTTGGCAATATTTGCCATGGGAACGGCGCCGTAAACCGCCTTCTGTCTGCTGCTGGTAAGACCGGGGAAGGTTACACCGTCGCCTTCGTCAAGGGAGAAGAACAGGTCAAACTGGAGGTTAGGAGTGTATGTTGCATTTGTATTCTTGGTATTATTGCTTCTGTAAACGTAGCTTCCGTTTGTGAGTCTGGGATTTCTTAATCTGAATCTCATCTGGATAGCGCCTACATCGGAAATAACCGCCTTGTTGGAACCGCCTGAAACAGGCTTAAGTGTCCAGTTGGAGTCAAAAATACCTGTGTCAACAGGCTTGCCGTCGGAATCCTTAACGCCGTACTTAACGGTTACGTAAGTGCCGTTATTTATGAGTGCGTTATCATTTGAGTAGGCGGAGCCTGTTACATTGCCTTCAACTGTTGTAGTTTTGGGGTTGCTGTCAACCTGACCTTGCGCCATAAAGAGGAACTGCTTGAATTCTTCTTCGTTGTTAAAGTCAAAGCTGATGTATGTCTTGTCATATTCTTCCCAAACAGCCTTTAGTGTTGAAACCTCAAGAACGTTGATGGACTCAAAAGCAGTACCGTTTTCAAGAGTGAGGTCAACAAGACGCATATTGCCGTGGTCAAGAACTTTAGACATAATTTCACTCTTGGTGAATACATTGTCTTGGTCTGCCGCAAGAGGAATGGAAATAATCTGGTCGCCTGCAACGGTATTGTTGCCGCCGAGGATTTTAACCTCTGCATTGAAGGGCTTGTAATACATCTTTACATTATCGATTGCAAAGGTGTCAACGCTCTTTGTAGTAGCGGAGACAGACATATTGAAGGTATGGAGAATTGAATAAAGACCGGTAACGGATGAGCCTTCGGGTTTAACCTTGGTGTAGCTTGTCTTGCCCACAGCAGTTTTCCACACGCCGTCAGCCCATGTTCCGCCCTGCACGTTATCGCTGTTTATAGTGCCGCAGCCTGCCTGAGAATTGTTGTCATCGTCACGGTGCGCGTTTGAATCTCCTGCAAGGTAATATTCATATCTGCAGTTGAAGTTATACAGGTCGAAATTCGCGCCTGATGTACCGGGCTGGTTGTACATTACGTCAGCCATAAGGGTATAGTAACCCGCTCCTGCAAAGGTCTTGGGTGTATTTGTCTGGAACTGAGGCCACTTACTTGTACCGTTTTTGAAGGTGAGGTAACGGTTGCCGCTTGTTGTATCGGCAACGATTGTACAGGCGCCATTATCATAGCTTTCAACTGACGTTGTCCAGTTGTCACTGCCGTCGTAATTGGGGTTAACCCTACCTTGGCTTGTAATCTTTGAGCCGCGGACATAGTCTGCACCGCTTTCAAAGTCAATGTCATAAAGCAGATCGCCGTATACTTCGTGTGACCATGTGCTTTCCGATTCAAGAACAGCTTCCTCTTCGGGAACTGTTTCCTGTGTAACCTCCGCAACTGTTTCAACGGTTGAAACCATTGCAGGAGCTGCAAAGCTTACTGTTGAAAGAACCATAAGCAAAGCAAGAACTAATGATATGGTTTTCTTCATGGTTTTGTCTCCTTTTAATTGATTTATAAATATATGAGGGACGACATTTATGTGTAAATACCGCCCCGATAACTATGGTAATATTATACATTAACACAAAGCTTTTGTCAACCGATTTTCGGCGTTTTAAACCAATAATAAGGCGGAAAACCGTTTTTTTGTAGAGTTGCACAAATTAGAAAAAATTTTTTATGCAACTTTCAAAAAAGTAAGATTTTATATTGTAAATTAAAGTGCAATATGATATACTTAGTCCGTTAAAGGCGGGTTTTGGGAATTGCCTTTGCCGTAATTCCGCCGTTATGCTGCACATAAAGAAGTTAAAATATATATTTAGTTAAGAGAATGGTGAATATGAAAAGAATAATTTGCAATATGGCAGTGTTTTTGCTGCTGACGGTATTGATGTCATTTTTCTGCCACGGGGCAGTTGACCTTGAGCTTATCAAAGCAAATATGGAAAAGTGGTATTACGTTCAGTTTGACAAGGGCTCGGGTACACAAGATGATCCGTACATAATAGACGAGATTGAAGACCTTGAATTTTTGTCGGATACGGTTTTCCGTTCCGAGTACAGCTATAAGGGAAAGCACTTCCGTCTTGATAATGACCTTTATCTAAACGACGTTGCAAAGCCAATAAAGGAATGGAAAACCTACTTTCCCATAGGCTGGGACGAGGTTGCCTTTGAGGGGCATTTTGACGGCGCAGGACATACGGTGTACGGTTTTAAGCCAATTGTTGCCGACTATAACAGGTGTACGGGCTTTTTCGGAAAAGTGAAAAACGGAAGCATAAAAAATCTGACCTTGTCGGACAGCTACCTGTCAATGGGAATTTCAGAAGGACTTCATACCGCCGTTCTTGTAAACGGTTTTTCCTGTGACGGCGAAAACGGCTCTGTGGAAAACTGCCATGTTGTAAATCCAAGAGGAAGCATAACAAGACTTATCACCAACCTTTTTGCCACAAACGGCTCTGAGCTTACGGTAAAGGACTGTACCGTTGAAAATTCCATAGAGGCAATGATATTGAATGTTACAGCAAGCAACGATGCAGTTGTTACTGTAAGCGGACTTGAGAACAGCCCGAAGGTACACATCGGTGAGGACGGAAGCCAAATGGAAGAACATAGCCGAGAAGGAATAATCGAGAATCTGTACCTCGAAGCGTTTGCCGAAAATGAGGGTACGGTGATAATTGAAAACTGCATAAATAACGTGCCTGTACTTTATGACAGCATTGTGGGAGGCTACAGCGCAACCGACAGAGGCGAGTACAGATATCTTGCAAAGGGCGGAATACTCAATTCCTCCTTCAGAAAGTCCAAAACCGACTCAATAAGAAACTGCACCAATAACAGTATTATAAGCGGACTTGGCGGTGTGGGTGGAATTGCGGGCGTTTTTGTGGGTAATATGGAGGGCTGTACAAATAACGGACACATTTACGCAGCCGAGGCAAGAGTCGGCGGTATTGTGGGACAGCATACTGCAGGCGATATAAGGAACTGTATCAACAGCGGCAGCATCAATGTTGTGGACGGAGATATTCTGGTGGGCGTTATGAGGTTTGGCGGAATAGCAGGTGTAAACAACGGAACGGTTGAGGGCTGTATCAATTACGGAGATATCAACGGCTCGCCCATGGTCAGCGGCTCTACCGAAATGGCAGGAATTGTGGGAAGAGCCTCCTATATATATAACTGTGCAAATTTGGGAAACCTTGTAAACATTGTTGCTTTCAGCGGAGGAATAGCGGGTACTGTTGCGTTGAATGTGCCCGAAGCTGTGGTGGATAACTGCTATAACGCAGGATATGTATCCGCCTCGCCCTTTAACAGCGGAAGTGTTATCGGTGTTTCCACCTGTCCTACAAAGAACTGCTATTATCTTGAAGGAAGCCATCGGTACGGAAGATATACCGATAAGGCAGAGCAAGGCTTTGACCTTGCCGACTATAAAATGCTTTCCCATGAAGAGATGACAAACCACGAGAGCTTTAAAGGCTTTGATTTCAAGACAGGTTGGATAATGCCGTCCGAAAAGGGCTATCCCATACCGAGAGGCGCTCACCGAGGGGAGGTTGCAATCCCCAAGGAAACGGAAATTGACCTTAACGGCAAAATAACAAGGCTTTTCGGATATAATATCGACGGCAGTAACTATTATAAAATAAGAGACCTTGCATATTTGCTGACAGGAACAGACAGTAATTTTGCCGTTGACTGGAACAGCCAAGAAGGAACAATAGTAATCAGAACAGGCACGCAGTATACACCTGTGGGAGGCGAAAACGAGAGCCTCGGTACTGTTGACAGGGCGGTAAAGCTCAAAGCGGAAAAGGCAATTCTCAATGATACACCCGTAGAGCTTCGGGCATATAAAATTGACGGAAGCAACTACTTTACATTAAGAGAAATAGCGTCACTTGTGGGCTTTGAGGTGGATTGGAACGAGGAGGAAAAGCGTATATTGATTGTTGCGTGAGAATAAATGCATAAAACGGCAAGAAATAAGGAGGCAAAGCAGATGGCAGCAGATACAATTAAAATAACGGATAAGGGTAACGTAAAAATTATTGCCCACAGAGGACTTTCGGGACTTGAAAGACAGAATACCAATTCAGCATTTGTTGCGGCAGGAAACCGCTCATATTTCGGAATAGAAACGGATATTCACGTAACAGCCGACGGAGAATTTGCAGTAATTCACGATGAAAGCACAGGCTCTGTGGCAAAGCAGGACGTAAATGTTGAAAAGAGCAGCTTTAAAGAGCTGACCGAAATTATTCTTGACAACACCGACAGCACCGTCAGAACAGACTTGCGTATTCCAAGGCTTTGCGAATATATTTCAATATGCAAAAAGTACGGAAAAACCGCCGTGCTTGAGCTGAAAAATCCCTTTAAAAGAGCGGATATCGAAAAAGCCGTCAGGGAAATCAAAAAGCTTGATTACATAGACGGCGTCATATTCATTTCCTTTGCTTTGGAAAACCTGATTGTACTGCGTGAGCTTCTTCCCGGTGCAAAAATACAGTACCTTTTTGACAGAATGGAGGAGGATGTTTTTGATACACTCAAAAAGTACCGCTTTGATGCCGATGTTTATTACGACCTTGCATCACGGGAGTTTGTGAATAAGGTACATTCTCTCGGTCTTGAGGTTAACGTGTGGACGGTTGATAAGCCCGAGGTTGCACAGCATGTTATTGCCAACGGCGTTGATTATATAACAACAAATATTCTTGAATAGTTTTTCTCAGGTTGTACCGATTGGTCGGTACAGCCTGTTTTTTTGTATAAAAAAGTCTCTGCCCGAAAGAGCAGAGACAGATGTGAGCTATTTCCAAAGATGCTCGGGGTTTATGTTTTTGCCGTTGATTTTTACTTCAAAGTGAAGGTGCGGTCCTGTAGATCTTCCTGTTGTGCCGACCTTGCCTATAACGCCGCCTTTTGATACTTTCTCGGACAAGGTGACGAGTATTTCGGAAAGATGCTTGTATTCAAGACTTGTGCTTTTGCCGTCGGAAATAATTATAAAATTGCCGTCCTGTGCATTGTAGCCGCAGTCTGTCACGGTGCCGTCAAAGCCCGAATAAACGGGCGTGCCTGACGGTGCTTTGAAGTCAACCGCCCTGTGGTCATTGTCGTAGCCGTGAGAAATATCAAGCTTGTCAAGAGGAGCCGATATTGTAACGGCAAAAAAATGCGGCTTTGCGTTGTCACCGTCTTCGGCACCGTCATCTGACGTACTTGTGCTTTGTAAGCTGTTTTTTTCGGAGGTGCTTGCAGCGGGTAAAAGACTGCCGCCGCCTTCGCCGTCTTTTTCTTCTTCGGACAATGAGGAAGAAAAGTGCTCATCTGCCGCTTCGTCTTTGTTTTTTGCAAAAAAGTCGGCTTTTCCTGCCATAACACCGCCTGTAAGAATTAAAACCAATGCACACACGGCACATACCGTAATGATAATTGCTTTTTTTCTTTTCGTCATTGATTGATTTTTAAGTATCACGTTAAATCTCCTTTCAAGCTCTTTTCCGCCGCTTGAAATGCCGAAGGAAAGAGCGTGTTTTTTCACAGCCTTGCCTGCAAGAGAAAGAACATCCGATACGTATTTTTTCCGCCTTTCGGTGTCAAAGCCCTCTACCGTACGGCTGTCGCAGGATATTTCACACTCCCTTTCAATTTCACGGCACATAAGGTAAATAAAGGGATTGTAAAAGTGCAGGCATTTTGCAATAAGCATGATGTATTTTACAATAATATCCTTGCGTTTTATGTGGGTGAGCTCGTGGGCAAGCGCACTTTCAAGCTCGTCCTTGCAATATCCGCCTGCAGGAAGATATATTACGGGCTTTACGCCGTAAATCAGCGTGGGCGATGTAATATAACCGCTTTCCATAACCGTAATACTCTTTGGGATGCCTTCAAGGTTAAGCTCTGCACCGTCCTTTTTCAGCCTTGCAGAAAAGACAAAAGCCGCTGTCAGCCTTGCAATAAATAAAAGCACACATATTGTCAGCCACGGAAGACTTACCGCTTCTGCAATTTTTGCAGCATACTCTGACATATGAGCGGAGCCTTTGTTTGCCGTGTCTTGCTCTTCGCCGCCTGTGCTCACATTTGACGTATCCTCGTACAAAATTGCAGTTTGTACCTTGTCTGTTGTGTTTTCGGACGGCGTTGCAAAATGTAAATCAAAGCTTATCGGCAGTAAGGTCACAATAAGTGCCAAAACAAGACCGTAATACCTTGCAGATGAATAAGACACGGAGAAAAACAGACGTGTCAGTAAAAGCAGTACACAAAATACTGCAGTTCCCGTAATGGAGGCAAAGAAAAGTTTTACAAAAAGTATACCGAGCATTGCCTCATTCTTCCCCCAAAAACATTTTGCGAAGCTCGTCAATGTCCTCTTTTGAAAGCTTTTTGCTTCCAAGCAGACTTATTGCAAGCTGCTTTGCCGAGCCGCTGTAAAAGCTTTTTATAAAGCTGTCGGTTTTTTTCTGTCTGTATTCGCTTCTGTCAAGCAGGGCAGAGTACAGGCAAACCGCTCCTTCTTTTCTTACATTTACCGCACCCTTTTCAACAAGACGTGAAAGAAAAGTGCTGACGGTTGTTCTTTTCCAATCACGGCACACCTCGCTTTTAAGAATTTCGGCAGAAGATATTTCGCCGCGGCTGTCCCATATTACGTTCATTATTTCAAGCTCGGCATCGCTGAGCTCGGTGTTGTTCTTTCTCATTTTACTGTTCCTTTCAGACTTCAAAATTTTACGTCTACATTTGTAGTCTGTAATTATTCTACACTTGTAGACACGATTTGTCAAGAGGTTTTTGAAAAAAATAATGCTTCCGTATATTTGTTCACAAAAAAGTTATGTATAACCCCTGTGAAAGGCAAGCACATATAGTGTACAATAAAGGCGGAACATAATAAGAAAAAAACCTTACAAAGGGGGATAATAAAATGAAAAAGCTTTTGATAATACTTGCTGCTCTCACCCTTGCACTGACATCTTTTTCAGGCTGTAAAAAAAGCGAGGCTGAAAATAAAGAAGAAATCGCAGTACAGCAGCCGTCGGAGGATAAAACTCAGGACACGCAAAAGAACGAAGATGAGAACAACGAAAACGAAACCTTGCCCGATGCTCCCGTAAATCAGAGCAACCGCCTTGTCGGCACATACTGGGTTGCAACGGGACATATTGCATACGGCAAGGGAGATGATGTAATAGAATGGACAGGCGACAATAAACAAGAAAACCGCTTTGCCGACCTTTACTTTGACACCGACGGAACGGCACTTTTCAGAGATGTTGAAAACAGCGAATACATTTATACCAAGCATTATAACTGGACAGATGACGGCGAGACAATCCACCTTGTAAATCAGGATAAGGAGGATTGGGGAAACGAGTTTTTTGCAAAGCTTGAGGACGGAGTAATCTACTTTGAAGCCTTTGAATGTATACTGCGAATGGAAAGTGCGGAGCGTCCCGTATACGGAAGCGAATATTCCGAAGCTGATGCGCTGGGTGCATGGAAGCTGACGGTGCTTGAAAAGGACGGTAAGGTTTATAAGGCTGAGGAAGACGGCATTTATTCCACAATTGTCTTTGACGAAGCGCAGGACGAAAACGGCGTGCCATATCTTGGAGCAGATTATTATTTTGAAATGGGCGGGGAAGAAAAGACAATTACCGATGCGGTTGTTTCGGAAACCGAGGTAAAGCATCTGAAATTTGCGTCAGGTGACGGAAACACAAGATTTGAAGTTATTTTCAAGGACGACAATACCCTGACTGTTACCGAATTTACCTACAGTGACATCAAGGATCATCCCGACTCCGTTAAAATGACCTTCAAGCGTTACGGCATAAAAGAGCAGTATTCCGACAGAATGACAAGACTTGACGAAAAGTATAACGCAGCCTTTGCAAAGCTTACCTCAAAGTCCGAAAAGGACAGTATGTCATACGAGCATTATATGGCGTGGAACGAGGTGTTCAATGACCTTGGTGCATATCTGAAAAAGCACGTGCCGAGTGCATATGACGGTATCCGTACCCAGCAGATAGCGTGGGTGCTCAACCGCCAGAAAAAGATGGACGCCAAGGAGGAGTTTTTCAAGGGAACAGACGGCGAGCTTGTTGAAAAGTACAACGAGGGAAGCAGAATTACTCGTGAAGAGTGTGAAAAATATCTGGAACTCATAAAGTGATTTTGGCAGATTATATAAGAAAAGGGCTGTATCAAAACAAATGATACAGCCTGAATTATATAAAAATGTATGAATATTTGTAAGCGACGATGACCTCATCGTCCGAGCCTGCCAAAAAGTATGTTTTATCTCACGTTTTAGGAAAACCCCCGACGAGGGTTTTCCTCTTTTTTTGATGGACGAGGGTTATTTGGCGGTTACGTTTATATGTATTGACAAACACATTGCTGTATGATACAATACAAATGCTCGAGTAATATTTGTCCTACAATTCAGAGAACAAAACCTATTCAGCTAATTTTATTATAAAGCGAGGAATTTTATATGAAAGGATTATCACATTGGAATCAAACACCATTCACACGTTTAACCGAAACAAACAGAAAATTTGCACCGTACATCTGCTCAATAGCACCGTTTGAAGGCGGATTCAAATTTGAATGGATGGATCGCGGTTCCGACGGCGATCACAAAGTAATAGTTCATAAATACGAAAGCTATGAAACTCCGATTGAATTTCCGCTGACAGACAGCGTTTTCAAAGTTGAAGGACTCGTTGACTGCTGCGATTATGAATTTACCGTATGGCGCAGTGATATGTCAGAACGTTCCGCAACCCGTCTTGTAAGAACCGGAAAGTCATTGGGGACAGTGGTAAATTATCTGCACCCGCAAGATGATTTTTATAAACATTCCGGAAAATTTCTCGGCAGTCCCTGCATTGTCAAGCTGCCATCGGGAAAGCTGATCTGTTCAATGGACTTACACATGGGCGGCGACGGTGAAAATCTCACAATTATCTTCAAGTCCGAGGACGGCGGTGAAAGCTGGCATTACGTAACAGAGCTGTCACCATGCTTCTGGGGAAAGCTATTTGTTCACAGAGATAAATTGTATATGCTTGCCTGCGCCGGAGTTTACGGCGATGTAGTGATCGGCTGCTCCGAGGATGAAGGCGAAACCTGGTCGGTTCCGACACACATCGTACACGGCGTGCACGGTGACTTCGGCGGTCATCATGCCACAGTTCCCGTAATCGAACATAACGGCAGACTTTATGCGACCTTTGAATACGGCGCATGGAAATTCCAGACATTTTACCACTGTCTGCTTTCAATAGATGCAAATGATGATCTTATGAAGGCCGACAACTGGATTTTCACCGAGCCTGCACCTGTAAACAAGAACGCCGAAGGTATGCCGAAGTCGGCTGTTACCACCGCCATTGAAGGAAATCCCGTGGTACTGCCTGACGGAGTTGTGGGAGTGCTTCTCAGAATCGATCCGCTTTATATGTCAAAACTTGAATACAATCGTGCTATGCTTGTCAGAAGCGACCCAAGCAACCTCGAAGCTCCGTTAAAATTTGACAGAGTTATCGATATGCCCGTCGGTATCCGCAACAAATTTGTGGTATACCACGAACCCGACGGCGACTGCTACTTTGCGCTCTGCAACAAATACACCGAAGATTATTACGGACGCGGAATTCTCAATCTTGCGGTTTCAAAGGATTGTATCAACTGGGTCGATGCTCTGACAATTGCCGATGCCCGTGAAGACAGAAAGCACGGTATGAACAAAACCGCATACTCATATCCGGATTTCACCTTTGACGGAGATGATATAATCGTGGTTTCGAGAACAGCGACTAATGCTCCAAACAGCCAACATGATAACAATATGGTTACTTTCTTCAGAATTAAAAATTATAAGCAATACAGAATATAAGCAGTCATTGTAAAAACACGTGAGTTCGATACAAACACCGTGACAGAATTATGTATCAATGCTGTATATGACAACTCAACATATATAACGGTAAGTGCCGACGTAAACCTTCTTGACGGCGAGGGCGAATCGACTACTGTCAGAGCAAGCTTGGAGAACAGAAACGGTACAGAGAATATAACCGTATCATACTCCGTAGCAGACGGTGAAGAGTTTGTTACGCTTACCGACAATAAGGACGGAACAGCCACGGTTACCTCTAAAAAAGAGGGTATGGCAAAAATACTTTGTACTGCTTCGGACTCTGCACAAGAAGCACTTTATATTCTTTCCCGATATGTTGACTATCCCGATGTTGAGGTTGTGCATGATGAGGTTGATATGTCGGCACATAAGTTTGAAGGCAATCACCTGAATTCATACTATGATGAAACGGAAAAGGCGTATAAATTTATCAGGGACAATAAAGTAATAAAGACGGATGACGGAAACGGAAATGTCACCTATCATACCGACGGATTTATGAGAATCTCATCACACGGAGATGTTGATACTTCGGTATATAAATATTTGCTTTTGACAGTAAAATGTGAGTATTCCATTCCGCTTCAGATTCGTTACTATACGCCCGAAACAAACTGGAAGACAATTTCACAGGGGAAGCCGACTCTTGATCCCACAGGAGAAAAATACGTGACCTATGCCATAGATATGGATAAGGGTACAGCCAAGGCTTGTCTTTTCACAAATAAAGCATCAGGCGGAGAGCTTGTGTGGAAAGTATCCGATTCGTCATGTGTATTTATAAATCAGATGGATAACACAATTGCAGAAATTACGCCTGTGACAAACGGTACAATCACCGTAACTGCTTGTGACAGCAAGAATGAAGAAAACTGTGACAGCTTCAGCATGACAATTTCCGGACAGCGTGAAAAGCAGATGGTGTATGACCTGCGAGTGCTTTTCTGGGGTGCGTCCGTAACAAAGCACGGACCGTATGCCGCACTTGAATGGACAGGAAACTGGGGTATGGCGGCAACAAGTGAGGATAAGGACTATGTTCACAGACTTGTTGCACGTCTTGAAGAGACCTTCTATCCCTCAAAGGTGAATTTTGAAATTGTGGCAACAGGCTCACGTTTTGATGCGGCTGTTTCCTCCGACACTAATCCGAATACAAATTATTCAAGTGACAGCGCCTTTACCGATCTTGAAAGAGCAGTCAAGAGATTACAGCCCAATATTGTAATGGCGGATAATACGGGAAATCTCAGATCAGGTGCAAGCCATGATTGTATAGTGAATGCGTATACACAGATTTATGATATGGTGTATAAAAACGTTCCGCAGGCAATAGTGTGCTCGGGATATTGCCATCTGGGACACAGAGGTTTTATCGAAAAGGCTATGGAGGCATTGGGTGAGCACTATAAGGACTCGGGAAAAATATTCCTTTTGAATCACTACCGAATAGCGGAGGATCCCACCAACCTTGCTCCCGAATGGCTTGATAAAACGCCTCCGCAGCCCGGTGTTGCCGCACATTGGGGAGATAAGGGTATGGACGAGGTTTCAAAAACACAGTTTAACCTGATAGAAAGCTATATACGCACAAATATTGAGCCTGTATATGTTTACATTCCCGAAAAAATCCAAATATCAGGCGTGTCTGAGATTAAGACAGAGGGAGGAAAGGTTACTCTTACGGCAGTATCCTTCCCGTCAGATACAACAAACGACGTAATCTGGAGCGTTGATGATGAAAGAGTTGCTGCCGTAAATGAAAACGGTGTGGTTACGGCTGTCAATAACGGCAAGGTTACGGTTACGGCTGTAAGTAAGTATAATGAAGAAGTTTTTGACACATTTACAATAACCGTTACAGGTCAACCCAAGGCATTTTCCGTCACGTATGATGCAAACACAACCGATACGGTAACAGGACTTCCCGAAAAGACAGACTTTGCAAAGGGAATCACCGCCCTTTCACAAAAGCGCCCTCTTCGTGATTGCTATACCTTTGTCGGCTGGAGTACATCTTCCGATTCGGAAGAATGTGTAACAAGTGTAGACGTAACCGCCGATACCACGGTGTATGCCGTGTGGAAAAAGACGGAAGGCTTTGAATTTGAAGGCGAGTACGATGAGTATTTCGGCTATACCTACGGCTTTAATATTTCGGGCGGATTTCACTCAGAGGTGCATGACGGGAAGCTGTCCTGTATCTGTACGGAAGGTGAAAAGGTTCGTATAGTTTCTCCAAGGCTTGACATTGAAAACAAGGGCTTTATGGTATTTAAACTGGAAAGTGCATTTTTTGACAGCACCTCCTCAATTGTACTTACCGTAAAAGATGAAAGTTCAAGCAAGACATTTGTATATCCATACAATACAATTGAAGAAGTCAGCTATGTTTCAGACACTTCGGCTCTCGGTGAGAAAATTACAGGCTTTGAAATCTACATTGATGCAGCACCCGAGGACGGAACAATGTTTCCTGTGTCGCTTGATTATGTAAGGTTTGAAGAGCTTTGCAGTATAGATGCGGAAAACGGTGATTGTTCAGTATGCGTTTCGGATATTGTCATAAGCAATATGAGTTCGGATAATGCAGCGGAAACAGCACTTAAGAATACAAAGGGTGCAAGCATAATAATCACCGACAAAAACGGCTTTGATACCACCGTAAAAAATGCTTCAGAGAACACAAAGCTGTATATTTCCTGCAACGGTGCTTCGGCGTCAACAGCTTCGGTTGCGGTAAAAGACTTTATCGACGGCAAATATCTGCCTGCCGTAACAAAGGTATATTGCTCAAAGGACGGCGTAATTGGTGAAGATGAGCTTGTGTCGGGTGTTATTACTGCATACGATAAAAGCTCAATGCGCATAAAGGAGCCCGTGGGAATTCGTGTTATGGCGAGCGTTTTGGACGGCTTTTGTGCTAACCCTCAGGTTGAAGAGTATGGCTTTATCGTGACAAATGCTCAATTTTTGGATAATGGTACAGTAAGAGAGCTTGTGTATGATGCACAGCTTATAGAAAAAGGAAGAATAATAGCAGGAAAAGCATATTCAAAAAATGAAACAGTTCATAAGATTTATGAGCTTTCCGACGGCTTGGAATACTATACTGCGGTTCTTACCAATATTCCCAAGGATAAATTCAGTCTTATGACTCCCATTGTGTTTCGTCCTTATGTCAAGCTTTCCGACGGAAGGTATGTTTACGGTGTAAAAACCGTACGCAGTGCCTGCGATGTTGCAAAAGACATTATGGATGTGGGAACCGCCGATAAAGCCGTTTCTGCAGCAGCATCGGAAATTCTTGACATATGCGGTGTTGAATATTCAGAGGAAAATTATATCGATGTAGGACCTTTGAATTAATACTCTTTCGGTTAGAGTTATAATAATTGTCAAGAGTTTCCACAGTGACATACAGAATATAATTGTAACAGACAAACCGCTCCGTTAATAATAACGGGGCGGTGAGCCTGCCAAAAAGTATGTTTTATCTCACGTTTTAGGAAAACCCCCGGCGAGGGTTTTCCTCTTTTTCGTCCTTTTAGGACGAAAAATTCACCTTTCCTGCGCTTTATGAAGCATAAGGAGTTTCGCCGTCTGCGGACGTCGACCAAAGACGCTGTCTTTGGAAACTGGAAGCCTTTGAAAAGGCTTGACCTAAACTTTCATAATGGTTTTGCGACAGTCTGCAGACCGCCGATAAACGGCGGTCTTGATGTGCTTGCTTTTATTATCAGCCAACGGTAACAGCGTTCTCTGCCGCAATTACTGCATCATGCTCAGCACCCGTATGGTCACGTCTTCCGCACCATGAACAGGTAGGATGTCCGTTGGTTGAATGGCTTGTTGAACCGCAATAGTCGCAAGTCGGCTTGGGATGCTGGGTATGCTCGTAGCTTCCGCACACAGAACAGGAAGGATGTGTTGTGTGGCTTGTTGAGCCGCAGTAGGAGCACTTGGGATGTCCTGCTGTCTTATGGCTTGTTGAGCCGCAGATTGAGCATTTCTCCGCCTCAGGGTGCTTGGTATGAGCAGTAGAGCCGCAAACAGCACACTTGGGGTGTTCCGATGAAGTATGTGAGCGTGATCCGCATACAGCACATGAAGGATGGTTTGCGCTTGTATGGGAAGCTGAGTTACAGTACTGGCATCTGGGGTGAGAAGACGTAGTATGATTACCCGAGCCGCAATAGCTGCATACCTGTGCCGTCTGGGCAGCATCGGGATCGTATTCCGTCCAGCCTTCTGCCAGGTACTTGTCAAGCTCAGCAATTTTTACAACGGTGTTTGGCTGTCCCTGCTTTGTAACAGTTGTAACAGGATCAAGGTACCAGCCTGCATCTATGTACTGATTGACATACTGTTCGTCTGCATTGATAACAACCGTTCTGCCCTTTGCCGAATACATCATAACAACAGGGTTGCGGTGCCATTTTTCCTCGGGAGTCTGCTCTAAGTCAACCTCTTGTCCGTCTTCGTTAACGGTTTTGGGATAAAGGTAGTCGTTTTCCTCGGTCTTGTTGATAACCTTTTTATCGCCTTTTACGTTATAAATGTACATAACAGGCTCGGTATACCATTTATCCTCTTCATCTTCGGCTTTAAGGAATTTTTCAGCTTCCTCTGCTGAAACCTCTATACTTTCGCCGTCGGGCTTGTAAAGAGTAACCACTCCGTCCTCTGTCTCAAGCCCGGTTTCAGCTCCGTCACTTACCTCGGACATATCCGTAACATATCCAAGCTTCAGGTATTCGCCAAGCATATCACGGTCAACCTCTTTAGCCTTTCCCGTTTCGGGATTGTAGACTGTTATAAGCCCTGCATTTTCCGTCTGACCGAAAAGCTCAGGTCCTTTGCTTCCCAATCCCGCAACTGCTATTACAAGACAGGCAAGCGCTATTACGGCAAGCACACAAAGAACTATGAGAATTATTATCATAGCCTTTCCGCTTCCCTTTTTGGGATTTTCGGGTATCTGCTGCACAGTATATCACCTCATAATTATTTTCTTATATTGTAGCATAATGCACGCAAAAAATCAATGGCTGTTTACATCATTTTTACATTTTCGCACGCAATGTAATCAATAATATTTAAAACTCAGCCTCAAAGCCGTCAAAAGCCGTGTCTATTCCTATTTGCTTCAACTTTTCCGATGTATCCTCATGGCTGACGTGAAGCGTTCGTGCAATATGACTTGCAATGAGACGGGTATTGTCATCTATCATTTTGTTTTCCCAAAGTGCCGCAACAATAAGTCTGAGCATGGGAATTGAATTGTGCGTTCCAAGTCTGAAGTCGCCGTCCTTATCGCCTACGGTTGCCTCAAGTATCATGCCGTCAAATTTCAGCTTTCTCATATATTCCCACGTCAGGGCAACAAACCAACCGCCGTCGCAGCCGTAAAAGTACCGTTTCCCGTCCTTGTCCTCAATGATATAATGAAGCGGCACTTCGGGCGAGCCGTCAACAATATGATTGGCGGCAAGAGGCGTGATTTTGTAGCCTTCCGTCTCAAAGGCAGACATTATTTTCACGCCCGCAGGCTCAACATATTGCCGATCTTCTTCTGTAAGTCCAAGACGTTCAACAGCATCTTCGTGGCAAAAAAGCTTCAGCTTTCTTCCGCTTTGCTTTGCAAAATTCACAACAGACTCTTTGCAGTAATGGTCATAGTGGGTGTGGGACACCAGAACAAATTTGATTTTTGAAAAATCAACCTCACATCTTTGCGCAAAACCAAAGGACTGTGGTGCGGCGTCCAGCAAAAATTCACCGTCCACAAGAATACTTGAGTATCTTCTGTCATTTTCCGTCATTTGTTCTTCGGGCTTTACGGCATAATCCGCCGCACCCGTTCCTAAAAATAAAAGCTTCATTTTATCTCCTATTTATTGATAATACTTTTTCCTTCCCATTCTCTTGGCTTTTCAAGTCCCATTATCGCCGCAACGGTAGGTGCTGTATCAAGAATTGAAACATTTTCAAGCACCTTGCCCTTTTCAAAATCTTCGCCGATATAGAACTGGGGAATGGTCATATCCTCGTCCATGTCCGTGCCGTGACCTCTGTCATGTCCGCCGTGGTCGGCTGTTACAATGATTGTGTATTTATCGCCGCACTTTTCATAGACTCTCTTTACATTATCTATAGCTATGCTGATTCTCTTTAAGTATTCCTCACTCATCCAGCCGTTGTCATGACCGCCCTTTTCATCGGTTTCAACCATATAGAGGTAAACGAACTCACAGCCGAATTTTTCTATACATTCAAGTGCTCTGTCGGTGTTGACGGTATCCGAGCTTTCAACACAGTATGCATTGATATATGCGGAATGTGCAAGGCTGATAAAGCCCGCAACCTGACGCATGGGATCCCAGTTATAGAACATTGCACAGTTTCCCCTTGCCGAGGCAACAACCTCAAAAAGTCCCTCAACAGGTCTTACGGGAACCGAGTAGGTATTGCTGAGCGTGCCGTGTCTTTCGGGAGGAACAGAGTGAAACAGCGACAGGTGGCAAGGAAGGGTTATTGAAGGAAACACCGTTCTTGCATTCAAAGTATATGAGCCTATTTTCATCATTTCTTCCACAAAGGGATTTCCGCACTGTAAAAGTCCGTCGGGACGCATACCGTCGATTGAGATAAGAATTACTTTTTTCATATAAAAGCTCCTTTACATACCAAGATGATACTTTATATATTCCAATGATTTCATTGTCCTGTCAAACAGAGGAGCACTTACCTCCACCGTAAGATAGCCTCTATAATCTGCCTCTTTAAGCAAATCAATTATTTTACCGTTGTCCACCGAACCTTCGCCCAGTGCAACGCAGTCATAGCACACACCGTGTCTTACAATCGAGCTTTTCTCCACAACCGCAACGTCCTTCAGATGAACATTTACCGTCTTGTCAATAAAAGCTTTCGCACCCTCAACGGCATTCTCGCCTGCAAGGGTAAAGTTACCTGTATCAAGATTGAAATACAGGTTATCAATTCCGTCAAGCAGCCATTTTATATCGGATATTTTTGCATAAGGCAAACGTGGATCTGAAAAGCTTTCAACGGTAACACAAACACCGTTTTCAGCTCCGAAATCGGCAAGCTCTTTGAATATTCTGAAGAAATACTCTCTTTGAATATTATCGTCGTAATTGAGCTTATCGTCGGGTAGCATGGGTACTGCCATAAGAAATTTGCTGCCGCCCTTTTTTGCACAAAGCAAGTCGTTTTTCATAACGTCAAGAGATTTCAAATATGTACCTTCATCTGTAAAATCACAGCTTCTTGCGGAATGAACGCACATTGTCATACCGAATTCATCAAGCAAAGCCTTTACCTTTTCCACAGGCACGCTGTCAAACATCTGCGCATTTATATCAACATTCTTTACGCCTGCCTGTCTTGCAATTTCAAGACTTTCTCTGTGGGTATAGCCCTTTTCTTTTCTTCCTCCGTCAAGAATCTGATACAGAAAGCTGCTAAGTGTCATTTTGCATACCTCCGATATACAACAATTATATCACGCAAAATAGATAAGTCAACCGATTTTTTCCTTTTTTTCAAAAAAAAGAGACCGCCTTATACAAGACAGCCTCGATATCATTATTTACTTAACAAGCTCTGAAGCTCTTACAAGAGCCTCGTCGATGTTGGCACAGAAATTATCCTTGCCCACAAGATTTACAAAGCCGCCCTTTTCCATAACCTTCATAGGCTGACTGTGTACATGTGAGAATACAACCGCAACGCCTTCTCTTCCGCACTTATTCACCAAAGCCTCAAGCTCCTGAAGTGCACTTACGTCAAGGCTGTTTACACCGCTCATTCTGAGAACAACGCACCTTGTAAGGTCATCTGTCACAACCTGCTTCAAGGATTCGGAAACAGCAAAAAACATAGGACCTGAAAGCTCGTATACGCTGACGCCCTGAGGTATAGCCTTGTGTCTGTCGTCCTCTGCGTCCTTCCACTTGCTGACCTTGCTCTCGTCGCTCATTCTCTTTAAGAAAAGTGCCGCAGTTACGATAAGTCCGAATTCAATTGCAATTACAAGGTCAAACACAATCGTCAGAATAAAGGTAAGCACAAGCACAAGAATATCGCTCTTGGGTGCCGTCTTTACAAGTCTTACGAAAGGCTTCCACTGAGACATATTGTAGGCAACGTGTATAAGTATTGCCGCAATTGTAGCCATGGGAATCATCTTTGCATAAGGCATAAGCACAATAAGAACAAGAAGGAGGACAACCGAATGTACCATACCTGCCACAGGTGTTCGTCCGCCGTTCTTGACATTTGCCGCCGTTCTTGCAATAGCACCTGTTGCGGGAATACCGCCGAAAAGTGCAGAGCCGATATTACCTGCACCCTGTGCAATAAGCTCGGTGTTGGAACGGTGCTTTGTATTAACCATACCGTCAGCAACAACGCAGGAAAGCAAAGACTCTATTGCCGCAAGTACCGCAATTGTAACGGCATCGGGAAGAAGATTTCTGATGTTTGCCATGGAAAATTCAGGCATTACAAAGGACGGAAGTCCGCTTTTGATATTGGGATAAAGGTCACCGATTGTAACAATATTGACAGGCAAAAGCTTGTATGCCGCAACGCCGATTATAACCGCAATAAGGGAGGCGGGAATTTTCTCAGTCACCTTGGGGAACAGGAACAGCACAAGCAGACATACAACGCCTATCACAACCGACCAGATGTTTAAGGTAGAAAAGTTATGCACAAGTGCTTCAATTTTTTCAACCGTTTCAATAGGTGCTTCACCGTTCATATACGTAACGCCGAAAAAGTCCTTTAGCTGACCTACAAGAATTGTCACTGCAATACCTGCAGTAAAGCCTGTTGTGATGGTATAGGGTATAAACTTAATAAGAGAGCCGAAACTGCATATACCCATAATTATAAGGATAACACCTGCCATTACCGTTGCAACTGCAAGACCGCTTACTCCGTTTTTGGCAACGATACCCGCAACTATTGTTGCAAATGCCGCCGTAGGACCTGCAATCTGAACGGTGCTTCCTCCAAGGAAGGAAATAATAAAGCCTGCGGCAATTGCAGTATAAAGTCCCATCTCAGGACCTACACCCGATGCAATTGCAAGGGCGATTGACAAGGGCAGAGCAACTACTGCCACAATAATACCTGCGATAACATCCTTTACAAGCTGTCCCTTGCTATAGGTTTTCATGCTTGTAAAAAACATAGGCATAAACTGTTTCATAAAAGAAGATATTCCTTTCGTACATAAATTCACAATTTTGTATTATATACCTATGCTTTTCCTTTGTCAATACGTGAAAAGCAATTTCTACGGTTTGCACATTTAACGAAAAGCCGCAGGTGCCGATTGGTAAAATAATCACCAAAACAAAAAAGCCTGTCACAAAAGCACCGCCGTCTTACGACGGCGGTTACTGTTAATACGGTTTGATTATTTCTTGAAATCAGCACATCTTTCCTCATAGTTGCTTGCGTAATAGATTTCAAGCTCCTTTGTCTGCTGTCTGAGTATATCATCGAGAAGCTGTGAGCCTGTCTGCCAATACTGCTGTGTGCTCTTTATTGCATCGTCATCAAGGGGCAAACGCTGAATGATGTGGTAGCCGAAGTCCGTTTCAACGGGCTGAGATATTTCTCCTTCTTTAAGCGCAAATGCCGTATCCTCGAAGGGCTTTACCATTTCGCCTGTTGTGAAGTAGTAACCGCCCGCATTTACTGTCATACCGGGATCTTCGCCATATTCCTTTATAAGTGCATCAAAGTGCTCGCCCTTCTTTGCTCTTTCGTAAAGCTCGGTTGCCTTATCGAATTTTTCCTTCTTTTCAACGTCGCTGTCGTTTTCGCCGAATGCAACAAGCAGATGCTTTGCTCTTATATAAGGAGTTTTGGCATTTTCAAGTTCTGCAAGAGTTTTTGCCTTAACGGTCTGTGAAAAGGCGTCATCCTCCATAACTTTTGCGAAAATCTCATTGTAAAGACCGTTAAAATACTGGTTAAGGAAATAATAATATGTAGTCTGAAAAGTATAGGTTTCTATAATTTCCTTAAAGCTGTCACCATAGGAAGCCTTCATCTCGTTATAAACGGAGGCATAGTCCTTATTGAATTTTTCATCGCTTACATCGACGCCAAGCTCTTTTGCCTTAAGAACAACTGCCGCATTAAGCAGAAAATAGTCCTTAATTTCCTGCTCGATAATCTTCTTTGTTTCTTCGTCCTCGGGATTTTCGTGATAGGAAGCACTTGCAAGAACGGCATATCTTACCGCCGCCGCACTGAAGGGCACACCCTCAATATTCATAAGAACTTCCTTATCAAGCTCCTCCTTGGGCATTACCTTTTCCAGCTTTGCTTCAATGTCGTTATAAAACTCAACTCCGTTATACAGCTTTTCGTCTTTTTCAGGTACGTCTTCTGTTACATCTGTACCGTCCTGCACCTTATCCTTCAAGGTTACGGTACTTGTTTTATCGTCCCAGCTTACGTCCATACCCACAGCCTCAGCCACAGCTCTCACGGGAAGATAAACAGTACCGTCATAGATAAATGGCTCAACCGTCTCGCCGTCGGCATTTTTCGGCTGAATATCGTCTCCGTTAATGTTGATTACAATGTTGCGAAAATAAATGTCAACCTGCTTTGCAATACTGCTTCCCAATGCCGCAAGGCTTGACAAAGCAAGTGCACATACCAAAGTGATTGCCGTTATTTTTAATGTTTTTTTCATCATCGGTTACCCTTTCACTTTCTCTACATTTTGAAAACAATTCCTGCTGCCGCCGCTATGACAATAAGGAAAATGGGGTGCAGCTTTTTGAAAACCTTCTGCAGTACAAAAAGTACCGCCGCAAGAATTATTCCCTTCAGCACAAACAAATCTGCTATATTTCCTGTTTCGGAAAATTTACCTATATCAACAAGTGCAATTTTAACAACGCCCCAGCCTGCCGCCGTAATAAGTCCTATTGATGCAGGGCGAAGTCCGTAAAAGGCGTTTTTAACATACTTGTTTTCTTTAAAGGCATTGAGAATTTTTGCAACAATAAATATAACTATTATTGCAGGAGAAATAAGTCCCAGCGTTGCCGTAATTCCACCTAAAACACCAAACGCCTGATAGCCTGCATAGGTCGCCATATTTACACCGATAGGTCCCGGCGTGGACTCGGAAATTGCAATCATATCTGCAACATCGCCTGAGGTAAACCAGCTGTATTTTGTTGTAAGATCATAAAGAAAAGGAATTGTTGCAAGTCCGCCGCCTACCGAGAAAAGTCCCACCTTGAAAAACTCAAAATAAAGAGCAAGAAGAACACTCATTACTTATCCTCTCCTTTCTCTTTTTTGCCCGCTTTTATGCTTTGAATAACAATTCCCGCAACTGCCGCCGCTATAACAAGCACAACAGGCGAGATTTTAAAGGGAAGCGGAAGATATGAGCCGAATGCCGACAGCAAAAACAGCACCAGAAAAATAACAAAAGCGCAAACGTCGGGCACCGACTTTTTCCACAGTCTTACAAGGGCATTGAGAATAAGCACGCATACACATACTCTTATTCCGTTGAAGGCGTGCTTTACAACCTCTATTTCGGCAAAGTTTGTAAGAAGTGCCGCAATAAGTGTAATAATAATTACAGGCACCGTCACAAGACCGAGCGTTCCCGCAATACCGCCAATTATGCCTTTTCTCTTGTTACCGAGAAAGGTTGCAACATTTACTGCGATAATACCGGGTGTCACCTGTCCTATTGCAAAGTAATCGTTTAGCTCAGTATCGGTTGCCCAGCCGCGTTTATCCACAAATTCCCTTGTAAGTATGGGAAGCATGGCATACCCGCCTCCGAAGGAAACAGCACCTATTTTCATAAATGTAAAAAACAAATCCAACAGCTCTTTCATACTGTCATCTCCCTTTGGCGTATAACCTCAAGCACCTTGTCTGCATCTGCTCTGCAAACGGTAATTGTTTTATATTCGCCCTTTATAAACATTGAGTTGCGGTAAATCCCCTCTAAAGTCATACCGCATTTCTGCATAACCCTGAAGGAAGCATCATTGCCCTGCATACATTTGGCGCAAAAGCCTGACAGTGCAAACTCCTGTATGCCAAACTGCATAACTCTCAGCGCCGCCTCCGCCGCAAGACCTTTTCCGTGATACTGCTTTGACAGCACATACCCTATTTCAGCGGTATTTGCCTCATAATCGAAGGAGGTAAATCCGCAGGTGCCGATAAACTTTCCGTTTTCCTTATATATAAGTCCCCAGTCATTGAACACACCCGAGGCGTATTTTTTCTGAAGAAGCTTTATATATCTTTCGGTTTCCTTAAGGGATACGTGGCTTGACCAGGTAAGGTACCTTGTCACATCGTCGTCCGAGGAATATTCAAACATATCCTCTGCGTGTTGGGGGCTGATTTTTACAAACAAAAGCCGTTCCGACTCAAGGGTGGGAGGATTTTCAAAGGTTTTCTTCACCTTATATTCAAGAGTGCCCTCTTTTGGGGCTTTAAAGAAGGTTGAAATCATAATTTTCCTTTACACACAACTGCCTTCCCCGTTATGAGGAAGGTCAGCCGTTTTAATTGATTTTAAGGATTCATAAGAGCCTTGGCAAGTGCCGAGTCCTTATCAAGAATTATTGTTGTCTGTTCTCCCGAAAGAGAAGCCTTAAGTGCATCAAGTGCACGTGTGAATTCATAAAAGCTTTGTTTATCGGGGGTGTTATACGCTTCGGACAAAATTCTCATATACTCGCTTTCGCCCTCTGCCTTTATTGCTTCCGCCTGAGCCTCGGCGTTTGACACTGTAATACCCGTCGTCTTGTCAACCTCATTCTTTATGAGAGTTGCCTGCTTTTCGCCGTCTGCACGGTATTCGGCGGCTATTTTATTTCTTTCGGAAATCATTCTTGTATAAACCGCCTGCTCGTTATCCGAAGGCAGGTCAAGCTTCTTGATTTTGATGTCCATAATTTCAATGCCGTAGGATGTTGTGGCATCTGCGGTAGCATTGATTATATTGTTATTAAAATCGTCTCTGCTGGAATCGTCCGAGTTTATGATTTTATCACGTTCAAGCTTGCCCATCTCGGTACGGATTGCACTGTAGGTAAGCATATCTATACGGGTTTCGGCTTCGGTGATGTTGCCCAGTGTCTTATAGAAGGTAAGCGGATCTGTTATACGCCAGGTAACATAGTTATCCACCTGCATGGTTTTACTGTCAGCAGTAAGCACATCGCTTGGCTTCATATCATAAAGAAGCACCTGCTTTGGAAAATAAATCACGTTATCGATAAAAGGTATCTTAAAATAAAGTCCGGGCTCACTTACTGTATTTACCGTCTTTGAAAAACGCACCGTGTTTGCATACTGATTGGGCTGTACCGTATAGAAGCAGCCCGATGAAACAACCGCCAGAAGTATTACTATTACGGCAATAACCGTTATAACTATTTTCTTTTTCATTACTGCCGCCTCCTTAGTTCTGTGTGAAGCTTTCTATGGGAAGAAGCTTCTGTGTTCCCGACTCTGCCGTATCGATATATACCTTTGCTTCGGGGAGCACCTTTTCAATTGTTTCAAAGAACATTCTCTTTTTGGTTACCGAAGGATTCTGTGCATAGCCCTCGTAAAGAGCCTTAAACATTGCAGTCTGCATATTTGCTTCGTTTATTCTGCTTTGCTTCTGATATTCGGCATCCTTTAAAAGTCTGTCCGCCTCAGCCTCTGCCTTGGGAATTTCGGAGTTTCTGTAGGCTTCTGCATTGTTTATGAGAGTTTCCATATCCTGCTTTGCCGTTTCAACCTCCTTGAAGGCTTCCTTAACCTGCTCTGTGGGAGGCTCGCTGTCCTGAAGCTTGATATCGGTAAGCACAAGACCAAGGTCATAAACTATAAGCTCCTCGGAAATGCCCTCCTTGATTTTTGCCTGAATCTCGCTTTTGCCTGTTGTAAGAATACTTTCAACATCATAAGAGCTGATAACATTTCTTATGTGGCTTTGTGCAAGGCTCTTGAGAATTTCATCGGGGTTTTCCGAGTTATACAGATACTTTACGGGATCTGAAATTTTGTACTCAACAAAAAAGTCGCAGTTTACAATATTATAGTCACCGCTTATCATTTTACTTTCCGAGTCAACCGAAACAGCATCTGTTTTGCCCGCAGCATAATGTTCAGGCTGTGCATAGCTGTAGCTGTCGGGAGTTGAACGGTAGCCTATTTCTATCTTGCGGTACACATTGACGTCAACGTGATGTTCCTTCTGGATTCCGAAGGGCAATTTAAAGTGAATACCGGGTTCTTCAACGCTCGTCACCTTTCCGAAGGTTGTAACAACCGCCTGCTGCTTGTCGTTTACCGTATATACCGAAGACAGCAGCAAAAAAGCCGCCGCCGCAATTATTATAACGGCAGTAACTATTCCTTTAAGCTTTTTGGGAGGAAAATCGTCGGAAAAGCCCGATTTATCCTGCATATTCTTCCACCATTTCTGATTATCCATATCTGTCCTCCTGTTTAATAATATTATTGTCTTATCTCTTTATAAGATACATTATATAATGCATACTTTTCCGTTTCAAGGACAAAGGGTTAATTTATTATTTCTACAAGGCAAAAAAGAGCCGCCTCATAAGAAGCAGCTCTGTAAATATTAATCTAAAACCGCACTTGACGGCTCTGTCAGAGGTTTCATCGCATCAAAGGAGCTGAATACAAACACCTTAACCTCATTTGCGCCAAGCGAGTTTTCAGCAACAACGTCGATTACGCCTGAGTCAATAACCGCATCGTGGAATATCTTAAGACCGCAAAGTGTGTCACCTGAGTATATTGCAACTACCACATCATTGCCCGACGCCTTAGCATCAACCTTTACGCTTGCAGTTACGCAGTCACCCGAAACGTCGCCGAATTCAACGCCGCCGCTTTCGCCCTTCCAGATCTTTGCGCTGCCATCTGCGAGCACAACCGCACCGTCGGGCTTTTCGCCATTGATTGTGGCAAATGCAAGCACGTCCTCACGTGTTGTAAACTCATAGCCTTCATCGGGGGTGAGGGTAACTGTCACGGTCTTGCCGAGAATTGTTTCGTTCCATGCAGCACTTGCCGAGCAGTTTACGGTTTCTTCGGAAAGAGTAACAGCCTTATTGGCTTCATCAACGGTAACGTCAGCCTTGAATACACCTAATTTATCGGTAAATACAAGATAGTCCGTCACGCTTGTTTCAGCTTTGCTTGCTGAATCATATCTGAGAGCTGAAATTGTTCCGTACCAGCTGTCCTTTTCCTGAGGAATGTTAAGAATATCAAATTCGTAAACCTTAAAACCGTCAAGCTCTGCAACAACCGTTGCCTGACTCAACACAAAGTGACGTGACTCGGAAAATCCGCCTGCATCAGACTGATAGAATACACCGTCAATTGCCCCTGTAGTCTTGGCTTTTATTCTGAGATAAGGATAATCAGCCGCAGCAAAGGAGCCGTTTTTCCATGTATAAGACTGGTCTCCGCCGGGAGATACGGTAACCAGAGCACCGTCCTCAATTGTTGTGCTTGTTGCAATGCTGTTAGGCTCAAAGCCTGAAAGGCTTGCATCAAAATACCACTTGGGCTCGTTTGTATATACGGCATAAAGCGTCATATCACTGTTGACATTTACTTTAGCCATAGGAGCAGTCGCGTCCTTTGTATCTGCCCAGCCCATAAAGAATTTACCCTCAAGCTTCGGGAAAGGCTTTGCGGCATATGGCTGTGCAAGACCTTCGGGTACTACGTGAGAACCGGGAACGGAGCCTGTACCGCCGTTTGCATCATAGGAAAGTGTATAACCTGCCTTCCATACTGCATAAAGAGTCATATCGCCATTTGCAAAGAAGCTTGCATCAGGCTCGGCGGCGTTCTTGTTTACAGACCAGCCTGCAAAATAGCGTCCTGCCATTGTAGGAGCAAGAGTAGGCATATTGGGAGTAAACGCAGAATCGGGAACGACGTCCTGTGCGGACATTGCACTTCCGCCTGTGCCTCCGTTAATGTCGAATGTAACCTTGTAACCGGGAATTTCGTCTGTTACCGCAGAAACGTATGCACCGTCTTCAAAGGTAACACGGCAAGCAATTCTCTTTCCGCAGGTGTCAGAGTTAACACTTACTTTATAGGTGTTTTCGTTTGAAACAACCTTTCCGTCAATATACCAGCTGTATGCAGCAACACCGCTTTCATATGCTTTGCTGAGTACGGGAGTAAGAACTGTACCGTCAGCAACACTGTTTCCAAGTGAAAGGTCGGGAAGCTCCTTGCCTGCATCGGGCATCATAATCTGATACTGTGCATGGGAAATAAACTTGCTTCCGCCGTCAGCTTCGTCATCAATTTTTCTGCCCTTGAATACTACCATATCATTGTAAATTTCGATGTAGTAGCAGATACAGTAGTCTGTTTCGTAAATCTTCTTGCCGTTTGCATCCAAAGCATAATTGCCGCTACCGTCATCTTCGTAGGTAAACGCAAGGCTTCCTTCGTTATAGTGAGTGTACTGTGTCTTCTGGTTGCCTGCAGCAACGGTATGCCAGTCAACATTTATGTTTGTATGGGTATGAGCAGTACCGAAGAAAAGGTTTGCGTGTCTGTTGAGAACCTCTTCAAGCTCATTTACGCCTGAAAGTCCGCCTTCGTTATAGGGAGGAATATAATTTTTGACACCAACGTGTGAGAAAACAAACACGGGCTTGTTGGATTTTTCAGCATCAAAGAGCTGTTCGTCAAGCCATTTAAGCTGTTCGCCCGATATTGTGTAATCGCAGGTATCTGTTGCATAGTTGGGATAGGGCGTCGCACATACTATGAACTTCATTCCGTTAACCTCAAAGCTGTAGTACCAGCCGCCGGGCTCTCTGTCAAGCTCAAAGCCCTGTGTCAGAAGATAAGCCTGCTGTTGGTCAAGAATCTCTAAGAACAGCTCTTCATTACCGTCTGCAAGCTCAGGCTTTTCTTTGCCGTCCTTGCTGACGTGGAACTCGTGGTTACCAACGCCGAAGAACAACGGAATTCCGTTGTCATTGAACTGCTTTCTGAAGGCATCAAACTTTGCATAGTCGCCTGTTGTGGAGTGACACACGCTGTCACCGTTAAGAAGCACAAAGTCGTAATTTGCCTTGTTTGCAACCATATCGGCAAAAGCATTGTTTCTGTTGTAGGTAACAGCTCTGCCGTCAAGATTATAATCGTTTACAGCGTTATGTGCATCAGATGCACTGTAGAAGCTGACTATGGGAGTTTTACTTTCCGTAATTCTCTTGTCTTCGGGAATGTCATACACATATGTGTAATCAGACTTACCTTCGGCAGAAAATACCACGTAAATCTTTGTCGCTTCCATGGGGAAAGCACGCTTGCCGCTGATGCCGTAGGTCGCAACGCCGTTGGTAATGGCAAGAGTCTTTAAAGGTGTGTAGCCTTCAAGAATACCTTCTGCATCTGCATAATACAGAGTAACCGAGGTATATCCTTCCGCTCCGTCCTTTGCAACTATTGACATTGCACCGTATGCAATACCCTTGGTATCATTTGCAAAGTTATACATAAACACAGGCTGGCTTTCAGCACCCTGCCATCTTGCATAAAGTGTTACGTCCTTGCCCGAAAGCTCAATTTCGCCTACATTTGCGGAAGCATCGGGAGTTTTACCCCAGCCGAGGAAGGTGTAGCCTTCACGGGCAGGAACTATGGACGAGTCAACGGTGTATATGCCGTCAAGCTGGTAAGCCGTTCCGCCTGAGGTAAGTGTGCCGCCGTTGGGATTGTATGTGATTTTATGGAAGGGGATAATTTCGATATCGTCATAGTAAACGATACCGAAACGGTCTTCGTGACCTTCAGGCTGTATAGGTTCGGCATAAAGGCTGAGAGCACTCATTCTGTAGTCATAGATACAGTTGGCATTTATGGCAAAATCAAGAGAGTGAGTTGTCCACTGTCCCGCAACACCTACTTTATTTCCTGCAGTATTGTTACCGGGCTGATATCCACCGTTTTCGTAAGAATCAATTTCAGCCTGACTCTTCCAGTATCTGGGGTTTATGGAGTTTTTAACCGTAGTTGCACCTTCGGGAATCATATAGCGGTAGGAAACACGGTATTTTCTGCCGGGATCCCACTTGGTGTAGTGCTGAATTGAAGCATGAGCCGAACCTCTTGAATATTCCAGCACACGGTTGCCGTCCTTTTCGGCAACAATTGTGGCAGTGCCGTTGGAAATAAGCCAATTTATGCTGTCTTCATCAAAGGTGCCGTTTTCCACAAAGTTCTCACCGGGAACCATTTCACGTCTTGTGAGTCCTCTTGCGGTAAGCTTAAGGTCGCCCTCATACTCGGTGTGGATATTGTAATTATGAAGCTGTTTGCCGTCAGCAGTTACGTAACCAAGATAGTACTTGGTTTCGGTGTGCTTCAATTCGGGGATGGAGGTAATGGAACCTTTTGTAAATTCCACGCTCTTGATAAGCGTTGTACCGTCTTCCTTATAAAGGCTTGCAGTATAAGCGAAGGCAAGTGTTGCAAGGCATACGCAAAGCATAAGACATAACGGTATAAGTCTTAATTTTTTCATGTTTTGTCTCCTTTTTAAAAAATTACATTATACTTTATCACAAAAAAACCGACAATTCAAGCCATTTAACCGAAATATGCTTTTCGTCACTTTTTTTCATCGAAAGCAACAACTCATATCCATTATTTTTGTGCAAAAACACACATCATTTGATGTGGAATAACAAATCATTTTTCTGCATAACCTACTTAACGGAGGTGTGTTTTATGAAAAATAAAATCAAAACATACGCATTTTTCATCATCTTTACCCTTGCCGTCGGCGGTCTTTCGGCACTTCTCACCATGGGCAACATGGACATTTACGACACCATCAACAAGCCGCCGTTTGCACCGCCGTCGATTGTGTTTCCCATTGTATGGGGAATATTGTACGTTCTTATGGCAGTAGGTGCGTCAAAGGTTTATATTTCGGGAAAACAAGAAGGCATCTACATTTTTCCCGCCATGCTGTTTTATTTCTCACAGCTCGCCGTGAACTTTTTCTGGAGTATCATTTTCTTTAATCTGCAAAATTTTCTTTTCTCTTTTTTATGGCTGCTGCTGTTGCTTGTTCTGGTATTTGCCATGAGCCTTAAGTTTTACCGTGTAAACAGGGTGGCGGGCTTTCTTCAGCTTCCCTACATCGTATGGATAATACTTGCGGGAGTGCTCAATTATGCTGTTTTTGTGTTAAATGTTCAATAACTACTTGAAATGCTCACAATTTAATGCTACAATACTGCCGTAAAGGTGGTATTTGTTTGAAGTACGGCAAAATTGTTGAAGGCACATTTATAACACGTCCCAACAGGTTCTGTGCCACGGTTGAAATAGACGGCAATGAAACGGTGTGCCATGTAAAAAATACAGGGCGATGCCGTGAGCTTTTGCTTTCGAAAAGCAGAGTGCTTCTTGAAGAAAGCTCAAATCCTCAGCGAAAGACCAAATATGACCTTGTTGCCGTATACAAAGGCGACAGGCTTATAAATATGGACTCATTTGCCCCGAATCTTGCCGTTGGCGAGTGGCTGGCAGGGGGCGGTCTCGGCTTTATCCCCGACCTTCTCAAAAGTGAAAGCACCTACAAAAATTCAAGATTTGACTTTTTCGCCCAAAAGGAAAACCGCAAAAGCTTTATTGAGGTCAAGGGCGTAACCTTGGAAAAGGACAATGTTGTGCTTTTTCCCGATGCTCCCACACTTCGGGGTGTCAAGCATCTGCAGGAGCTGTGTGAGTGTGTAAAGGACGGCTATGAAGCCTATGTAATTTTTGTTGTACAAATGAAGGACGTTTTGTATTTTACTCCAAACAGAGAAATGCACAAAGAGTTTGCCGATGCGCTTATCGTGTGCCGTGACAATGGCGTTAATGTAAGGTGCGTAGACTGCAACGTAACACGTGACGGTATGGAAATACGGGACGAAGTAAAGATAGTTTTCGGAGATGAAAAACAATGAAGGAAAAAATAAAGAATTTTACAATGCTGCTTGCGGGAATTCTACTTACAAGCCTTGCAATTTCCGTTCTGACGCTACCCAACAAGATTGTAGGCGGCGGAGTTTCGGGCGTTTCAACACTGCTGTTTCACACATTTGGAATAGAGCCCGGTCTTTCAAATGCCGTTATCAACGTGGCTTTGCTGCTTATCGGACTTAAGATTTTAGGAAAAAATTTTATAATTGCTACAGGCTGTGCTTCCCTTCTTTTATCACTGTTCGTTCAGGTTTTCTCATATCTTGAGCCCATCACGGAAAATGTAGCTCTTGCCTCGGTTTTCGGCGGTGCTTTATACGGTTTTGGCGTAGCCCTTGCCCTTGTAAGCGGAGGCTCAACGGGGGGCACGGACATTCTGGGAAGACTTCTCCAAAACAAGTTTTCATTTCTTCCCATTGGCAAGCTCATTATGATAGTTGACGGCATTGTGATATTCTTTTCCTACATCGCATTCCGCAATCTTGAGCTTACCTTGTACGGCGTTATAACTCTTGTTATTTCAACCTATACCGTTGACACTCTTATCCGCAAGCTCAACGTATCAAAGCTTGCCTTTGTGGTGTCCGACAAAGGAGAGGAAATTGCATCAAAGCTTGTTTCCACCTCACCCAGAGGCGTGACTTTGGTGGACACGGTAGGTGCATACCGCAACAAAAACAACAAAATGCTTGTGTGTGCCTTAAAGGACAGTGAGCTTCCCGCATTTCAGAAGAAAATACTTGAAATTGACAGTGGTGCTTTTATAATTTTCTCGGAGTCGTCGCAGATTGTGGGCAACGGATTTCACGTTTACAGATAAAAAGGAGATTTGTTAAAATGCTGTATTTAAAAAAAGGCAGTCATGCTCCCCTTACAAGCACTCTTGAGCAGGGCTTTGTCATACACGAAAACGAAATATGCGCAAACGTACACGTTCAGCTTTTGGGCGATATTTGTCTTAGGTTTATAATGCACAACCGTGACAAGAAAATATATTTTTATCTTGAAACCCCCGACGGGCTGAAAAAAGAGGTTGACACAGGCAGCGACAACAGCGTAAAAAATGCTGTACAATCCTACAGGATTGATTTTCCAAAAGCAGAAAACGCCTGCTCCCTTCTGTTTTATTTTTCCGATTTGCTTATGAGCGACGGCTTATGCGCCTTCAAATTCGGTACAGACGACGGCGAAGAGCTTTTGATAGGCAAATACAACATAGTAAAGGTAAGAGGCGAAGATATATCGGCTTACCGTCAAATATTTGAAAAGCTGGATATTTGTGAAAAAAGCCGTCTTATCACAGCCTATGATACCTTTTCGAAGCAGTCACATGGCATATCAAGAAGCACCTCATTCAAGGGTTACACCGTACTTGATATCCCCGAAATGCTGAAGGTATACGGAATAATTGAGTAGGCATTTACATATTTTTGAAATACACAAAAACGGAGCCGTCATCTGTGACAGCTCCGTTAATTTTTAGTTATACTTTTCAGCCCAGTCTTTCATAAAGCAGATGAAGCAACGGCTCAAACCGTGCACCGTACCAGTGGTTTTCCTCTTTTGCGGTGCACTTTATACATTCCACCACAAAATCTGCGGCAAGAGAAGCACTTTCAAACACACTTTTGCCTCTCATAAGAGCACCCGTAAACACCGAGGCGTATATATCGCCGGTGCCGTGGCTGCTCTTTTCCATTTTTTCGTGCTCGTAGCATTGAAACTCTTTGCCGTTGCAAATAATTGTGCCTGTTTTGCCCTCAGTAAATGCCTTGCCTGTGAGAATTACATTCTTTGCTCCCATTTGGCAAAGCTTACTCAGCATCTGCTTTACAAGCTTTTCATCGGGGTTTTCCGTGTAAGGCGTATCTGTCAGCAAGCACGCCTCTGTTACGTTGGGAAGCAGATAGTCTGCCGCAGGCACAAGCTTTTTCATTGCCGAAACAAAGTCCGAATCAAAGCCCGTGTACAGCTTTCCGTGGTCAGCCATGGCAGGATCCACTATGTTTACGCTGTTTTCATTGCCCATTGTTGACAGAATATCAAGCACATATTCTACCTGCTTTGCACTTCCCAGATACCCCGTATAAATTGCGTCAAAGGTTATGCCCTCGCTTTTCCAATGCTTTTGTATATCGGGTATATCCTCCGTAAGGTCACGGAAGGTAAAGCCGCAAAATCCGCCCGTATGTGTGGAAAGCACCGCTGTGGGAAGCACGCACGTTTCCACTCCGCAGGCTGAAATTACGGGAAGCGCCACCGTCAAAGAGCACTGTCCCACGCCCGATATATCTTGAATTGTCAGTATTCTTTTGATTGCCATAAAAATCTTGTCCTTAACTGTAAAAAGTTTATTCCGTTACCTGTGCCGTTCTTGAATACAGCTCATTAAGGCGAAGGAATTTTTCAGTATCTATAGAGTCAATCTGCTCTCTTTTAAGTCTGAAACGCCAGTTTCCGTCGGGCTTTCCGGGTATATTGAAGCGGGTATCGCTTCCGTAGCCCAGCAAATCCTGTATGGGCATTATCACGGTATCCGAATGACTTTGGAGCATAGTTCTTATAATGCTTTCGCAGCCGCTCTGCCACTCGCCCTTATGACCGCAATATTCAAGCATCTGCCTTCTTGTTTCGTCATCAAGCTCCCAAAGATACCCGAGAAGAGTGTTGTTATCGTGAGTACCTGTATAGCTGATGCAGTTTGAAATATAGTTATGAGGAAGGTGCGGACTGTTTTTGTCGCCGAGAAAAGCAAACTGAAATACTCTCATACTGGGAAAACCGCTTTGCTTTACAAGCTTTTCAACCTCAGGTGTAATGTCCCCAAGATCCTCTGCAATTATCATTGCCTTGCCTGCCGCTTTCTTCACCTTTTCCACAAGCTCCATACCGGGGCCCTTTATCCATTTGCCTTCCTTTGCCGTCTTCGCCTTTGCAGGCACTGCCCAGAAGGACTCTATTCCTCTGAAGTGGTCTATTCTTATGCCGTCAAACAGCTTTGACATATGGCGTATTCTGTCGCACCACCATTTATAGCCGTCTTTTTTCATTTCCTTCCAGTCATACAGAGGATTGCCCCAAAGCTGACCGTCCTCGGAAAAGTAATCGGGCGGTACGCCTGCAACCTTTGTAGGTCTGCCCTTTTTGTCAAGCATATACTGCTCACGGTTGCTCCACACATCTGCACTGTCAAGGTCAACGTATATGGGAATATCGCCTATAATCTTTATGCCCTTGCTGTTGGCATACTCTTTTACCTTTTTCCACTGAAAGAAAAATTCGTACTGCACAAACTGCCACAAATCCAGCGTTTCTGCATCAATTCCGTCATTTTCCCACATATACCACGGCTTTTCGCCGTTGCTTTCTCTGCGTGCCATAAACTCGCAGAATTTTGCTATATGAGGTTCTCCCTTGATAAAGCCCTTTATTTCCGTTCTGTCCTCTACCCTGTCCGATGCCTTTTTAAGAAGGGCAAGTCTTTCCTCTCTCAGCCTTTCAAATTCACACTCATAAGGTGTATTCTGCCTTGCCGAATCAAGCTCTTCCTGCGTAAGCAGTCCCTTTTGTGCAAGAATTTCCAAGTCTACAAAATACGGATTTCCCGCAAATGCGGAAAATGATTTGTAGGGAGAATTGCCTTCATCTACAAGGTAAAATGGAAGCACCTGCCAATATGAATATCCGCATCGGCAGAGAAAATCCACAAAATCAAGAGCTTCCTTTCCGAAGCTTCCGCAGGAATACTCACCGGGAAGAGTGGAAATATGCATCAAAACGCCGCTTTTTCTGTTCAAAATCTACACTTCTTTCTAAACAAATCGCTTTTTCTGTTATTCAAATCTGATGTAGTCAATGTCCATCCAGCCCGTTGTCCAGAAGGGATCAAAACGCAAGTCCGTAATTGTCCCCTTCCAGGTGGACATATCCGCAAGATTATAGGAAACCGTAATCCATTCACCCTTAGTATCTGTGCTTGGAAGCGGTATTCTGAGATTTCTGCTCTCGGAAAACTCATTGGTATCCTCAGAGCTTATAAAATACATTGACATATTGTTTTTTACAGTAGAATCGTACTTGTATCTGCATCTTACCGTAAGCTTTGAATAGCTTGAAGCATTAAGATTCAGCTCACCGCCATAGTCTATAATCGGATCCTTGGTCTGGGAAAATGTTGCGGCATTCATATAACCGCCGTTGGTAAACAGCGTCATATTATTGCTTGTCCAGCCAAGGTTATTGCCGATGGCATCAAACTCCCATCTGCCAAGTACAGCCTCCTGCTGACTTCTGAAGAACGGCTCTTCATAGGTATTTATGACAAGCTCATATTCTTCATTCAGTTCAACATCATATTCAAAATGGTCAATCAACCACAACGCATCAATAAGGGGAAGTCCGTCCAAGTCCCCGACAGGCTTATCAAGCTCATAAGTCTTGCCGTCAACGGTGCAGATATCTTTTCCCACCGTATAAACAGCATTGTGCATGCCGTTGTCAAGAGTGAGCGTCTTTGTCTTATAATCCCAGTCCATAAACATTCCCAGTCTTAAGTCAATGCCCACCTTGGGATCAAAGGCAAAGAACAATGTATCTTCTCCTTCAACATAAGGAAGCTGCATTTCAAATTCCTGACCGTTTATAATCATATTCTTTGACGGAATTTCGGGAGCTATAAAGTCGCACTTTTTAAGGGTAAATCCGTTTTTCTCGGCTGTGCCTTCACCCGTGTTACACTGTCCCACATCTATTCTGATTGCTGTTACGGTATCATTCCACAGGGTATTGGCGGACATATCAACATAATATGTGTTAAAGCCTGATTTTTCAATCATAAAGCTGCTGCTCTTATTCTGCGTCCAGTGAGTATCCTTGTCGGTAATATAGAATATCTCACATTTTGTATTAAGCACGCCCTTTAAAGTAACTGCAAGATGTGTAACCTTATTGGTATCAACGGCAAGATTCAGTTTTGTCACCATACCGTCGCCGTTAGTTACACCATAAAAGCCTTCACTTGTTACGGAAACGTCCTTGATTCGGCTGTAGGTTACTTCATCTTTTGCGTAATCAATGCCGCCTGTAACAGTAGAATTACTTTCATCCACGGTTTCCTTATAATAACCGCTCTTTCTCAATATTCTGTGATGCTGAGGATAGAGTCTGTTAATACGTCTCTTTTGTGCTTCGTTAGGAATAAGGTTAAGCTCTTCGTCTGCCTTTTCGTCGGTATATACCTCACGAATGGCATCAAGGAAGCCAAACTCGCCGTTGCCGTAGCAGGGCATAATATATGTTCCCTCTCCGTATTCGTTCCAGGTGGAAAGCATTACAAAGTTTTCGTTCCATGAGCCTTTTGTGCAGTAAGTGGGCAGATATTCGTCTCTTATCCATTGGTGCACCGTTCTGTAATCGTCGGTAGTCATTAAGGGATAACGTATATTGTGCCACGGAATACTGTTAAAGCCTACCGATGCCGTAGGAACGGTGTACATCTTCTTATTGGAAGCACTTCTCAAAATGCTGTTCTTGTTAACGTCAACCTTGTAGCCTGTGTTGCCCCAGCCGTAAGCATGACAGCCGTCAAAGCCCATGGCTGCAAGAGTATCTGATGCAGAGCCGCAGGCAAGGAAAATAACGCCGTCGTAGCCAAGCTGTTCACGAACTGCCTCTTCAAGACTGTCAAACATTGACTTTACAACCGCAGGCCCGCCCACACTTTCGGAAAGCTGTGTTGCTCCGAAGATGCTGAGCAAAAGCTTGTTGTCTATAACAACGTATCTTTCGTCCTTAAAGAAGTTTTCGATGAAATACGGCACATAATACTCATTCCACGCCGCAAGGTCTTTGGGACGGGACGCATTTGCCGCCTCCCAGATAAGGCAATAATCCATCATATTGCTGTAACGTGAGTACATATAGCCGTCATACAGATGAGGAGACAGGTGCATCTTTTTCATGGGCGCATCGCTCTGGTCGGCATACCAGCAGAACGCCTGAAAATCTATACCGTGTTCTACCATATATTTGATTTCCCAGTCGGCAGTTTCGGGATTGCCCTCGTCATAATAGCCAAGCACCGGCTCTCTGTCATCATATGCCGAAATGCACGCCCAGCCGTAGTGCTCTCCGTTTACCCACAGCGAGCATATGTTAAGACCGATAAGATAGTCTTCCTCTCCCTTCGGCTTTACGGGAACAGGAACATAATCCTCCTGTATTTTTCTTTCAAACACGTCGATAACGTCAAAGCACACATCGCTGTCGGATTTATTGGAAATAACAATTCCGTCAACGTATGACGCCGTCTTTTCAATATCGGCTTCCCCTACAGTTCTGCCGTTTATCCAGACCTTTGCTTTGCCTTCTGTTGTATCTGCCTCAATTCTCAGTCTGTACCAGAGATTGTGAACATAATCCTCATAAACAGCCTTTTTGTCAAAGTAGAAAGCATCGCTGTCGGTTGTGAAGGTGCACACGGTTTTTGCTCCGCTCTTAAGGGCGATTTCAATTTCCTGACCTTCTGTCAGATTAAACTGTGCGTTTGCCGTCACAATTCCCGAAACGGGCTTGAAGGTTTTACTTGCAAAGCCATCGGCAGAAATTTTAAGCTCGTTGTTATAGGAACCGGCTTTTTCGCCTGTCCAGCCGTAAGGCATTTCATTGTTGGCTGCAAAGTCAAATTTTTCGTACATACCGTAATTTGCTGTGATAATTACATTGCTAAGACTTGCAACGGGCATATCACTGTCTGTTGTGACAAAGCGGAATGACTGAATATCGGTATTCTCGGGCTCGGTACAAAGACCGTATGTTCCCAAGTCTTCGCCGTTTATCACGGTGTTGCTTATGTTATTGTCTATATCAACGGTTATGCGGAAAACGAAGTTTGCTTTTTCATGTACATCCGATGTGAGTCTTACAATACCGTCGGACGTTTCAAGAACAAAGCCGTTGTCACGGGTATAAAGACCGTAGATAACCTCGTCCTTTCCGTTCCTGTATTCCATACCGACACCGTTGAAATTACTTGGAATGAATCTGATTGAAGTTTCAAGCACAACGGTGCCTGTATCGGTATTGTTAAATTCTCTTATCAGCGAAACGCCCTGAGTTTCACTTATGTCCACTAAGGCATTATAATCGTTTTCGTAGCCTGTTTTGGGTATACCTCCTCTGTTATCGTAAACCCAGCCTGAGCTGATACCTTCCTTGAAGCCGTTGAGACCTCTTTCGGAATAGCACATAAGATATGCTTCGTCGTCGGTATACTTTTCAACATCAAATTTCTTTCTGTTTTCCGAAAGCAAGGTGCGGTTGATGATTGCCGCAGTTTCGGCACGTGTTATGCTGTCCTTGGGACGGAAAGTGCCGTATTTATCGCTTCCCGTAAGAACACCTGCGTTGTAAAGTGCAAGAACAGCCTCATAGCTGCCGTCCTTTTCATCAACATCGGGAACGGAAGAAATGTCGTTTATTTTTTCAAACTTTTCTTTGGGCAGACAGCGATAAAACACCGATGCCACCTGCGCTCTTGTGGCTTGCGCACCGTAATCGGAAAAGCTGTCGGAAGCAATAATTCCGTTTTCAACGGCGTATTTTACATAAGGCTCATACCACATTTTTTCGTAAGAGGTATCAATGCTCTTTCCGTAATACACCGCATTTGCACGGCTTGCCATGGTTATTGCCTGTGACACGGTGATGCGTGATTCAGGCGAAAAAAGTGATGTATCCGTACCTGCAACAAGTCCAAGAGTATATGCATTCTGCACGTCCTCTGCATACCAGTCGCCTTCGTCAACATCATCGAAAACGCAGCCGCCTGCAAAGCATACGGCAGACAGCATAAGAAGCAATGCAACAATGGTAATGAGATTTTTTGTAAGATTCATGGTGCTTCTCCTTAATACTTGATTTTTAACGTCGGGAATAACAGCAATAGGCTCTGCAAATGCCTAAACCTATGCAATATAAGTTATAACATAAAAATGTAAATAATACAAGCATTTATTACAAAAAACAAATAATTCCTTGAAAAATACACAGGGTTGATGTATAATGTAAAAAGAGGTGACACAAATGAAGACAGGACTTGTTCTTGAGGGCGGTGCAATGCGCGGTCTTTTTACGGCGGGTGTCATAGACGTTCTGCTTGAAAACGGCATAAAAACAGACGGTATGATAGGTGTTTCGGCAGGTGCGACCTTCGGGTGCAACTACAAATCGGAACAGACGGGAAGAACGTTACGATACAATGTAAAATACTGCCGTGACAAAAGGTATTGCTCCTTTTATTCCCTGCTTAAAACAGGCGACCTTTACGGTGCCGATTTCTGCTACCGTAAAATTCCTTTTGAGCTTGATGCTTTTGACGTAAAAGCCTTTGTTGAAAATCCCATGGAATTTTTTGTTGTGTGCACCGACATCGAAAAAGGCAAGCCGCTGTACTACAGGTATATGAACAGCGACGAGCGTGACCTTGAGTATATGAGAGCAAGTGCATCGATGCCTCTTGTTTCAAGGGTGGTTGAAATTGACGGGCTCAAATTACTTGACGGAGGTATGACAGACTCCATTCCGTTAGAGCATTTCCAAAAGCTGGGATATGACAGAAACATTGTTGTTCTGACTCAGCCGAAGGATTACACAAAACTCAAAAACAAGCTTCTTTTTGCCATGAAGCTTCTTCTTCGCAAATACCCCGCACTCATCGAAGCTATGGCGGACAGGCACAATATGTACAACAGTCAGAAAAAGTACGTTTTTGAAGAGGAGAAAAAAGGTAATGTGCTTGTAATTGCACCGCCTTGCAAGCTCCCTGTGGGAAGAACGGAAAAGAATCCTCAAAAGCTGAAGGAAGCATACAGTATAGGACGAAAGACCGCACAGGATAAGCTTGAAGAAATAAAATCCTTTCTTGAATACCGTTTATAACAAAAAGCACTTTTTCACATTGACAAAATATAAATGAGTGGTACAATAAAGAAAAAACGGAAAATGAGGTAACGGCAATGGCAAGACACGTTGAATTTACAGACGAGCAGTTTAAAATGCTTACCGAATACACCACAATGACAGATGCAGGCGAATACAACTTCAAGCGTGCGAAAATACTGGGCGTTACAGCCGACGGTGTGGGAATTGCTATGGGTGCAAGCGTAAGATGTCCTTTAGACCAAATAGGCGAAAACACTTATATAGGGCTTTATTCTTATGTAAACGGCAATGTTACACTGGGCAAAAACGTGCTTATCGGACCTCACTGCACAGTTGCGGCGGGCAATCACAAGTACGATCCGAAAACAGGCTGGTTCAGTGCGAGAACCGAAGGCGACGGCGACGACAGCATAGTTATCGCAGACGGCTGCTGGCTTGCTTCAAACGTAACGGTAACGGCAGGCGTGAAGATGGGCAAATGCACACTTTGCTGTGCAGGAAGCGTTGTTACAAAAAGCACCGAGCCGTATTCCATCATGGCAGGCGTTCCTGCAAAGAAAATAGGTCACATCAACCCTGAAACAGGCGAATACATCTGGCTGAAAAAGTAGGTGCAGGAGGTTAGTATGGAAAAGTTTCCCACACGGCGTACAAGCTACAGGCAGAATTTTCCCTTTCCCGAAAACGGCGAGACTGTTTACGAAAACCCCGTCACCTTTATATGGGTGCCCGTAAACGGTGCAAAAAGCTATACGTTACGCCTCTACGACAAGGATGAAAACCTTATTGAAACTCTTATCAGCAATGTCAACTATGTAACAAGCATTACAAAGCTCACGGCAGGTACATACAAATGGACAGTTGAGACAGACAGCGGACTTATGCGTGAAATGTACTCATTTACGCTTTCCGAGAGGGCTCTGTTTTTTGACAGACCTTCGGCACGTGAGGTTTTTGATGCCGTACCCGATGTGAGACCGAGACACCTGTTCTTCAAAGGTGATATTGAAGGCTTAAAGCTTACTCACTTAAAAGAATTAGAGTGTCTTGAAAGAAACGTAAAAATGGCACTTGAGCGTGAAAAGCCGTCACGTCCCATGTTCCACCGTGACGAAAGTGCTCTGCCCTACAGAGAGTATTTCGGACAGTACCGTGACATATGCGACAGAGACCTTGTTGCACTCAGCTTGTATTATGCTCTTACAGGCGATATGGAGGCGGGAAACAAAGCAAAGGAGCTTTTTCTTGAAATATGCGATTGGAACAGCGACGGTCCTTGCAGTCTTCACGGCAATTACGGTGATGAGATAGGGCTGAGCAACGCAAGATGTCTGCCGTCGGTTTTCGATTTACTGTACGATTTACTTGATGAAAATTTAAGAAGATATGCAGCTAAATCAGTGGCATCCTACGCAAAGCAATGTAAGGATAGAATTGATGCCATAAACTATGCGCAAAATCCATCGGACTCCCACGTAGGCAGACTTCCGGGTTATCTTGGCGAGGCGGCTCTTGTTCTTAAAGGCACAGGAGTTGTCAAGGACGAGGTGCTTATCGGCTGGCTTGAAACGGCACTTGACATATATTGCGGAATTTTCCCCTTCTACGGCGGAAATGACGGCTCGTGGGCTGAAGGTATGTTCTACGGCTCAAGCTATACAAAGTGGTTTTTGCCGTTCTTCTCAGCGGTTGAAAGATACACGGGAAAAAGCCTTATGAACAGACCGTTCTATCACAGATTTTCAAACTTTCTTGTTCATTTCTGCAATCCCGACTACGAGGTGCATCCCTTCGGCGACGGTTATTGGAGCCATCCAAAGTCCACGGAATGGCCCGGATTTTTCGCACAGAATCCCTATAGAGTATATGCTTCAAAGTTTGGCGGAAAAATTGCAAGAGAAAGAATGAAAAAGCTGTCCGAACAGGATTATTACCGACTGCATTTGCTTGATTTGTTCCTGCCTTGCGAAAAGGCGGAAAGTCCTTTTACAAAGGAAGCAGAAAATGTTGAAGTGTTCCCCGACGGCGGCTTTGCGGCGCTTCATACAGACATTGAAAGCGACAACGATATATGCGTTCTTGCACGTGCTTCACGCTTCGGTGCGGACAGTCACAGACACGCAGACCAAGGCTCTTTCGCTCTGTTCTGCGGCGGAACGTGTATGGTAAGCCCTTCGGGATATTTTGGCAGAGGTTACGGCACAAAGCATCATTTTTTGTGGACACGTTCCACCAAGGCACACAATGCCTTGCTTATTGACGGCATAGGTCAGCCCATATGGAACACCGATTCTGACAACATTTTAAACAGTGTGGGAAAGATTGTACAGTGTGACAAAGAAAACAAATCCGTCACTCTTGATTTGAGCTGTGCTTACCCAAAAACAAATCTTACAAAATGGCTTCGCACAATAAAAATTGACGATGACGGCTTAAAAATTACCGACACGGTTGAAGCTTCCGAGCCAACAGAAGTGACATATCCTCTGCATTTTCTGTCACGTCCTGAAGCAAGCGGTCTTTTGCTGACCGTAGAAAGATGCGGCAAAAAGCTTGAGATTATCCCCGACAAAGACTGCTTTACCAAGCTTGAAACAAGCGAGCTTTACGATGTTGACCTTAACGAAGGAGTGCCCGAGCAGTTCAAAGTACAGATGCCGCCTCAGTATCACGCATACTATACAACACAAAAGAAACAAAGCCACGTAATAAACGTAAGCTACAAAATTACATACTGACAGGAGATTATTATGAGCAACAAAACAGACAGACAGCTTATCGAAGAATATCTTTTTGCAAAGCTTGACAAGGTTATGAAAAAGCCTTACGGCAACTACAAATATCCCTTTGTTGATCCCGGCTCCGCTTATGACGGAAATCTTTGGGACTGGGATACCTTCTGGGCAATGTATTCAATGATTAACGTTGCAGAAAACGGCTCTGCCCCCGAAGGTTTTCGCGAAAGACTTATTGAATGCGGCAAAGGCAATGTTCTCAACTTCCTTTCCTTCCAGCTTGAGGACGGCTATATTCCCATGATGGTGCACGAGCCCAACTCCGACAACCCTTACCTTATAAAAAAGCACAAGGAAGGTGCAATTTTAAATATGCACAAGCCTTTCCTTTGCCAGCAGGTGTGCCTTGTGTCGGGATTTTCAGGCTCTTACGACTGGATAAAGCCTTATGCCGAACAGCTTAAAAAGTACATTACCTGCTACGACAAGTACTACTACAACGAAAGATGCGGACTTTATGTTTGGGCAGACGACGTTATGATCGGCGTTGACAATGATCCGTCAACCTTCGGCAGACCTCGTTTTTCAACAGCTGGTATTTATCTTAACGCATTTCTCGTAAATGAGCTTCGCTGTATGGCAAAGCTTCTTAGGAATATCGGCGATGATGATGCCGATATTTATGCACAGAAGGCAGAAAAGCTTTCAGAAGCCGTTCAGAACGAGTGCTACGACAGCCGTGACAAGCTGTTCTACAGCGTTGATGTTGACATCAAATGCCGTGCTTATGACTGGTTCCACAAGGGACTTGGCGTATTCTGGAACACACTGTTTATAAAGGTAAGAAGCTGGTCAAGCTTCCTGCCTCTGCTTACGGGAATTGCAACAGAAGAGCAGGCAAAAGAGCTTGCAAAGCACGTGCTTGACGAAAATACATATATGAGCCATGGCGGTATCCGTTCACTTTCAAAGGACGAAAAGATGTACAATCTTGAGCCTACGGGCAATCCCTCAAACTGGCTTGGTCCTATCTGGATTATCGCACAGTACGCCACCTTCCGAGGTCTTATGAACTACGGACTTCGTGACGAAGCAAAAATTATTGCCGACAAAACCCTGTCGCTTTTAGGCGATGACTTAAGAAAGACAGGCGACCTTCACGAATACTACAACCCCGAAACACGTGAGCCTATCATAAATCCCGGCTTTGTAAACTGGAACGTGCTTGCCATCAATATGGCAGACGAGCTTGAAGGAAAGCCTTCGGTATGGCGCTACGTTTTTGATAAGGAGCTTTAAACTGTTTTATGGATACGGCTTTGACAAAAAGTGACAAACGTCTGTATGACAAGGAGCTTTTGCGATTTACGATGCCGGCGGTGCTTGAACAGTTTCTTACAAAAGTGTCAACTCTTGCAGGTGCGGCATTTCTTGGGCAGATAGGCGCAATTGAGCTTTCGGCGTCCTCGCTGTCAACAACTCTTGTATCAATGACAGATGCACTGCTTACAGGTCTTTCAATAGGCATCACGGTTATGTGTGCAAGATTTCTGTCTGATAAAAAGAAGCTGTTGGAATATGCCTCTGCAGGCTTTGCGTCAGAAATGATAATTGCCTTTTTACTGCTTGTGGGTATGCTGTTTTTCTCCGACGGAATCATCTCGCTGCTGTTTTCAAATGCAGAGCCGATTCTCAAGGTATACACCGCAAAATACTACTCTATCTGCATTTTCTCAATTCCTTTTGCGGCAATTGACTACACCTGTTCAGCTTTTATGAGAGCGTCGGGAGATTCAAAAACACCCTTCTATGTTACGCTGCTTGCAAATGCTTTAAATCTCATTGCCATCTTTGTATGTCTTAACATGTTGGGACTTGACTACGCAAGTGCAGCATACTGTTATACAGGCTCATATGTGCTGAGTGCTTTTGTAAAGTACATCATTGTCATATCGGGAAAACATAAAAGCTTCAGACTGAAATTTGTAAGGTTTGGTTTTTCAGATATTGCGGCTATGTCAAAAATCGGTTTGCCTGCAATGTTTGAAAGATTTCTTATACAGTTTGCCTTCCTCGGTATGCAGATGGTGACAACCATGTTAGGAACCGTTGTCCTTGCAGGCTATCAGGCGGCAAACAACGTAATCAGCTTTGTTTATACCGTAACGGGCGGATTTGAAATAGCAATGGTCTCTCTTGTGGGAAAGTACAAATACAGTGACAGGTCTGCAGCAACACAGATGGTAAAAGGCTCATATAAGTATGCCTCCCTTTTCACCTTCATTGTAGGCGTGATTATGTTTATATTTTCTCCTGTTCTTGTGCGAATTTTTGCAAAAGAAGCTGACGTAGTCAAGGAATCAGCGGGTATACTCAGGCTTTTAGTGCTTACAATTCCGCTTACAACAGCCTTTCAGGCAGGCATCGGTGTACTCAAAACAGGTACCGATATAAAGTATTCTCTTGCCATAAACATAATATCGCCAAACTTCATAAGAATCCCCATTGCTTTTCTACTTGTAAAGTCAGGACTTGGCTTTATGGGGCTTTATATAGGTTGTGTCATCGACTATCTTGTAAGAGCTGTAGTGGTAATATGGCGTATTCTGAAGCGCAAGTGGCTTGAGACTTGACAAAAAACGAAACCGAGGTGCATATACATGAACGAACCCTGGGCAAGACCAAAAACCAACAAGCTGTACTTACATCCGCCGCTTGCGGAGCGCATTTGTCTTATGTGTCCCGATTTCAAGCTTTTGTCGCTGTCCCTTCTTGACAACGGCACCCATGTGGGACAGCCCGGCGTCGGGATAATATTCCTTCACGGCGACAAAGCACAGTTTTACGATATGGAAAAGACGGAGTTTGAAAAGATAAACGCAGGACAGCCTGTTTACACCATGAAAAATTCCGAGGGCTTTGACGTTTCCTGCGAGGCTTTCTGCGATTTTGAACGTAACCCCACGATTTATTTTAAAGTAACTCTTTCCAATCCCACAGAACGTCCCCTACACGACTTTTTCGGCATTATGCCACGTTCGGGACAGGAAAAGTATATGCTTAACCAGCATCAGGAAAGCTACAGCCCCTATCAGCCAAACGGCAAGAACTGGTTTATGTTAAAGCGTACGTGGAAAGAAGCAGGTAAGCTTTTTGCACAAAGCGATATGGGCTTTCTTCGTCTTACGTGCGATGACGGCGTTGACCTTCAGTGGCTTGACAGATCCTTCAACGGTCATGCCTTTGAAGCAAGCGACTATTTCAGGGCACAATTCACTCTTGAAGCAAAGGAAGAAAAACACATTTACGGCGTACTTCGTGCCGAAAGTGATGTGGACGAAATAAGCGGAGAAATCTATTGCCGTCAAAAGGCGAAAGCCCTTGAAAAATGGCAAGGAATTCTCGGCAAAATCAAGGTAAAGCCCAACACCGAGGATAAAAAATACACCGATGTATTCTACCACCTTGCAATGCAGTGTATGCAGATGCTTGCAAGGTATAAGGGCAGTGAGCTTATAACACCCAGACAAGGAGATGTGGGACGTTTTATCTGGCCGTACGAGGGTGCTCAGATTATAACAATCCTTGACAGAATCGGACTTTCCGACTACACCGCACAGGCTCTTGACTGCTACTGCAAGCGGTGGTTTATAAGCGAGGGCGAAGACAGAGGAAAAATCAAAAGCAATGCAGGCTGGGACAATTTTACTGGCTCTGTAATATGGGGTATGTCAAACCATCTTATATACACAAAGAGCAAGAAGGATTTTGAGTACTTCCTGCCCTATCTTACCGCTATGCGTGACTGGATACAGAAAATGCGTACACAGGAAAGAAGTGCAGGCTACGAAGGCATTTTCCCATCGGGAAAGGGAAGCGACTGGGCTGACGTTGCACAGTTCTGGACCTTTACCGACAGCCATAATGTAATGGGACTTGAAGCAATGTGCCAAGCTCTTCAAATATTCCAAAGCGATGAGTACGAAAAAACAAGACAAATCACCGATGATTACAGGCATACTTTGGAAAATATCCGTGATTCTCTTTACAAAGGTCACGAAAACGACGATATGTACATTCTTCCTCACGAGCTGGGTGTGGACTTTGAAGACAGTGAAAACTACAGCTACTACACCGACGGAGCTCCCTATCTTCTGTATACGGGATTTATTGAGTACGGAAGCAAAATGATGGAGCAGATGGAGAACTTTTTCGTAAAGAGGGGACAATTTGAAAAAGGTCTTACAGGCAGAATGACAAGCTGCAGCAGTATGTGGGACGAGGCATATTTCGGCGGCTACGGCGATGTGTGGTACACCATGCAAAGCGAAACCTACTGGGTAAAGGCGTGGTGCGGCTGCGGACAGCGTGACAAGGCACTTGCAACACTTGATGCCATGCTCTACTACGGTATGACGGAGCAATATGTTGTGTCCGAGCGTTACTGCTCAATTAATCCTCGCTACAGCCCGTGGCAACCCAACGGAAGCGGCTCGGCAAGAGGAATTGAAATGCTGCTTGAAGTATTTAAACAGTAAAAAAAGAGCCTTCTGGCTCTTTTGAGCTTGTCGCAAAACCATTGTGAAAGTTTAGGTCAAGCCTTTTCAAAGGCTTGCGGTTTCCAAAGGCAGAGCCTTGGTCGCCGTCCGCAGACGGC
>JAZQFS010000003.1:0-8688 GCA_045539625.1 Eubacteriales bacterium | reverse complement strand
GTCGCCGTCCGCAGACGGCGAAATTCCTTATGCTTCATAAAGCGCAGGAAAGGTGAATTTACCGTCCTTCAAAGGACGGTAAAGAGGAAAACCCTCGCCGGGGGTTTTCCTAAAACTTGAAAAAAACATACTTTTTCAACAGACTGAAGAACACATTCCCCAAAAAAGAATGTGTTCTCTTTCTTTATTCAGCTATAAAATATACTTTTTCACAGCCGTATTTTGCATCGGAAGGCGCAGGAGTTTTCCAGTTGGTGGTTTTGGAGTTTTCTGTGTAGTAATCCACATCGCCGAAAACAGGACCTATGTTTGAATACTGTACTATTTTTAATTCCACTGTTTCGTTTCTGAATTTTTCATCAATCCTGAATACGTACGGTGAATAAATACTTTCACCTGCAAAAACGCCGTTAATGTAAACCTCGGTGTACAGCGATGCGCCTTCAAGCTCTAAAGCGTTGGCATCATTTGGAATATGAAGCTTTGCCGTAAGCTCAACCTTGCCGTAATCCGATAAATTGTCACCCGGGCAGTAGAGGTGCTTTCTGGGCTTTATAACGGTTTTGCAAATATCTCCCCCAAAGCTTTCGCAGGAAAAATCACCCATTATAAACACGCTTGGCAGATACTTTTTGTCATTTTCCGACTCAACTGCACTTATTCCTTTTTTGAGAACAACGGTGTCTGAAAGACTGTACAGCTTTCTAAAGCCCGAGGTCAGCCTTTCGCTGTTCATGATGTTGCACTCAAGCTCCTTGCCGCAAAGAGATGCTTTCACATCGCTTCTTACTGCAAAGGTGACATCTGTGTCTTCTTCACATTCAACCTCAGCCTTTGTCTGCTCGTTGACATACATTGTGCGAATCATATTATCGTTGCAGTACTTAACATCAAAGCTGATGTCACATAAAGTCTTTGAGGCTTCCTTGAATTGTTCCGCTTCGCCGTTAAGTACAAGCACCTCGTTGTCATCAAGATAAACCTTTTTGCCTCTGACAAGATAAAAGCCTTTCGGTGCATACAGATTAAGAATAACTGTCGTGCCGTCGGAAAACTTACGGACAAATATGCCTTCCTCAATACTTCCGTCAGGTCTTGTGATAACAGGTGTTACACGGAATAAGTCAAGCACCTGTTCAAGAGTCGCAATTTTGCCGTCAATAAGATACTCAAGCTCGTCTGTGAATTCAATGGTTGGTGCATCCTTGAAATCGTCGGTGTCGTCTGCATACTTCCATTGAATCTGATTGTACGTAAGGTAATTGACAAGCTTGAAAAAGCGCATAAGGTTAAGATTACCGTGAAGATGCTTAGCGCAGATTTCCGTAGGATATCTTATATAAACCTTGGGTATAAAGTCCTTTTCTGCAATAAGTGCTGCTATTTTTGCCTGCTCTGAAAGAAGCCTTGTTCCTCGAAAATCGGGAGAGTCAGGCGTGAAAAGATTGAAATAATCGGTAATGTGCATATTTCCTCTCATATCAATAGGAGAAGTGGCAAGGAAATAATTGTTTATACCGAAGCAGGCACAAAGAAAGATTATGCTTCTCTTGTTTGCAAATGAAAGGTCACAGGGACCCAGAGCAAACAGCTCTGCCATAGCACCGTTTTTGCCGTGTGCATACTGAACCGTTCCAAGAAGATTGTATATACATAAATCCTTGAATCTTGTTCTAAGCTCGTCAATGCCCGGTATCGTAAAAGCCGAAAGTGCTTTCAAAGCATCTCCGCACTGTTTTGTTGCTCCGTGAGGTGTGGTATCCTCCATAAGATGACCTGTCAAAGCCACATTATGCTCCTCGCACCATTTTGCAAGCTTTGAAGCAAAGGTTTTTCTGTACTGCCTGCCCACAAGGTTTAGTGAAATTTTGTAAAAATCCTCATGGTTTGCTTTCATGTCTTCAACAAAATCTCTGCCGCAGGCAGCCTTATAGTCCTCAGCCATTCCTTCGTAATACGGCATTGACTCATCTGTACAGCAGTAGCCCACACCCGGCTCGTCTGTGTAAAAGCCTTTTATAATCGTGCCGAAATACTGCCCGAAACGCTTGTAATACTGCTCGTGGGTGCACTCTATAAAGTAGTCCATCGCCTTGTCGTCAAGAAGATTGGGAAAATATACCTCGCCGAACAGTGAGCCCTTGTTCTTTGAATAACAGTTGATTTCGCCGCACTTTTCACCCTTGGTACATATTGCACGAAGACGGTACTCGGGAATTTTGCTTACTCTGCCGTGGGCATCGCCGCTTGGCCAGTTGAAGTCGTCGTAAATCCATAGAAGCATATCAAGCTCTTTTGCTCCGTCAATAAAAAAGCCGACAACCTCAAACCATTCGTCCTCAAGATAGTCAAGCTCACAGCCGCTTCTGGGATAAATCATTGCCCTGTCTATGCCGCAGTCCTTTAGCCCCTTAAGATAGTCAAATATTTCCTTGCGGCTCGGCTTTCCCGTAACAGCACTCATTGTAATAAGCGGTGATTTCATGGCACTTCCTCCGATATCTGTTGTGTATAATCATTTTAACAGAAAAACAATTTGTTTGCAATACAAAAAACGTGCCCGAAAAAGGCACGGATTTTGATACTTTTTATTTTACCTCGTCGTAGACTCTTACAAAGTCCACCTCAAAGAAATCAGGCAGAACCGCATCAAAAAGCTCAGGTACGGGCTTGCCGTTCCAAACGCCTGAATCTCCTGCAAGACCTGTATTGCCGTCCTCGCACGTGTCAGTTGAAAAGCACCTGTTGTAGCCGTGGCACTCGGTGGAAATGAGAATAAACTGCTCAACGTGAGATGAAGGACAATCAGGCTCCATCTGACGTCCAACCTCTTTGCCGTCGGCGTAGAAGATGTAACCCTTTTCAGACCAGTCAACGCCGTAGTAGTGCCAGCCGTCACCGTCAATACCGTCGCCGACGGGAAAAGCAAAGTGCCCGTACCACTTGTTGTCCTTGCCGTAGCCGTTCCAGCCGCAGCCGCAGCAAACCGTTCCTTCCTTTGCCATCGGGTAGTTTTCGATGATGTCACATTCAACACCGCACTGCCTTGCGTCAGGATGAGCACCGATTGACGGCGACTGAAGCCAGAAGGCGGCGTGCCAGCCGTCATTTTTGGGAAGACGGCATCTTATTTCGTAGTAGCCGAATTTGTGCATAAACTTGGGCTTGCGGTACTGTCCGAAGGGCCAGAAGCCGTCGGAGTCCTTTGGTAAATCATAGGTGAGAGAGCCTGTCTGAAGATGGGGAGAATAGAAATTTCCGTCCTTTTTTACCATATTCAATCTCACTGTGCTGTTGCCCGTCAGCTCGACGCCCTCGCCGCCGTCAAGAAAGGTAGGTGACAGCTTTCCCCAAAAATATGTGCGAAAATCCCACTTGTCTCTGTCAAGACTCTCGCTGTCAAACTCGTCGTTCCATACAAGCTTCCAATTTTTGACTGAAGGAAGAAGGCTTTCCCTGTGGTTTTCCAAGGGGAAAAGCTTTTTCATAGCCGCGTCCTTTAATGTGACATTTGCTTTCATAGAATAAACCTCTTTCAGTTACTGTGATTTTTTCTTTGAAAAATATCTGCCTATAATAATTAAAACGATAGTGCCCAAAACGGGGAATACTGACGTTACAAGCATACCTGCCTTCATGCCGATTTGATCGGGAGCAAGCGACATTTTTTCTGCAAGACTTATGCCGAAACTGCTTTCCTTTACCGTGTCAACAACAATGCCCATAAGCTGAGGGGCAATGGAAGCGCCGAAGTCTCCGCCTGCCGCCAAAAGTGCATATGCCGCAACACCGGGGTTGGGGATTTTTTCCTCCATAAGAATCAGAGTGCCCGGCCACAGAAGGCTTGTTGCAAAGCCTGTTACAATGCAGGCTAAAAAGGCAAGAAATACGTTTGAAGAAAGACCTGCCGTAAGATAGCAGATAACAGCGGTAACCATGCCGCACATAAGAACCTTGTAAATGTTCTTGCCGAACTTTGCATAAAGGGTGCGTGCAAAACCCAGAAGAAGAGCAAAAACAGCCATACCCAGAATGTCGCCGTAGGTTTTGGGAATGGAGATGGCAACTTCCATATAGCTGCTGATCCAGTTGGTCATTACGTTTTCAGCGGCACTGCCGAAGAAAATACAGCCAAAGCAAAGAGCAAGACCGATTTTTTTGCTGTTTGCTTTTTTGCCCTGAGTATTGACACCGAGAGTCATTTCGGGGGTGGGCGCAATTGTAAAAAGAATGTGTGAAATAATGGGGAGTGCGGCAAAGAAAAGGGTAAGATACATCCAGTTTTCACTGCCGAAAATGTTGAAGAACAGCGTGCTTACAATTATTACCGAAAGCACGCCCCAGGCATACAGTGAATGAAGAAAGCTCATATCCCTGTCGGGGTTTTCTGAGGGTACTGCCGCAACAATGGGGCTGATAAGCACCTCGCCGAGACCTGCGGCAATTGAAAAAATAAATGTACCGATTACAAGCCCGAAAAATTCATTTCCCTTAAAAATAAAGGGTGACAGAGCATACACCGCAAGACCGAGAGAGGTAAGAAGGGGCATAATTCTAACGGTCAGTCTTATGTTGAAATGCTTAGAGAATAAGGTGAAAATCATATCAATTGTGAATTGCGTTACGAAATTCACCAGCACAAGCGTGCCCAAAAGTGCATATGAAATGCCGTACATCTCGTTGAAGGTAACGAAAAGCAGGGCAGGAAGTGCAAAGCAGGATGCTGCCGAAATATAAGAAAAATAGCAGGCACGTTTGGTAAGAGTGTAGTTTTTTTCTTTCATTTTAGGGTGCTCCTTTCAAGGACAAATCAAACCTTGTACATATTAACACATATTTTTACAAAAAGCAATGATAAAGGGGAATTTTTTTCTTTTTTCTTTTTTTAGTTACTTTAATGTATCGCAAGGAGGTTTCGTCCGTTGCGACGGACGAGAAGTTACTTTATGTAAGGCAGGGGTGTTTCGTCGTCTGCGGACGACGAGTAACTTTGACCGAAGCGTCAAAGTAACCAAAACGCTTCCGCTCATCGTCGTGACTTTTGAGGTCACGACTCGCCGCGGGGCTAATTAATACACTAACCGATTCAGTACGTCGTCGGTGCGCCCTGTCCATCGCTCGCTTACGCTCGAATGGGCTGCAGTGCTAAGGCTATTGGGTACTGTTGGTCTAAACCGAGGGCGTGGGGATAGTGACTGTGAGCAAGCTGCTTTGCCTCATTATTGCTGTTTTGCTTATTAAAGTGGGAGCACATCATTCTGACTTGCTTTGCAATAAATTTTGCTTTTGAATCGGGTGCCAATCCAAGCACCACGCCAAAACGAGAGAGGAAGGCACCCCGCCGTGGAGGGAAATCAGCGGAAGGAGTAATCGCCGTAACAAGACTTTCGCCGTACTCTTTTCACATCGGTTAGTCCGTGAATAAAAAGGCAAGTCCTGTGGAGATGTGAAAAGCCAATCAGCACAGCCTAATTTACGACTGAGCCATCCCTCCGTTGAGGGGAGAATTTTTGGTACTTTTGTTTCGGGACAAAAGTACACCCCGCCGTCCGCAGACGGCACGTCCTCGCTCGTCGCAACGAGCGAAATTCCCCTGCCAAGCATAAAACTATCTTTAAAAAAGAAAAAAGAAAAAAGAAAACAGAAAAAATAAAGTCAAATATTGTCTTTTACCCATTAAGCAAAGATGTGCGAACATTTTACTGCTCGCACAAATCTTTAAATCTTTATTTGTAGAAAAGAGAAAATTACTTTTCTTCCTTCTTTTCAGCTGCCTTCTTGGTTGTGGTTGTCTTCTTTGCTGTAGTTGTCTTCTTGGCAGCAGGCTTCTTTTCACCCTCAGCATCGTCAGCCTTCTTGGTTACGGTTGTCTTCTTTGCTGTGGTTGTCTTCTTTGCAGCAGGCTTCTTTTCGCCCTCGGCATCGTCAGCCTTCTTGGTTGTTGTCTTCTTGGCTGTTGTCTTCTTCTTGGGCTTTTCTTCGGTTTCAGCTTCTTCGGGAGCGTTCATCTTTGCGAACTCTTCCGCTGTAACTGTCTTTTCGGAAACCTTGGCTTCGTTCTTTACAAGCTCAAATGCCTTGATGCTCTTAACGTCGCTTGCAAGGTCTTCGGAAGTAATTCTTGCCTTAACGTCTTCAACCTTCATACCGAACTGAGTTGCCATTTCTTCGTACTTCTTTTCGATATCCTCTTCGGTTGCTTCTACGTTTTCAGCCTTAATGATTTCGTCAAGTGCGAGCTGACGCTTAACATTAAGTACAGCCTGTTCCTTGTATCTTTCCTTGATTTCTTCAACCTTCATGCCTGTGTACTTTGTAAGCATTTCAAGGCTGAGTCCCTGTGCTCTGAGGTTGTAATCGTATTCACGAACAAGCAAATCCTGTTCCTTGTCAATCATAACTTCGGGAACATCTGCTTCAACATTTGCTACAAGTGCCTTTGTGAGGCTTTCGGCAAGTCTTGCTTCAGCTTCTGCATCGTGTCTTGCTTCAAGATTCTTCTTGATGTCAGCCTTGTATTCGTCAAGTGTTTCAAATTCGGAAGCGTCCTTTGCAAACTCGTCGTCAAGCTCGGGAAGCTCTTCGTATTCGATGCCGTTGAGCTTACACTTGAAGGTAGCTTCCTTGCCTGCAAGCTCTTTTGCATGGTATTCTTCGGGGAATGTTACAACAACGTCAAATTCTTCGCCAACGTTCTTGCCTTCAACCTGCTTTTCAAAGCCGGGAATGAATGTGCCGCTGCCAAGCTTAAGCTTGTGGTTTTCAGCCTTGCCGCCTTCGAATGCTACGCCGTCGCAGAAGCCTTCGTAGTTGATGTCTGCTGTGTCGCCTTCCTTAGCTGCTCTGTCGGTAACGTTGATTGTTCTGGAGTAACGAGCTCTTGTTCTTTCAAGCTCTGCGTCAACTTCAGCGTCCTCTGTCTTGACAGTAACCTTTTCAACCTCAAGTCCCTTGTAGGAAGTAACCTTTACGTCGGGGATTCTGATAAATGTAACCTTGCAAGCGATGCCGTCTTCTGCTTCAAAGTCAACGTCTGTAACCTCGGGCATACCTGCGATTTTATAAGGAGTTTCCTTTACAGCTTCGTCGATGGCGGAAGGAAGAAGATCGTTGATTGCATCTTCATAGAAAACAGTCTTGCCGTAGAACTTTTCTACGAGACCGCGTGTTGCCTTACCCTTTCTGAAGCCGGGAATAGAGATGTGCTTTGCGTTCTTCTTGAAAACCGCGTTAACTGCATTTTCAAAAACGTCCTTGGAAATGACAATCTCCATTTCAACCTTGTTTGTTTCGATTTCTTTGAAATTCTTTAAGCTCATTTTAATCCTCCAATTGTCACATTTTACATGACAAAGTAATTACAAAATTATACCTTATATATTGTATTATATTTTTGTGAAAAGTCAAGTCTTTTTTTGAAAAATTTAACTTTTGCACATCAAAACAGGCTTTTTACATACTTTTGCCCGTAAAAACTCTGAGTTTTTGGTGATATTGATGTGACAAAACGGTTATCGCAAGGGATTATTTGCTTGTCTCGAACTCATTTTTGATTTGTCTTGCAAAAAGTCCGTTCAATTCACGGGACACATCGGCATTTTCGTACAGTATATTGTACACCGCATTGCAAATGGGAAGCTCGGTGCCGTTTTTGTCTGCTATTTCCACAAGAGCCTTCACCGTGTAATAGCCTTCTGCAAGGTAGTCTGACTTTTCGCCCCTGATAAAGCTTTCGCCGAAACGCCTGTTGTTGCTGTAGGGGGAGAACACCGTCGCCTCGTAGTCTCCAAGATGGCAAAGACCGTACGCCGAAAGCTCGTTTCCGCCCTCGGCTGCAATAAGCCTTGCAATTTCACGTGTGCCTCTTGACATAAGCGCACCCTTAAGTGTGGAAAGACCGAGACCGTCAAGCATACCTGCCGCAATGCCGATTACGTTTTTGGCGGCAGCTCCTATTTCGTTGCCGATAAGGTCGTTGCCGTAGTAAAAGCGTATAAGCTCGCTTGAAAAGGCGTCAACAAGGTACTTTTTGGTGTCCTCGTCCTCGCTGTCGATTACCATACAGTTGGGTATGCCTGCATAAAATTCCTGAGCATGACCGGGACCCAGCCATACGGCAACCTTATTAGACTTGTCAACGCCGTCCGTCACAATCTGAGACAGCCTTCTGCCGGTTGATATCTCGATGCCCTTCATACAAAGCACGAAGATTTTGTTTTTTACGCCCTCGCTGTTTAAGGTTTCACACAGGGAAGAGAGCTGTTGTGACGAAATTGAAATTATGATAATGTCCTTTGATGTCACCTCCGACAGCTCATATGTGAGCTTCAGCGAGTCGGGGAGAGTCATAAAGTCATTTTTCCGCTGTGTTACAAGGCGGTGCATTTTTTCTGAATTCTGTCTGCCGTACAGGGTTACGTCACAGCCAAGCTTATCAAGATACCAGGCAATGCATGTACCCCATCTGCCGCAGCCTATTACTCCTATTTTCATCTGTTTTCTCCAATTCTCCAAGATGATATGGTGGGGATTGTTCTTTTTTTGTTTTTTTTAGTTACTTTATATATCTCAGGGGATTTCGGAGCCTGCGGGCTCCGACCTTCTTTTGACCCGCCTCAAAAGAAGGCAAAAACGCTCCCCTCAATGGAGGAGTCCTCGGTGTGCACAAGGATAAAATGATAAGCACAG
>JAZQFS010000002.1:0-54175 GCA_045539625.1 Eubacteriales bacterium | reverse complement strand
TGCAGGCGCCGATGAAGTGTATTTCGGCTTCGGTGAATTCAATGCAAGACAGAATGCACAGAATTTCACCGACGATGACTTGAAGAAAGCAATAAATCTTTGCCGTATTCTCGGTGTAAAATCAAATATTACCGTCAACACCCTTGTAACCGATAAGGAAATGCCAAGAGTGCTTGACCTTGTGTATAATGCCGCAAGTCTCGGTGCGGACGCTTTTATCGTTCAGGATATAGGACTTGCTTCGGCAATAAAACGTGAGATGCCCTCGGTATGCCTTCATGCAAGCACCCAGTGTGCCTGCCATAACAGTGAGGGTGCACAGAGACTTGCTGCGATGGGGTTTTCAAGGGTTGTGCTTGCAAGAGAGATGCCCAAAGAAGAAATAGAAAAGGTTGTAAAGCTTGGTATTGAAACGGAAATTTTCGTTCATGGAGCCTTGTGCGTGTGCCATTCGGGAATGTGCCTTATGAGCTCGGTTATCGGCAAAAGAAGCGGTAACAGAGGTCTTTGCGCCCAGCCCTGCAGACTTGCATATACTCTTGACGGACAGAGAAACAAAAGCTATCCGTTAAGCTTAAAGGATGCGTGTCTCGGTACAAAAATCGAGGATATCATAGGTCTCGGCGTTACAAGCCTTAAAATCGAGGGCAGAATGAAAAGCCCCGATTACGTTTACGGCACCACAAAAATCTGGCGTGAGATTGTTGACGGCGGGAAAAATGCCGACTCTTCGCAGATAAAGAGCCTTGAGAATATTTTCTCACGAGGTGGCTTTACCCATAAGTATTTTACGGGCGAGTATATAAAAAACAACAAGGATATGTACGGTATCCGAAGCCAAGAGGATAAAAACAATACAAGAATTGCCCAAAAACAGGGCGATGATATGGAAACAAGAAAGCGTGACATCTCACTTTTCTGTACCCTTGAGGAAGGAAAAAATGCCGTTATTACAGCATCTTGCGGTGATGTGACGGTGACGGAAACGAGCGATTTTGTCTGTGAGACTGCCAAGGACAGACCTGTTGACGTTTCTACCGTTAAGGAGTCGCTTTCAAAGCTGGGCGGAACGTATTTCAGATGTGATGAGCCGAATGTAAAAATAAACGGAAGTGTTTTTCTTGCAAAATCCATGCTTAATGCACTGAGAAGAAGCGTTGTTTCGGCACTTGAAGAAAAGCTGACGAAAACAACAGAGGTGCAAAGAGAAAAAAATGTGCTTCCCAAGAACGAAGGAACACAAAGATTTAACGGGAAAATGGACATATTTGCAAGCTGTAACAGTGTGGATACGGCTCTTAAGGCACAGAATGTAAAGTATGTCAGCATACCTGCGGAAGAATTTTTGCGGGAGGAAATTGACGAAAAGCTTTTGAAGCTTCGGGAAAAGAAAGCAGTTTTCGGCGTAAGATTTCCAAGAGTCGTCTTTGACAGCGAACAGGATAAGCTGTGTGAGCTAGCAAAAAAAGCCAAAGGCTGCGGTGCTGTTTTTGCCGAAATATCAAATATCGGACATTTTGATGCCGCAAAGAAGGCTGAACTGTCACTTTTTGCAGCAACGGGAATGAATGTTTTCAATTCCATGACAGTGCAGGTGCTGAAAAAAGAAGGCTTCGGTCTTGTTACCCTGTCGCCTGAGCTTAATGAAGCACAGATACGTGATATAGCACGTCCGATTGGCATTGAAATATGCGCCTTTGTAAAGGGCAGACTTCCTCTTATGGTGCTTGAAAGCTGTATTTTCAAAGCCTCGGACGGATGCAGAAACGATAACGTACACGGCTGCGGCGAGCTTTGTGACAGAATAGGAAAGTGTTTCAGAGTTTACGGCGAAAAGAGACTTTGTGAGAATACACATTATAAGCCGTGCAGAAATATTATTGTAAACGCAGTTGAAGCGGATATTCTGTCATCAAGGGAAAAGCTTGACAAGATGAACGTAAACACGGGACTTGTTTATATGTGGGAGTAAAAATGAAAATAGGAAATGTTGAAATAAAAAACGGGCTGTTTCTTGCACCTATGGCAGGTGTGACCGACAGGGCGTTCAGGTATATGTGCACAAGGTACGGCGCAGGCGGAACGGTTACCGAGATGGTGTCGGCAAAGGCGATATGCTACGGCGATAAAAAAACAGGCAGGCTTGCCGAAATATATCCCGAGGACAGACCTTGCGGACTTCAGCTTTTCGGAAGCGAGCCTGATATTATGGCAAGGGCGGCGTTGTCGGTGCTTGAAGAGTACCGCCCTGAATTTATTGATGTTAATATGGGCTGTCCCGCACCGAAAATTGTCAATAACGGAGAGGGAAGCGCACTTATGAAAAACCCGTCTTTGTGCTATGATATAGTTTATGCCATGAAAAAGGCAATAGGCGACAAGGTGCCGCTGACGGTGAAAATGCGTATCGGCTTTGACAAGGATCACATAAACGCCGTGGAGGTTGCAACGCTTTGCGAAAAAGCGGGAGCAGATGCTGTATTTGTCCACGCAAGAACACGTGAGCAGATGTATATGCCGCCCTGCGACTATACCGTAATACGTGATATTAAGAATGCCGTCAAAATTCCCGTAATCGGCAACGGTGACGTTACATGCGGAAAGGACGGTGTACGTCTTACCGAGCTTACAGGCTGTGACGGCATAATGGTGGGAAGAGCGGCACAGGGAAACCCATATGTTTTTGATGAGATTTCGTGCTTTCTTGAAGGTAAAGAATACAACTGTCCAAGTGCCGAGCAGAAAAAAGAGGACGTCAAGCTTCACATAGGTCTGCTTATTGAGGATAAGGGCGAATACATCGGCGTGCGTGAAGCAAGAAAGCACGTTGCGTGGTACATCAAGGGCTTGCCCGGCTCTGCTTCAATGAGAAACAGGGTAAATATGGCAGAAAGCAAAGGTGAGATTTTCAGTCTTATTGACGAGGCATTCGGCTGTCAGTAAGCTTTGCAAGACAGCTTTCCGTTATGCTTTCAACAACGGCATAATCGGTAAAGAAAGAGTATTTTTCTTCGAGAAGTGCGTGAAGAGCTCCTGCTTTTTTAAGCTCTGATAAAGCTTTTTCCTCAAAAGCCTTAGCACTTTTCTCATAGAATTTACGTTCCTTTCCCGACGGTGAAAGGCGGGATACATCAACAAATCTTGCGGTGTTGACGATTTTGCATTTTTTGCCCTCTCTGTCGCATTTTGCGGCAAGCTCGTCGCTGTACACCGTAACGGAAACACCGTTTTTTGGAAAATACAAGCCGTCGATAACAGACGTGTCAAATGGGCTGAGGCTGACAACAACCTCAGCCTTGTTTTTTTGTGCCGCTTCAAGAAGCAGAAACATAAATTTATGGGCAAGAAGGCTGTTGTAATACGGCTCTTTTACAAAAATGCACAAGCTTGCCGTGTCCTCAAAGGTGCAAAGGCGTATTTTTCCCTTGCAGGATATTGCGTTCAGATGCACATTTTTGCGGCAAAATCTTTCACCTGCAGGAACTGTGCTTTTTGCAAGTCTTGCTGCACTTTTTGAAAGCTTTTCCGTCAGCAGACAGCCGTCATAAAGGCTGTAGAGAATATCACGTGCTTTTTTGCAGGCGTCAAGATTTTTGTAAGCTCTTTTGTAGCACGCCGATTTTTGTGACGATATATGAGCAAGCTCCCGACTGATTTGCGAAAGTCCGTTTGTGTCCCAGGCTTTCCCAAGATCAACAATTTCCTCATAGGCTCCTGCAAGATTTGCTTCGACGGCATGGGGACGAGTGCCGTCAACGATTGAAATTTTCCTGTCCCGTACAAAAATTCCGTCAAGTGAATCGGGATCGGAGGAGCAACGGTAATATGTTACCTCCTGCCCGTCCTTTTCAAAGGCAGCGGCGGCTTTTTTCATAAATGTGCTTTTGCCCACACCGGGACCGCCTTTAAGAATGTAAAGCCTGTCGCTTTTGTCACGTGAAAAAATCTCTTCGAACAGACTTTCAAAGCCGTTGTATGTGTTTGCTGCGGCAAAATAGTGCTCCCCGAGGGGGTGTATATATTGCATAACATTATTCTCCTTTCGGTAGTTTACATACTTTATGCTATGCCGTAAAAAGCTACCTTGACAAGAAAAGCTTTTTTGTGTATAATATTCCTCGGACCGGGGCAAACAGTCGCGCTGTGTACCAAAAGTACAGGTGAGGAAAGTCCGGGCTTCACAGAGCAAGGATAACGGATAACGTCCGCCGGAGGTGACTCCCGGGATAGTGCAACAGAGATATACCGCCGCATTTTGCGGTAAGGGTGGAAAGGCGAGGTAAGAGCTCACCGGCGCAGTGGAGACATTGCGGCCCTGTAAACCCTATCCGAAGCAACACCGATATGTGAGAGCTTTGTGCTACGTCTGCTCGACGGAATCACGAAGGTGGCAAAGAGCTTTATGGCAACATAAAGCCAAGATAGATGACTGTTCAAGACAGAACCCGGCTTACAGCCCCGATCCGTTACTTTTTCTTTGATAAAAAGAAAAAGTAACCAAAAAGCTTGTACTCTTTAGAGTGAAAATAACGGCGCACCGAAAGCGCCATTGGCGGATTTCAACCTTTGGATATCCGTTTTTCGATAAAAGCGGAAGCGGAGGCATTTAGCCGTCTGTTTTTTAAGACGGCAAGCTTTTCAGGGAGGATTATTATGGTACTGAACGAAAACTTACAAACAACAGTAAAGGACAGCTATGACGTTGCAGTTTGTGGCGGCGGTTTTGCAGGTATTTCTGCGGCTTTGGCGGCAGCAAGACACGGAAGCAGGGTTGTTCTTTTTGAAAAGCAGTATATGCTCGGCGGACTTGGTACTGCAGGCATTGTAACCATATATCTCCCTCTTTGTGACGGATACGGTCATCAGGTTTCCTTTGGCATTGCAGAGGAGCTTTTACGCTTATCAATACTTCACGGAGCAGAGGACAGATATCCCGAAAACTGGCTTGACGGAGTAGGTACACGTACAGAAAACGATAAACGCTTTCAGGTGCAGTACAATCCTCAGCTTTTTGCCATTCTTGCCGAAAAGCTGCTTCTTGACAACGGTGTGGACATTATGTACGGAACATATGCCGTAAACGTAAATGTTGAAAACAAAAAGATTACTCATATAGTAACCGAAAACAAATCAGGCAGAGAAGCCTATGCCGTAAAGAGCGTTGTTGATGCAAGCGGCGACTGCGATATCGCTCATTTTGCAGGTGCTCCCACAGAGACCTTCAAGCAGGGAAATTTACTTGCTGCATGGTACTATTCCGTGGGAAAATCAGGCTATAAGCTAAATATGATGGGGGCAAGTCATGTTCCCGATGAAGAAAAAAAGGGCGGAAAGGGCGTTGAAACTCTTGTCGCAAGACGCTTTACGGGACTTGACGGCAGGGAACTTTCCGAACAGACCTGTCTTTCTCACAAAAGCACTTATGCCGATTTTCTGAAAAAACGTGAGAGCGATGACAGCGTACTTCCCGTTACAATTGCAACAACTCCCCAGATAAGAATGACACGCCGAATTGTGGGCGAATATGAGCTGTCACATCTTGAAGAACACAAATATTTTGAAGATTCCATCGGTATGGTTTCAAACTGGAAAAAACGCGGTCCCGTCTATGAAGTTCCCTTCGGAACGCTGTACAATTCCGAAATGAAAAACCTGATTTGTGCAGGCAGATGCACCTCGGTAAACGAAACGCTGTGGGACGTAATGAGGGTAATTCCTTGCTGTGCAGTTACGGGTCAGGCGGCAGGAACTGCGGCTGCCATGACAGACGATTTTTCCACAATCGACATAAAGGCACTTCAGCAAAAGCTGGTATCTGACGGCGTTGTGCTTCACGAAAAAGACCTGTAAGAGGAGAACATACTTTGAAAATACTTGGAATAGACTACGGCGACGTAAGAGTAGGTCTTGCGGTGTCGGATGTCACGGAATTTCTTGCAAGCGGAATAGGAAATGTAAAAATAACGGGTATGAACAATGCAGTGGAGCTTGTTTGCCAAAAAATCAAAGAGCACAACTGCGAAAAAATCGTTCTGGGGCTTCCTCTTAATATGAACGGAAGCCACGGCGAAAAGGCAGATAAAATCAAGGTTTTCGGCGAAAAGCTGAAAGAGGCTACGGGACTTTGCGTTGACTATGTTGACGAGCGTCTTACAACGGTAATAGCCCACGGCTTTATGAACGAAACAGGCACACACGGCAAAAAAAGAAAAGAATCGGTAGATACACTGTCGGCACAGATTATTCTGCAGAATTATCTTGACAGCAAAAGGAGATAAAGATGGAGTTTTCCACATCAAAGGCCATATTTGATTACTGCACAAACGCAGGAATTGAGATAACACAGGAACAGTCCCTGCAATTTGAGGTGCTGTCGGATATGTTGTGCGAGTTTAACGCACATACCAATGTTACGGCACTCAAAACAAAAGAGGACATTGCAATAAAGCATTTTGCCGACTCTCTTGCCGTTCTCAGATACGACCTTATAAAGAAAAACGCAAAGGTAATTGACATCGGCTGCGGTGCAGGCTTTCCGGGACTTCCCGTAAAAATGCTCCGTCCCGACATTGACATAACCTTTGTTGACAGCACGGCAAAAAAGCTGAGATTCACAAGCTCTGTTGCCCAGCACTTTAATATGAAAAATGTTGAGGTTTGTCCCGAAAGGGCAGAGGAGCTTGTGGCAAAGGGCAAGCGTGAAAAGTATGATGTTGCCGTGTCCCGTGCCGTGGCATCTTTGCCTGTACTGTTGGAGCTTGTACTTCCTTATGTGAAAACAGGCGGCGTTTTCTGTGCATACAAAAGCAGTCTTGAAGCGGATATGACAAACAAGGACAGCGAGCTTTCAAAGTCTCAGAACGCACTCAAAAAGCTGGGCGCAAAGGTGGAGCAGGTGCTTGATGCAAGTCTTCCCGACATCAATGACGAGGCACAGAAGCACTGCATTATAGTAATAAAAAAGACAGGTAAAACACCTGCAAATTTTCCAAGAAGATATGCGGCAATTGTAAAAAGTCCGCTGTAGAAAAGGAGAAGACTATATGGCAATGATGGGCGTTCTGGCAATGGGTGCCGTTGCAGTGACGGTTGTGCTTCTTATGATAATCGGTGCACTTTTGCTGGTTGCTTCTCTTGTTCTGTGGATACTTTGCATAGTTGACAAAGTGAGAAAAGGCAGGTGCGGACGGGCAAAATTTGCAGTTGCCACGGTCTTAACAACTGCGGGGCTGATAATGTTTTCGCCCTGCGTATGGATTTTGAATTTAGCTGTATAACATAATTATTATTCCCGACACGTTTCTCTTTGTTTTTTACGCACACAGTTATATAATTGTGCTGTTCACCGTAAGAAAGGAGAAAAAGACGTGTCGGATTTTTTTGAAGAAAATTTTCAAAGGGCTGTGTTTGCGCCTGTTATCAAAATCACCAAAAACACAAAAAAGCCTGTGTTTGTGCGGGATATTTCAGAGGATAAAACGCCTTGTGCCGAGGCGGTGAGGGAGGAAACGGACTGTGGCGAAGAAGAAATACGGGATAATAAGTCGGAGAGTGAGTCACGGTGCGACGCAAAAGATCCGCCTTGCGGAAAAAATTTGCTTGAAGTAAGCGGCGTGGGATTTTTTGAAAATTCCCTGAGGCGGCTTGTTACACTTGCAGAAAATATGGGCTTTGAAATAAGTCTTGAAAGGGAAGAAAATGAAAATCAAACGGTTTTCTATTCCATAACCGTAAAAAAGAAAAACACACGTAACAAAAGTTGACAAAACCGCATTTGGAGAGTATAATGTAAAAAATACCTGATGACGGGAGTATGACAATGATAGGTATTCTTTCAAGGATATTTATAAAAGACAGAAATAATTTTGCCGATGCATCGGTACGTTCAAAATACGGTTTTCTTTGCGGAATACTTGGAATAATTTTGAATTTTCTGCTGTTCTGCTTTAAAATGCTGGCGGGAACGATAGCAAATTCAGTGTCGGTGTGCGCAGATGCCTTCAATAACCTGGGCGATGCAGGCTCGTCCGTTGTGACACTTTTCGGCTTTAAGGCGGCGGCAATGAAGCCTGACTCCGACCACCCCTTCGGTCACGGCAGATATGAATACATATCGGGCTTTACGGTTGCAATTCTTATAGTTGTAATGGGCGTGGAGTTTGTAAAAAGCTCTGTGGAAAAAATTCTTTCGGGCAGCACAGACAGCGGATTTTCCGTTATAACTGTTGTAATTTTAGCTTTGTCGATAGCGGTGAAGGTTTATATTTACGTCTACAATCACGGTATAGGCAAGAAGATTTCGTCTCCTGCACTTGCGGCGGCAGGAACGGATGCTCTCGGCGATTGCATTGCGACGGGCGTTATACTTGTAAGCTCGGTTGTGTCACACCTTACAAGCCTTAACCTTGACGGCTGGTGCGGTCTTGCGGTGTCGCTGTTTATTATTTATTCGGGAATAAATGCGGCAAAAGAAACGGTAGATCCCCTTTTGGGTACACCGCCAAGCCGTGAATTTGTATTGGAAGTAACACGGATACTTATGTCCCACGAGGAAATTCTCGGTATACACGACCTTGTTGTTCACGACTATGCACCGGGACATATAATGATTTCCGTACATGCGGAAATATCCGACAAATCCGACCTTATTGCGGCACATGAGCTTGTTGACAATGTTGAGCAGGAAATAAGCTCTCGGCTTAAGTGCGAAGCGGTGATACATATGGATCCCATTTCTACCGATAATGACCTTGTAAATGAAACAAAGAAGGCGGTGCTTGAAACACTTGTTGAAATACACCCCGAAGTGACGGTGCACGATTTTCGTATGGTGGAGGGTAACAGCCACACAAATCTTATTTTTGATGCAGTTGTTCCTTTTGAAATAAAGGATGATGATGACAGCATAAAAAGAAAAATATCCGCACTTGTAAAGACGGTGGACGAAAAATATAACGCCGTTGTGAAAATTGACAGAAAGATGGTCTGATATGAGTAATATTAAAAAGAAAGCCGAAACAGGCTGCAATTGTGATTACTGCGTTCATTACGATTGGGACGAAGAGGGCGAAGCATACGAATGTAATATGAATCTTGACGAGGACGAGATGGTGTATTTCCTCAAAGGTCAGTATAAAAACTGCCCCTATTTCAGTGCCTATGATGAGTATAAAATAGCACGTAAACAGTAAAAGGACTGAAAATAGGCAAAAAATGGTTATTAATGTCACAAATTTGTTAATTTATGTGGTATTGACTTGATATTTTTATACGTTTGGTCTATAATAGCATTGTATAATTTTATCGGGCGAAAGCGAGTGATATAAATGTCTGAAAACAGAAACGATAAAACAATAACCTTTTCAATAAGCCAGCTTAAGGAGCTTGAAACAAAGGAAACCTTAAAGCAGGTTTACGATGCACTTGTGGAAAAGGGCTATAATCCCATAAATCAGATAGTCGGATACATTCTTTCGGAGGATCCGACATATATTACAAGCTATAATAATGCCCGCGGACTTATCAGAAAGCTTGACAGAGACGAGCTTCTCAAAATCCTCGTTAACAGCTATCTGAAAAACGACTAAACACCGAAAGGAAGAAAACATATGGCAAGTCCCATGATTTATAAGGGCAGACCTGTTGTAAGAGACGGTAACAAGGTTTACTTCGGCGAACCGTACAACAAATTTATGGTTGTGTTTACGGTGCTTGAAAATGTAAATGAGCTTCCCTCAAGAATCCTTGTACAGCTCCAGAACACAGATCCTGCACTTGCGATGACAAGCGAAAAAATTGTTAAGGAAGCAGAAAGAAAGAATCTTTTCGATGCCTTCGAGCTTGCCTCGGTATGGCTGGAAAAGCAGCTTGCAGAGTGAATTATGTGAACGTCCCTTTGAGAGGGACGTTTTTTCTGTGAAAAAAGACGATTTTTATTAAAAAAGAGTCATTACTATTGCAAAATAAAAAGTGCGGATGTATAATATTGACGAAATAACAATAAGGAGATGTTTTGACGTATGGATAAAAATGTGTTCGACAGTCCTGCATATAAACGAACAAGAACAGCATATATATTGCAGGCAATGTTTGAGTATTTTATCGCCATACTTGTAACAGATGCATTTATTGCAAAAATACTTGAGTACCTTGGCGTAAGCGAGGCAAACATCGGTGTAATCACCACCATTATTTCTCTTGCAATGGCATTTCAGCTGGGAAGCTTGTGGCTGTCAAAGGTTAAGGTAAGCGTCAAAAAAATGTCGCTTTTCTTTTCAACATTAAGCCAGCTTCTGTTTTCACTGCTGTATCTTGTACCGTTTTTTACCATAGAAGACAGCACAAAAAGATATATTGCGGTGGTATTTATAGTTGTTGCATATTTTTCACTGTACATATTCTCGCCCGTACACTACAGATGGGCTTATAAGTTTGTTGCTCCCGAGAAAAGAGCACGGTTTTCTGCCGTTAAGGAAATGCTTTCTCTTGTGGCAGGAAGCGTATTCTCAATAATCGTGGGTATTATAATTGACAGGTTTGAGGGACTTGGCAGACTTGAAGGTGCGTTTCTGTTTGTTGCGGCATCGGCGTTTATTGTAAGTGTCTGTAACTTTGTGTGTATTATCACAATGAAGGACGAACCAAAAGAAGAACAGGAAGAAAAGACAGAAAATAAGGCAAAGCTCTCGGATGTAATGAAGAATACCTTCGGCAATAAAGGCTTCAGGGTGTGCCTGTATGCACTGTCCTTGTGGGAATTTACAAGATATTTTCAGCTGGGCTTTATGGGCTCCTTCAAAAACACTCTTATATCAGGTTCGGGAGTGTTTGATAACCCTATGGTTGCGGTGCAGATTATAAACCTTGCAGGTCACGGCATAAGAGCTCTGCTCTCATTCCCAATAGCAAAGTATTCCGACAGAAAAGGCTATGTAAAGGGATTACAGGTAGGTCTTATAATTGCGGCATGTGCTTTCCTTATAAACTCCTTTACATCTACCTCCACATGGTATCTCATCATTGTCTATACCATTCTCCATAATGCCTGCTACGTGGGTATTACCTCAAACGGCTTCAACATTCTTTACAGCTATGTTGACAACGCATACTTTGCACAGGCTCTTGCAATCAAAAACTGCATTGCAGGTCTTTGCGGCTTCGGTGCTGCAATTGTTGCGGGAAGACTCCTTTCCTATGTGCAGGCACAAGGCAACAGCTTTTTCGGAATTCCCGTGTTTGGTCAGCAGGTGCTGTCGGCTGTATCCTTGGTGCTGACGGTGGTGGTGTTTGTCTTTGTGAGATTTGTTGTGGCAAAACAAAAACAGACAGGCTCAAAATATTAAAATATCGAGAACTGCGGCTTATGTGCCGCAGCTTTTTTTTGCGTATTTGTGAATTTGAATAATGGGAATATTTGTGCAATTCCGACAAAATTTAACATCAAAATTTTCTTGTTTACATATAAATAACAAATTATGATAAAAAACTTTTAATATTCTGCTTCGAAATTGTTGATTTATCCTGTTCGGTGTGGTATTATATATATGTATAAATCTATTTGGGAAGGAAAAACGGCATGGCGGCAAAAATTAAACCAAATCTTGCGCAGTATTATTTTCATGAAGGCACAAATTTCTCGGCATATGAATACTTGGGAGCCCATTATGATAAAGTAAAGGGTGTCTATACCTTCAGAACATGGGCACCAAATGCCGACGAAGTCTTTGTGACAGGTGATTTTTGCAATTGGTCAGATCCTGTTCCCATGGTACGAGAAACCAAGGCTGGACTGTGGAGTGCGACACTGCACGGCCCCGAGGATAATTTCAAGTATAAATATATAATCAAGAGAGACGGCAGAGAGCTGTATAAAGCAGATCCATATGCCTTTTACTGCGAAAAAGCACCCGATACCGCATCGGTGTTCTTTGAATCGAAGTATAAGTGGGGGGACGGTGCATGGCTTAAATACCGTAAAAAGAATTACCATGAACCCGAATACTCACTGCCTATAAATATTTATGAGGTGCACGCAGGCTCTTGGAAATTAAAAGAGGACGGAGAGTTCCTTAATTACCGTGAGCTTGCCGCAGAGCTTTGCGATTACGTAAAAAGTATGGGATATACCCACGTAGAGCTGATGCCCATAGCCGAGCATCCCTTTGACGGCTCGTGGGGCTATCAGGTTTGCGGATATTATGCACCGACTTCACGCTACGGTACTCCCGATGATTTTAAATATTTTGTTGACTATATGCATAAGGCAGGCGTGGGAGTAATCCTTGACTGGGTGCCTGCACATTTCCCAAAGGACGCACACGGTCTTTATGAGTTTGACGGCTCGCCTTTGTATGAATATCAGGGCTATGACAGAATGGAAAGCCGAGGCTGGGGCACAAGACGCTTTGACGTGGGACGTAACGAGGTGCAGTGCTTCCTTTTCTCAAATGCGCTGTTCTGGCTGAGAGAATTTCACATTGACGGACTGAGAGTGGATGCGGTTGCATCTATGATATACCTTGATTTTGACAAGGAGCCGGGCGAATGGAACCCAAATCCCGACGGAAGTAATGACTGCAAGGAGGCTACGGCGTTCTTTAAAAAGCTGGGCGGACTTGTGAGAGCGGAATTTCCCGATGCTTTGCTTGTTGCAGAGGAGTCCACGGCTTGGCAGAATGTTACAAAGCCTGCACAGTCGGGAGGCTTGGGATTTAACTATAAATGGAATATGGGTTGGATGAATGACCTTCTTTCATATGTTGAAATGGACCCCATATACAGACGTGACCATCACGAAAAGGTGACCTTCTCGCTGATGTATGCTTATTCCGAAAACTTTATACTGCCTATATCCCATGATGAGGTTGTACACGGTAAAAAGTCACTTCTTGACAAAGCACCGGGCGATTATTGGCAGAAGTTTGCGGGAACACGTGCTTTTCTTGGATATATGATGACACACCCCGGCAAAAAGCTGCTGTTTATGGGAAGCGAAATAGGTCAGTTCAGAGAGTGGGACTATAAGGGAAGCATAGAGTGGTTTTTGCTTGATTACGAAATGCACGCAAAGTTTAAGGAATACGTTAAAGATTTAAACTTTGTATACCTTGAGAATCCCGCTATGTGGGAAATAGACTACTCGTGGGACGGATTTCGCTGGATAGACGCCGATAACCGTAATTGGGGCATACTTTCCTACGTCCGTTATGACAGAGACGGAAACAGCCTTGTTGCGGTAATAAACTTTACACCTGTGGGAAGAGAAGGTTATATTCTCGGCGTTCCCGAGAGTGGAGTATATACCGAGCTTATCAACAGCGACGACATAAAGTACGGCGGAACGGGACGGGTGAATTCCGTGCCTGTAACTGCCGATAATGTGCCGTGTCACAATATGGAGCACTCAATGAAAATTGATGTAGGTCCTTACGGAGCAATGGTATTCAGACACGGTACGAAAAAAGCAACCAAAGCAAAGTCGGAAAGAACCGCAAATAAGACAAATAAAACAAAGTAAGAAAACAAAACGTTTGGAGGCGTTATAATAAATGTTCAAGAAAAAAGAGTGTGTGGCAATGCTGCTCGCAGGCGGACAGGGCAGCAGACTTTACGCCCTCACAGAATTCACGGCAAAGCCCGCAGTTTCATTTGGCGCAAAGTACCGCATTATTGACTTTCCGCTGTCAAACTGCATAAACTCAGGTATTGATACGGTAGGTGTTCTTACTCAGTATCAGCCTTTGCAGCTTAACGAGTATATCGGTAACGGTCAGCCATGGGACCTTGACAGAACCTTCGGCGGCGTAACCGTTCTTCCTCCTTATCAGGGCAAAAAAGGCGCAGACTGGTATAAGGGTACGGCTAATGCAATTTATCAGAACTTGAAGTATATATCAAGATATGATCCCGATTATGTGCTTATTCTTTCAGGCGACCACATTTATAAGATGGACTATGCAAAGATGCTCAGAGCACATAAGAAGACAGGCGCTGCCTGCACAATCAGCGTGCTTGAAGTGCCGATAGAAGAAGCAAGCCGCTTCGGTATTCTTTCGGCTGATGAAAACAATAAGATTTTCAAGTTTGAAGAAAAGCCAAAGAATCCCACCAGCACCAAGGCATCCATGGGTATTTACATATTCAACAAGGATGCGCTGTTCAAGTATCTTGAAGAGGATGCGGCAGATGAAAGCTCTTCCAACGACTTTGGTAAGAACATTATTCCTACCATGCTTGAAAAGGGCGAAAAGATGTATGCCTATAACTTTGAAGGCTATTGGAAGGACGTAGGAACAATCAAGAGTCTGTGGGAAGCAAATATGGATTTGCTGGGCGATAACCCCGAATTTGACATTGACGATTCAATGTGGAAAATCCGTTCAAGAAATACAGCTCAGGCTCCTCAGTACATTGGCTGCGAGGCGGTAATTGAAAACTCGGTTATAACCGAGGGCTGTGAAATTGACGGTACTGTTATAAATTCCGTGATTTCTCCCGGTGTAAAGGTGCGTAAGGGCGCTGTTGTAAAGGACTCGGTGCTTATGCAGGGAAGTGTGGTAAAGTCAGGTGCAAGAGTGCTTTATTCCATACTTGACGAAGAAGTAACCATCGGTGCAAACTGCACTGTGGGAAATGATAAGGAAAATGCCGAGGAAGTAACGGTTGTGGGAGCAGGTGCAGTTCTTCCCGACGGAATGATAATTAAAGAAGGAAAAATTGTTTCCTCAGAAGATGTAAAAGGAGGAAATGTATAATGACTACGGTAGCAGGACTTATTTTTTCAAACATACATGACAGAAATGTACCCGAGCTTACACAGAAGCGTACAATGGCTTCCGTGCCCTTCGGCGGAAGATACAGACTTGTTGACTTTACCCTCTCAAATATGGTAAATGCCGACATCTACAAGGTTGGTATTATTACTCACTATAACTATCAGTCACTTGTTGACCATCTTGAAGCAGGTAAGGACTGGGATTTGGCAAGAAGAAGCGGCGGTCTTAAGATACTGCCTCCTTACATTACCGCATACGACAATACAACAATGTCAACTCAGCCCTATTCTTCAAGACTTGAAGCTTTAATGGGCGCATATAACTTTGTTTCAAAGAGCAAGGAAGAATATATCGTTCTTTCCGACTGTGACATTGTATGCAATATCGACCTTAAGGACGTAATCAATTACCATATCGATAACGGTGCGGATATTACAATTGTTACAAAGAACCTTTATATGTCTCCCGAAGCTGCAAGAAACTGCACTCTTGTTGAATCCGACAGTGCAGGGCGTGTAACGGGACTTATCCACAATCCCGTTGCAATGGCAGGCTTTATGGATCTGTGCCTTAACATTTTCGTGCTCAAGAGAGAATATCTGCAGAATATTATTCTTGACAGTCTTGCAAGAGGCTATAAGAGCTTTACAAGGGATATTATTGCGGCAAACAAGGATACAATGAAGTTCATGAAGTATGAATATGACGGTTATTTTGCGGCAATAAATACTCTTGACGGCTATTATAAGAGCAATATGGACCTGCTTAAGCCCGATGTGAGAGAATGCATCTTCGGCGTAAAGTCAAGACCTGTGTATACAAAGGTAAAGAACAGCGCACCTGCAAAGTATGTGGGTGATGCAAAGGTTACAAATTCACTTATTGCCGACGGTTGTGTCATTGAGGGTGTCGTTGAAAACAGTATTCTCTTCAGAGGCGTTCACGTAGGCAAGGGAACCGTAATCAAAAACTCCATAGTTATGCAGCAGGCAACTATCGGCAGCGATGTTACACTTAACTGTGTAATTGCAGACAAGAATGTTGTTGTCAAGGACGGCAGAGTTCTTTCGGGACACGAAACACATCCCTTCTGCATTACAAAGGGAACGGTTATTTAATTAGTTAATAATGAATAATGAATAATGAAGAATGAATAATTTCGGTTGGAATTTCAGCGAAATTCCTTCAACAGATTGATTGGAAAGGTCATAAATATGGCAAAAAAAATACTTATGGTTGGCGGAGAGGTAATGCCTTTTGCGGCAACAGGCGGACTTGGTGACGTTTTAGGCTCACTTCCAGCATCGGTAAAGGCTGAAATGGGCGATGACGTTGATATGCGTCTTGTTATGCCTCTTTACAGCAGTGTAAAAAAAGAATACAGAGATATGATGAAGCTTGAAGCGGAGTTTACCGTTTATCTTTCATGGCGTAAGCAGTACTGCGGTATATACAGCCTTGAAAAGGAAGGGGTTATCTCCTACTTCCTTGATAACGAATACTACTTCAAGCGTCCCGAAATGTACGGAAACTTTGATGACGGTGAAAGATATGCTTTCTTCTGCAAGGCAGTAATGCAGATGATGCCCGTTATCGGATTTTATCCCGAAATACTCCACGCTCACGACTGGCAGAGCGCCCTGAGTGTTGTGTATCTTAAAACAGAATACAGAGAAGCTCCCGAGTATAAGGATATGAGAGCTATTTATACCATTCACAATATTGCTTATCAGGGTAAGTACGATATGGCAATTCTTTCGGATGTGTTCGGTATAGATTATAAATATGCTTCCATTATGTGCTATGACGGCTGTATAAATCTTATGAAGGGTGCAATTGTGTGTGCCGACAGAGTTACCACAGTAAGCCCCACATATGCAAAAGAGATAAAGTATCCCGAGCATGCAGAAGGACTTCACTATATTCTCAGAGACAATAACTATAAGCTTTCGGGTATTCTTAACGGTATAGACTACGATTACTACAATCCGGGCAAGGATACTGCAATAGGATATACCTTCAGCGCAGACAACCTTGACGGCAAGGCTGCCAATAAAATGGCACTTCAGAAGGAAACAGGACTGCCTCAGAGAGCAGATGTTCCCATGATTGCCGTTATTACAAGACTTGCAGCACATAAGGGACTTGACCTTGTTGAAAGAATTATGGAAAGCGTTGTTGCTGAAAATGACGTTCAGCTTGTAATTTTGGGCAAGGGCGAAGAAAGATTTGAAAACTATTTCAGATATCTTGACGCAAAGTATCCCGATAAGGTTAAAGCGCTTATTGTGTACGACAGAGATTTGTCAAAGAGAATATACGCTGCGGCAGATATTTTCGTTATGCCTTCAAAGAGCGAACCTTGCGGACTTGCACAGATGATAGCTTCAAGATACGGTGCTGTTCCCGTAACACGGGAAACAGGCGGTCTTTATGACTCCATCAAGGGCTATTATGAAGAAAACGGCGAAATACACGGCAACGGCTTTACCTTTGCAAATTATTCTGAAGCAGAGCTGAAGGACAGAATACTTGCAGCCCTTAATCTGTATTCTCGGGGCGATAAGTGGAAGTCTTTGGTAAAAAAGATAATGAATATAGATTTCAGCTGGAATATTTCAGCAAAAAAGTATATTGAATTATACGACCATATGTGTTAAAATTATATCAGGATAATTTTATTCTTCGGGGTGATATTATTTCACCCCACCTTTATTTTTTTTGCAAAACTTATATGAGGAGATAAACATGGAAACAAACGCACTTGTAAAACAGAATATTCTTACCAAGCTTTCGCGCTTTTTCGGTGTTTCACCTGAGGAAGCAACAAGAGAGCAGATGTATAAAGCGTGTGCTATGACGGTAAGGGATATTCTTTCCGAAAAGAGAAACGACTATAAGAAGCTTGTCAATAAAAAGGGCGGCAAAAGAGTGTACTATATGTGCATGGAATTTTTGCTGGGCCGTTCATTGAAGACAAATATTAATAACCTTGGACTTGAAAAACAGTATTCCGATGCACTTGGCGAGCTTGGCTTCAATCTTAACGAGCTTTATGAGGAAGAACCTGACGCAGGTCTTGGTAACGGGGGTCTTGGCAGACTTGCTGCCTGCTTTATGGACTCCCTTTCGTCCCTTGATTACCCTGCAACAGGTTTTTCAATCCTTTATGAATACGGTCTTTTCAAGCAGAAGCTTGTTGACGGTCTTCAGGTAGAGCTTCCCGATGTATGGCTTCCCGGCGGAGAGGTGTGGCTTGTTCCCAGAACAGACAGAACCTTCAAGGTACGCTTTGGCGGAAAAATCAGAGAAGAATGGAAAGACGGCAGATGCGAAATCATCTATGACGATGCCGAAGAAATCGAAGCTTGTGCAAACGATATGATGATATCTGGCGCGGGCAGCGAGGCAGTCAGCCTGCTTCGTCTTTGGAAGGCAAGAGATATAGGCGGCTTTGATATGAGCCTGTTTACACAGGGACAGTATATGAAGGCTGTTGAAAAGAGCACAAGTGCAGAAGCTATCTGTAAGGTACTTTATCCTTCCGATAACCACGTTGAAGGTAAGATGTTAAGACTTACTCAGCAGTATTTCCTTACCTCTGCTTCATGTCAGAGCATTATCCGTGACCATATGGCAGTTTACGGTACTCTTGACAATTTGGCAGATAAGGTGGCTATTCATATCAACGATACACACCCTGCTCTTTGTATTCCCGAGCTTATGAGAATTTTCCTCGACGAGTATTGCTTTAGCTGGGAAAAGGCGTGGGAGCTTGTTACAAAGATTGTTACCTATACAAACCATACAGTTATGCCCGAGGCTCTTGAAACATGGAATGAAGACCTGTTCAGACTCAAGCTTCCCAGAATTTACAACATTCTCTGCGAAATCAACAGACGTTTCTGCGAGGAAGCATGGGATAAGTTCCCCGGTAACTGGGATAAAATAAGCTCTATGGCAATTATCGCTTATAATCAGATTAGAATGGCAAACCTTTCCGTTATTGCTTCTCATACCGTTAACGGCGTTTCCGCACTTCACTCGGACATTCTTAAAACAAGCTGCTTTAAGGATTTGTATAAGATGTATCCCGAAAAGTTTACCAACGTAACAAACGGTATTGCCCACAGAAGATGGCTGTGCTATTCCAACCCCGCACTTGCTTCACTTCTTGACCAGTGCATCGGCGATGGCTATAAGAAGAATCCTTCCGAGCTTCGTAAGTTTGAAAAATTTGCAGACGATAAAAATGTACTTGAAAGCCTTGAAAGAATCAAGCGTTCAAATAAGGCTGCTTTCAGTGATCTTGTATTCAAGAAAACAGGCGTGAAGCTCAACCCCGATTCTGTATTTGACGTTCAGGCAAAGAGACTTCACGAGTATAAGAGACAGCTTCTTAACGCAATGAGAATCGTTGACGTTTACTGTGCTCTTAAGGATAATCCCGACCTTGACATCAAGCCTCAGACCTTTATTTTCGGTGCTAAGGCAGCTCCCGGCTACGATATGGCAAAGCAGATTATAAAGCTTATCTGTGCTATAAGTGCCGATATCAATAAGAATCCCAAGATTGCCGAAAAGCTTCAGGTTGTGTTCCTTGAAAACTACTGCGTAAGCCTTGCAGAAAGCCTTATGCCTGCTGCAGACATAAGTGAGCAGATAAGCCTTGCAGGTAAGGAAGCAAGCGGAACGGGTAATATGAAGTTTATGATAAACGGTGCACTTACGGTTGGTACTCTTGACGGTGCAAATGTTGAAATGCTTGAAGAGTGCGGCAAAGACAATATGTTTATCTTCGGTCTTACAACGGAAGAGGTTGAGGATTTGTGGAGCCGCGGCTATAACGCATCCTCCTTCTATCACCATAACGAAAGACTTAAGAGAGTTGTTGACTCTTTCAACCACGGCTTTAACGGCGAAAGCTTTGCTAACATCTACGATTACCTTATTGTGGGCAGAGGCGGTATATCCGATCCTTATATGTGCCTTGCTGACTTTGATTCCTATATGCACTGCAAGGACGAGGTTGCAAGAACCTATCTTGACAGAGCAAAGTGGAACAGAATGTCACTTATGAACATTGCATCTGCAGGTAAATTTGCATCTGACAGAAGTATCGAAGACTATGCAAAGAATATCTGGCACATTTCAAAAATCAAATCGGAGAAGAAGTAATAAATGCTTTTGAGTTTCCCCAACGAAAACACACAGCAAGTAAAAATACAAAAATATCTTAACCGTAAGGACGTTTCCCATATGGGAGCGTTCTCAGGTGAAGATAAAATAAAAATTGTCATAACGGTGTCAAGACGCATTGCGGCAACAGGTGTTTGTCTGGAAATTTCCGACGATAACACAGGGCTTGAAAAGACGGTGGAATGTACATTTTCCGAGACAGACTGCGGAAATGACCTGTACTGTACCACTCTCGACTTCAAGAAAATGTGCCCCGACGGAGATAACCTGTTTTTCTGGCGTGTCTGCGTAAAATGCGGTGATAAAGCTTTGTATACCCATAGCATAAATAATGTGGATTTTTACCTTACCGAAAAGAGGGAAGAAAGCAAAAAATTCCGTCTTCTTGTGTACGGAAAAGACTACGAAACGCCGCTGTGGGCAAAGAAAAGCGTGATGTACCAGATTTTTGTTGACCGCTTCAATAAGGATACAAAGAAAATTCCCTGCCGTGACGATGCGGTGATAATCGAAGACTGGGAAAACGGTATTCCCGAATATCCGCCTTACAGCGGAGCACCTATGAAAAATAACAGCTTTTTCGGCGGAAATCTTTACGGTGTTGTTGAAAAGCTTGATTATCTGCAGAGCCTTGGCGTAAACCTTCTGTATTTTTGTCCCGTATTCAAGGCTTACTCAAACCATAAGTACGACACGGGCGATTACGAAAAGGTTGACGAAATGTTCGGCGGAGATAAGGCGTTTGATAAGCTTGTTGACGAATGTAATAAGCGAAATATCCGCATTATCCTTGACGGCGTGTTTAACCATACGGGTGATGACAGTAAGTACTTCAACAGATACGGCAAGTATGAAAATGTGGGTGCATATCAGTCGCAAAAGTCTGAGTTTTCCGATTGGTACACATTTACGCAGTTTCCCGATAAGTACGAAGCATGGTGGGGAATTGAAATTCTTCCCCGTATCAACGGCGATAACAGGAAAGTGCGTGACTATTTCCTGTCCGAAAAGGGAATTGTGCGTAAATGGCTGAAAAAGGGAATATCGGGCTGGAGACTTGACGTTGCAGATGAGCTGTCACAGGGCTTTCTTGAAGAGCTCAGGAGTGCGGCAAAGACCGAGAAAAACGACAGTCTTATAATCGGCGAGGTGTGGGAAAACGCCGCCGATAAGGTTTCCTATGATCAAAGACGCCGCTATTTCAGAGGAAAACAGCTTGACAGCGTAATGAATTATCCCATAAAGAACGCCATAATTGACTTTGTAAAATGGGGCAATGCCGAGCAGTTTTATAATTCGGTGACGGAGATTTATTCAAGCTATCCCGATTTTTGCTCAAGCGTACTTATGAATATTCTCGGCACACACGATACCGAAAGAATACTTACCGTTTTGGGAGGAAAAAGCGGCGAGGGTGTTGACAATGACACACTTTCCACACTTCGTATGAACGAGGAAGAAAGAAAACGGGGCAAAAAGATGCTGAAAATTGCATCGGTGCTTCAGTTTACACTTCCCGGTATTCCAAGTATCTATTACGGCGACGAAGCAGGACTTGAAGGTTATCATGATCCTTTCTGCCGTTTTCCGTACCCTTGGGGACGTGAGGACAAGGAAATACTTTGTCACTACCGTAAGCTTTGCCGTATTAAAGGCGAAGAAGAGTCGCTCCATAATGCCGATATGAAATTTATCTGCAAAAAGGACGGTCTTTGTGTGTTTGAAAGAGGTCTTCTTACAGTTGCAGTCAATGCAAGCGGAGGATATGTGACACTTGATGTTGCGGAAAAGTGTAAGGATTTGATTTCCGATGACACGGTTTGCGGCACACTTACTCTTTCTCCCGTAAGTGCGGTTGTACTTAAAAAAATATAAGTTTTCGGCTTTGCTGCGGCAGAGCCGATTTTTTGTATTGAAAAAACAGCTCGGCTGTAGTATAATACTTTGTAACCGATTTGAAGATTAAGAGGGGAGCATAACAAATGAAAAAATGCCGCATAACCGTAATGAGAATTACCCGTTACGATGACCTTATGGAAAGGTACGAAAACCCAATACAGCACACCTGTGATTTAAAGGAGGGACAGGTGTTTATTGCAAACGGCTGGCAAAAGCCCGAAGGTCTTTGCGACAGCGCATGGGAAAGTATGTCGGCGTTTGTGATGACGCTGTCACACGGCGGTGAAAACATCTATGACGGCTGGATGAAAAATCCGCGCTCTGCCATGATTTCCTGCAATGACGGCTTCAGACCTGTCAGCTTTTACATAGAAGCACTTGACGAGGATGCGGATTAGAATTTGCACTCAATTGAACAATACATAATAAAGATCGTTTTTTACATCTTAAAGACGGTCTTTTTCTATTGACAAATCACGATTTTTTGGTATAATTAAATGTAGCCGATGAATCGGATAAAAATATGTCCCTGTAGCTCAGTTGTATAGAGCGGTCGCCTCCTAAGCGACAGGTCGTTGGTTAGAGTCCAGTCAGGGACGCCAAAGTATAAAAATCCTGTCGCAAGACAGGATTTTTTAATGAATAATGAATAATGAATAATCAGATTAGAATACGGGAGTTTTTTTGATGACACTCAGCTTTGAACAGATTAAAGAAATCACAAACGGCATACAGCGAATTGAACAGCTTGATGACGGAATTCATTTTTACAGATTTTCCGAAAAAGAGCAAAGCGTGTATGACGGACATGATTTTTTCAAAAAAACCTTTGCCACAGCAGGCGTAACTCTTGAGTTTATGACAGACAGTAACAGCTTTGGAATTAAGACGGCGGTAATAAAGGCGGCAACACGTAACTTTTTCTCGATAGACGTTTTTGTTGACGGAAAGTATTCTGACTGTCTCAGAAACAGCCCTGCAGAAGAGCTTCTCGGCACAATGTACAGCCTGAACGAATATGACTGGGAAAATATAGTATTTGAAAAGAATTTTGACCTTGGCGAGGGCGAAAAAAAGGTTACGGTTTATTTCCCGTGGTCCTTTGCACTTGCACTAAAGGAAATAACGGTGCAGGACGGCTCTTTTGTTACACCCGTAAAGCGTGAAAAGTCAATGCTTGTTGTGGGCGACTCAATAACACATGGCTACGATGCCCTTTATACCTCCAACAGATATGCTGCTATTCTTACATTAAAGCTTGGCGTGTGCGAGTATAACAAGGCAATCGGCGGCGAGATTTTTAATCCGAGACTGGCACAAAGCTTTGAAAAAATGGATTATGACTATGTTTCGGTGGCATACGGAACAAATGACTGGTCAAGCCTTGCACCTGATAAGGCAAGAGAAAACTGCGAAGGCTTCTTTGAAGCACTTTGCACTAAGTTTGATAAGAGCAAAATTTTTGTTATCAGCCCCATATGGCGTAATTCTTATCTCAGCAATGAAAAGCCCTTTGGCAGCTTCTTCGATATGGAAAAGATGATATTTGAGGTTGCGGGAAAGTATAAGAATACGGTGTGCATCAGCGGTATTGATATGATTGATAAGGATACTGCGTATCTTGCCGACCTGTCGGTGCACCCAAACGATAACGGCTTTAAGCAGTACGGCGAAAGACTGTATAATGAAATTAAAAAATACATTGACTGAGTAATGAGGTAGATTTGATATGAAGCTTTCATTTGAACAGATTAAGGAAATTACGCAGGGTGCGGAGGATATAAAATCCACCTTTGACGGCATACAGTTCTTCAGATTTACCGAAAAGGAACTGCAGCAGCGAAAAGAATCGGGAAGCTTCGAGCGTTCCTATTCCACGGCAGGTGTAAGACTTGAATTTGAAACAGACAGCCGTGAAATGTTTATAAAATTTGCCGTTAAGGCAACCATGCAGAGAACATATATGGCAGTGGACGTTCTGGTTAACGGACAGAGAATCGGATCTGTACGTAACAGCCCCGAGGACGAGCTTCTTGGCACATTCTTTGCGGCTAACCCTTATGAGTGGAAGGATAAAGTGTTTGAAGGAAAGTTTGACCTTGGCGAGGGTACAAAAAAGGTAAGTGTATACCTGCCTTGGAATTACGTGATGTACCTGCAGGAGCTGTCGCTTGATGACACAAGCTTTGTAAAGCCCTGTAAGAGAAGCAAGAAGATGCTTGTTCTGGGTGATTCAATCACTCATGGCTTTGATGCTGTCTGCCCTTCAAGAAGCTATGCTTCGATTATGACGGCGGCACTTGATGCTGAGGAATACAATAAGGCAATCGGCGGAGATAAATTCACCCCTGCCATTGCAGAAGCTCTTGAAGAAAGAGAGTACGACTATGTTTCAATTGCTTACGGCACAAATGACTGGTGTGTCTTTGACTACGAAACGGCAAAGAAAAACTGCAAAGAATTTTTTGAGATTGTGCAAAAGAAATTTGCGGGCAGTAAATTCTTTGTAATAGGTCCTGTATGGCGTGCAGATTTTGCAGACGAAATGAAGTTCGGAAAGCCCTTTGATGAAGTTGAAAAGATGATTTTTGAAATCGCAGGCAAGTACGAAAACACTTACTGCATCCCGGGCTTTGACCTTATAGACCACAAAACAGAGCTTTACGGCGACCATAAGGTGCACCCCAACGATAACGGTTTTAAACAGTATTCAGAAAGACTGCTTGCAGAAATAAAGAAACACATTGATTGACGGACGGAGAAATAAGTATGTACAACGGGTTCAGACTTCCCCTTGAAATAAATGATTATAACAGAACTTATTTTGAAGAGGTAAAGCAAGAAGCACAAAAGCTTTACAACGAGCCGATACGCAATCTTGCATACAGCACCTTTAAGCTTTTCGGACTTACGGGAAGCAGGGAAGAATACGAGCAGGAATATATGCTCCACCGCAAAATGCTGTGTGCCTTTTCTGCCATGGTTATGGCGGATATGGGCGAAAAATGGCTGGATAAGCTTTGTGATGCGGTATGGGCGGTGTGCGATGAATTTACGTGGGTGCTTCCTGCGCATATTCTCAAATCCATGGACACGCCCGAAAGAATGACAACGGGCAGAACCGATTTGTTTGCGGCGGAAACCTCGGTAGCTCTCTGTGAAATATACCATATTCTCGGCGATAAGCTGCCTTCTCTTGTAAAGGACAGAATAGAATATGAGGTTATGAGAAGAATAGTTCTTCCCTATGTTGAGGAACGTCCCAAATTCGGCGTCAGTAATTGGTCGGGTGTTTGCGGCTCCGGTGTTGCGGCGGCGCTTGTGTATCTGGGAAGACATAAAGAGTTTGAAGAAGTTAAAGACAATCTGCTTGGAAATCTGCGAGATTTTCTTGACAGCTTCAACGATGACGGCTGCTGTCTTGAAGGAAGCCTTTACTGGTTTTACGGCTTTTCCCACTTTGTGTTTGCCGCAAATCTTTTGAGAGAGTACACAAATGGGGAAATTGACTTTTTCAAGGAAGAAAAGGTTAAACGCATTGCTTTTTTTGCAAATGATTTGTACTTTGAAGATAACTTCTGCCTTTCCTTTGCAGACTCTCCACACAGATACGATTTTGACCTTGGTATCATGTGCTTTCTTTCAAAGGAATATGAGGACATAACGGTACCGCCATTGAAATATGCGGCGAAATTTTCCAACGATGCAAGATACCGCTTCGGTCCTTTTGTAAGAAATCTGTACTGGGCGTGTGAGCTGAAGCAGACGGATAAGAAAACGGGATACACCTATTATAAGGATTCTCAGTGGTATATAAATCACAGGGAAAAGTATTCCTTTGCCGCAAAGGCAGGACATAATAATGAGCCTCATAACCACAACGATTTGGGAAGCTTTATCGTGTTTTCGCAGGGAAGATTTATCATCGACGATATCGGCTGGGAAAGATATGTTGCAGGCTATTTCGGACCTGACAGATACTCCCATATCTGTCCTGCATCAAGAAGCCACAGCGTACCTCTTGTTGACGGCGGTGAGCAGGCGGCAGGATTGGAACACAGAGCAGAAAATTCGGCTGCAGACCGGAACATAATTTCCTTTGACTATGAAAAGGCGTATAATAATCCAAACCTGCAAAAATTATCTCGATGCTTTGAGCTGACGGATGACGGTGTTGTGATAAAAGAAAAATCCCTTGGCGATATTGATAAGATAACCTACCGCTTTGTCACAAGAATAAAGCCTGAAGCTTTGCAGGGAAAGGTGCATATAGACGAGTTTACGCTTTGCTGCAAAAATGATGCTGAAATTGAGATTTTCTCATTTGAGTTTGAACCCAGATTTGCAGGCTTTGGCTCAGAGGCGGATATGTACGAAGCATACGCTATAGATTTTGTGACACAGGGAAGCGGCGAAGTGGAATTTTTGCTTTCCTGCAAATAAAAACGGCAATAAAAATAAGCTGTCCTATCTGTAAAAACAGGTAAGACAGCTTTTGCTTTGTCAAAATATTTACTTTACAAATACAACTCCGCACAGAGGAACGTTTACTTGCTGAAGCTTATCTGTAAGCTTGCCGCTTTCTACTGCTTCTCCCATGCAGTTGACAACCTCGTAGGACTTGCCTTCAAGATTTTTGAAGATTATATAATCCTGTCTTGTGGCATTGATTGCAATAATCTTGCCACTGTATTCGTCATCAACTACATTTTCGGTGTAGCAGGTGTAGAAGGCTTCACCGTCCTTTACGGCTGCGGCTAAGCTGTAGTTGCTTTCGGGATAGGAAGCCACAATCTTTCCGTCAAGAAGAAGCTCTCTGTTTTCTCTCCAAAGCTTAAGATAGAAGCCTAACATCTTTTTGTGCTCTTCACTGAGCTTTGCGATTTTTACGGAAATCTGGGGCACCGTGTACATACAGCTTGCAATCTGAAGAGCCGCTGTTTCCACTTTGTCGTCATAATGCCACATAAGCATATCCGAATGAACTGCGGTGCTTCCCGAAGTAAGACGGAGATTTATTGAGTCCTTGCGGTTCATATAAGCATCGTTGGGACAGTCGGTGACTCTGAGCATATTGCCGTACTTTCTGATGGCAGGACCTACGTATGCCTGACGGAACTCTATAAGCACCTCGGGATTTATTGCACGAAGCGCATTTGCAACGTCTGTCATAAGAACGTCAAGTGCATCCTCAAGTGCCTGATAGTCACGTCTTTCATCATATTCAAGAGATTTGCCTTTAAGTGCAAAAGCATCTATAAAGTCAAGCTTGAGACCGTCAAGATTCCAGTTTTTAAGAGCATTTGTGTAGGTTTCAACAAGAAAATCACGAGCCTCTTTGTATCTTGGGTCAAGACACCAAAAGTCCTTGTTGTTGCCTGTTCCGTCAAGAAGCATATCCTTGAAACGCTCATAGTTTTTGGAATGAACACCTACATAAGGAACCGAGAACCAGAACATAACCTTCATGCCTGTTGAGTGTATGCCGTCGATAAACGCTTTTATATCGGGGATTTTGCCGGGAGCAATCTCCCAGTCGCCGCAGTAAGCATAGCCTCTTGAGTTGTCGTCCGTCTGCCAGCCGTCGTCAACAATTACCGTGTCCATGCCAAGAGGCTTGGAAAGGGCACATTCCTTGATGATGTCATCCACATCAAGAATCTGGTGGTAGCTGTACCACAAGGAGTTTATGGGAAGACGTGCATATTCGGGAACGTAAGCAGGCTTGTAGCCGCACTCATTTTCCCACCATGCAGTGTTGTCGTAAATGCTGTCATAGTAAGGAATGTCACGTGTGTCAATTCTGATTGTGCAGGAGTATTCCTTCAAAGGAGCTACGGGAATTGTAAAGAATGTGATTTTGCAATCAAGGCAGGCGTCTTCTTCACATACTCCTGTTGAGATGATGCTTGGGTTAAGTGCGTCGGAAAGGGATACTGTCATGCGGTTTCTGCCTTTAACCGAAACTATGGAATGAAGAGGCATATAAACTGCAAGCCTTGATTCTGTTTTGTTGGGACGCCAGTTGGGACCCATATTTCTTTCATGTCTTATGGAAGGACTCCAGGTGCTGTAGCAGTCAATAATGGGGAATTTCCACAACACGGTAAAGGGTGAGGGAACAGCTTCTTTTTCAAGAACAACCTTAAGGTCTGCATACAGAATTCCGTTTTTTTCGGTCTGATTTTCAATTTTGATAACAGCGTTTTCATTGCCGCCGCTGATTGTAAAATTCATATTTTTTCCTCCTTGCTTTTTCCTTTACCTACATTATACCCAATTTGCCTTTAAAGTCAATATAAAAAGCTTTTTAACCGATAATAATGATGCCGTCGGGCTTGTCACAATCCTGTGAAAGCTTGTTGAGCTGTCTTATTTCTTCGGGCGGAATGTTGTGTTTTTTTGCAACTGACCAGACAGTATCGTCTTTTGAGGGATACACAACGGTAATTTCGCCCTTTTTGCGGCAAAGGGGTGCACTTTCATCTTCTTCAATAGCACAAACCACCTGTTCTTCGGCGATGACACAGCAAAAGCCGTTGATGCTGAACTGTGCTTCAACTTCAATATATCCGTCCTTAACCTGACAGATGCAGTCTGAAACAGAAAGAATATATTCAGCCTCGCCGTTGTCGGGACAGTCTTGCATTACGGGAATGTGAAAGGTTACGGGAGTGTCAACGCAAACAAGAGCACCCTGTGAGCTTGTGCCCATCACCTCTAAGGTGCAAAGAGCGGCGGCAAAAAGCTTTTCCGATGTTTTTTCCTTTGTTACCGAGCAGATTTTTATAAAGCAGGCAGATACCTCGCTTAAGCCGTTTAAATCGGTGTGTACCGTTTCCTTTGCTGTCTGCTTTGAGGAAATGTCAAAGGAGTCCCGACAGCACTGTATTGCCGCAGACTGCGTTTTGCATTGACAGACCGAGCTGAAGGCATCGAGAGCACAGACAAATTCCTTGTTTTCAAATACTGTGATTCTCAGTATGTATTTTACATCAAAGGTGATAATTCTGCTCTCGCCGTAGGAATCAAAGGCACAGGAGCAAGCGGCTGAATAAACATCGGCACAGCATATACAGCTCTGACCGTCCTTAAGGCGTAAATCCGTCACTTCTGCGGAAAATGAAGCATCAGATGCCACTGCCGCATAGGAAGCAGATGATTGGTCGGCTCCTTCAACGTCGGCACATTCGTACAGTGCATACATCGACAGCACTCCGTCTACATTCAGGGTGTTGTCCGAAACACGTGCATTTACCGAATGAATGTCTGCCTTTGAATATACTATCTCACTTGCGGGAGGATTTGTGCTGTCTGCCGTCAGCTCAGACTGAAGATTCATAATACCGCTGTCAATGCTGAAGCTTTCACGACAGGTTATTGTCTTTTCAAGCACACATACGCCGTCTTTTTTCTCGTCTGCACCGTAAAATGATACTTGCTGCGGTGCATAAACGGAGCATTTGGCGTAAATCATTGCTTTGACCTTTACTTTTCTCGGCGAAACAGGTATTGCCGACACCGACAAAGCGTATGCCGAGGTAATGGGAGTGTATTCTCCGTCATGGGAGAAGCTTTCCTTAAAGGGGATTCTGATACTGTCTTCAAAGGACGCACACTTTATTTTTCCGCCGAAATCCGAAAGATAAACAATGTCAAGCTTATACTCGGTGTCGGCAAAAGCTTTGTTTTCTTCTTTCAGAAAACGGCTGTCCTTGATGTGAAGAGAAGTTTTGATAATACGTGAAATGCCGGGCAGATATTCCAAAAGAGAGTATTCGGTGTTAAACGGCTCTTCCTTTTTGGCTTCGTAAATAAGTTTTTGAGTTGTAATGTTTTGCGGCATATTTGAGTCTCCTTTGCAAACTGTTTTTTTGTTTGATTATATGCACCCTCTGCGGCATTTATGTTATCGGCATAAAAAAAGACGGCACTGTGCCGTCGGAGAAGATTATTTTTGCTTTTTCACGTTGAACAAGGTGCAGAGCATTTTTTTCAGAAGCTTTGGCGGATTGAACAGCACTATTTTCATAAGTAAGACCTCCGTAATATGTATTATTTTGACAGCAGAATAAGAGCACCCGCAACGACTATGAGCAGTGCTTCAAGGCAGATAAGTAAACCGTCGGGGAGAAATATGGCAAGCAAAATGCCAAGACCTGCCGATAGCAGACAAAGTCCCATGTTGCAGCATAGCTTTCTCATAAAAATTCCTCCTCTCATGCTTATTACAGTTTATGACACAGCGTTGTTTTTTGACACAAAAAAGAGCCGTCCAAAAAGGATGGCTCAAAAAGTATTCTGTTAAATTTCCTGTGCCGCGACACATTGACCGAGAGGCGTAAGACAGTGGGAATCGGTGTAGATGTACGCTTTTACGGAATGTGCCGTTCTTCCTTTGAGGAAAAGTGAAGCCGAAGCCGATGTGCTGTCCGATTGGGGAACTGTGCGCTTTGAGCAAATCATATTTCCGTCAGCGTCATAGCAGGCAAAGAGAATGTATGAGCTTTGTGCCGTGACATTTTCAAGATTAAGCAGACAGGAGGCGTTTACATAACCGTCCTTTACTTCATAGGAGGCACTTATAATCGGCTTTGCCAGAGAAAAGACAGCCTTGTACTCGTTTTGTGCTGTTACAGCGGGAGTGAAGGCTTTGTTCCAGCCCGAGAAGGAGTAAATTCCGTCGAGGACACTGTTCTTTTTGGGAGTACCGTCATAGGACGGAATGGCGTTTACAGATACCTGCGAGGTGACACTTTTTCCGTCGATATTCCAGATTACGTTAAAAAGAGCATCCGTGTTGTAGAAAGCGCCGTCGGGGGTAAGGGCTGTCTCGGGAACAAGCACGTCAAAGGAGCTGCAGCCGAAAAAGGCTCTCGGCGAAACCTCTGTTACGTTTTGAGGAAACTTTTCAAAATTCAATGCCTTGCAGTTGTAGAAGGCACCGTTGCCGATGTACTGTACGTTGTTAAGTCCGCTTACACTTTCAAGGGAAAGACAGCCTGAAAAAGTGCCGTTGTTTATATCGGTGACACTGTCGGGAATGTTTATCCGAGAAAGTGCCTGACAGTCGCAGAAGGCATATTCGCCAAGGAATGAAAGTGTGTCGGGAAGGGTTAGCTCCTCAAGCGCTCTGCAGGAGGAAAACGCCATATTTCCAATTGAGGTTACCTCTGACGGAATGTTTATTTCCTTAAGCTTTGCACAGTATTCAAATGCACTTTGACCTATTGAGGTTATGCTGTCGGCAAGTGTGACCTTTTCAAGATTTGCAGCATATATAAAGGCGCAGCTTCCGACAGACGTTATGCCGTCACGGATTTCAAGAGTCTTTATTACGGGAAGAAACCTTGCATATGGCATGGAAGAATGGTTTTCGTAGTCTTCCATTGCGCCTGTGCCCGATACTGTCATATGAGAGCTGTTAAGATCAATACTCCAGCTTATGCTTCCGTCGGAGCCGTAATACGTCTTTGCCGAGGTACACAGCATACACGCCGCCGTCAGCACAAAAACGGTTAAAATAGTTGTTATATATTTAGCAGTTGTTTTCATGCAACCTCCGTGTTTTTTGATTGTGTAATTGGGTGAACATTTATTATCAATTATATATTATAATCAAAAATCTGTCAATAGTATAAAAGATGGGTTAAAATAGTGTGAAAAAGTGTGAAAAACTCTGAAAAACATAGCTTCGGCGGGAAAAATACTTGACAAAGAAAAAAAGGTGATATATAATTATTGTATATACGTATAACTATGCGTATTTTCGGCAAATTTACTTTTCGGAGATGATTAAAATACTTAGTATGACAGGGTGCGGATACGCACGCAAAACCATTGAAGACAGCATAATAACGGTGGAGCTTAAGTCGGTAAATTCAAGATACCTTGACCTTAACGTAAAGCTTCCGAGAATGTATTCAAGATGCGAGGAAAAATTAAAGGCGGAGCTTGGAAAGTACACAACACGCGGCAAGATTGACATATACCTTTCCTATGAAGCACTTCCCGGTGCCGAGGATGCTTTTATCTCACTTGATGAGGTTTATCTTGAAAACTATCTTGCCTGTCTTAAGACGCTTAATGAAAAGTACGGTCTTCGTGATGATATATCGGTAATGACGGTAGCACAGAACAGAGATGTATTTACGTCTGTAAAAAGCGTGGATTATACGGTAGACGAGCTGTGGGAAAGAATCGAGCAGTCGGTGACGGAAGCCTTCAGTGATTTCCGTGCAATGAAACAGGTTGAAGGCAAAAAGCTGGGCGAGGATATTCTCAAAAAGCTTTATGTGATTTCTTCATATGTTGACATAATCGAAAAGGAATCACCGAAAATCGTTGAGGAATACTCAAAGAAGCTTCACGAGCGTATAGAAGAAATGCTTGACGGCAAGGAGTATGACGAAACAAGAGTAATTCAGGAGGTTGCAATTTTTGCAGACAGAGTTGCAATTGACGAAGAGCTTGTAAGACTTAGAAGCCACCTTGCACAGTTTACAAAGATTATTTCCGAAACAGGTGATGAGCCCTGCGGAAGAAAGCTGGATTTTCTGCTTCAGGAAATCAACCGTGAGATCAATACAACAGGCTCAAAGTGCAACAATGCTGATATTGCAAAAATTGTTGTTGACGCAAAGAGCGAGGTTGAAAAGATAAGAGAACAGGTTCAGAACATAGAATAATTCCGACAGGGAGAAAAAGAAAAATGAAGCTTGTAAATATTGGCTACGGAAATATGATTAATGCTTCAAGAATCGTTTCCGTTGTAAGTCCCGAGGCAGCACCTATAAAAAGACTTGTGCAGGATACAAGAAACACAGGACGTCTTGTGGACGCAACAGGCGGTAAAAAGACAAGAAGCGTAATTGTTTCCGACAGCGGACACATCATTCTTTCGGCGCTTACGTCAGAATCCATTCAGGGAAGAGTGGGCGGCTCCGGTCAGAACGGGGAGGAAGAAGATGAGTAATAACATAAAAAGAGGAAGACTTGTTGTTGTGTCGGGTCCGTCCGGCGTTGGAAAAGGAACGGTTTTAAAGTACGTTCTTGAAAACGAGGACTTTGTGTACTCGGTATCGGCAACAACAAGACAAAAAAGAGAGGGCGAAGAAAACGGTGTAAACTATTTCTTTGTCACAAAGGAAGACTTTTCGGGTATGATTGACCGTGATGAGCTTATTGAATACGCAAGCTATAACGGCAACTATTACGGAACACCTAAGTTTTTCGTGGAAGATATGCTGTCACGAGGCAAGAATGTAATTCTTGAAATAGAAGTAAAGGGTGCAGTTCAGATAAAGAACCTTGTGCCGGGAGCGGTCTTTGTGTTTATAGCTCCCGAAAGTAAGGCGGGACTTGCAGAAAGACTTCGGGGCAGAGGCACTGAAACAGAAGATGTTGTTGCAGGCAGACTTGCAATAGCCGAAAACGAAATACGCTCCTGCCTTATGTATGACTATATTGTTGTCAATAAAGACGGCAAGGCACAGGAGTGTGCTCAGGATATTATGGCGGCAGTAAAGGCACATAACTTCAGACCTGAAAACGTGTATAAAGACGTTTGCGAATTTTTCAATTAATATATAGGCAAAGAAACAATCTACAGCAAAATTTTTTAAGGAGAAATCAAAATGGTAAAACCTTCAATCGCAGAACTTTCAAACGGCAATATGTACAACAGATATACCCTCGTTATGATGGCGGCAAAGGGTGCAAAGTATGTTGTTGACAGAGAAAACTTTGCCAAGGAACACCCCGAGCTTGCAGAAACCGGCTACAATGCAGGGGATATAGAAATCGACTTCAACAATAAGCCCGTAAAGAGTGCAATCAAGCTTTTCCACGAAGGCAAAATCAAAATCAAGCTTCCCGAAGAAGCTGAAAAGGCTTGGGCTGAACACGATAAGACTTCACTCTCCGAAGAAGTGCTTTAACAGAGCACTTCCCCTGAAAGTAACGGAGGTAAAAAATTGCTTTACGCACTTGTTCATATTCTCAACGCACCCTATCATATTGACAAACCCTATACCTATCATCTTCCCGCAGAGCTTGAAAATAAGGTTACGGCAGGAAGCGTTGTCGTTGTGCCCTTTGGAGGTGCAAACAGACAAAGATGCGGTATTGTAGCAGAGGTGACGGATAAGTGCGATTGCGATGTTACAAAGCCTGTGCTGGGAGTACCGGGTAAGTATATGTACGTAGGCGGAGAAATGCTTGAGCTTTGCCGCTTTATGAAGGAGCATCTTTTCTGTTCCCTGGGAGATGCGGCAAGATGCGTGCTTCCGTCGGGACTTGGCGTAAAAAGCGTCAGAATGTACAGAAAGGCAAAGGGCATAGAGGTGTCGGGCAAAGGACTCAACGATGCATCCGTCACCGTGCTTTCGGCACTTGACGAAAACAGACAGATAAGCGAGACTGAGCTTAAAGCACAGTACGGAAAAGGCACAGATGCCTGTCTTCGTGCCCTTGAAAAGCTGGGACTTTGCATAGCCTCCGAGGGCTTTGAGTGTAAAATCAACGAAAAGAGCGAAAAGTATGCCGTTTTGTCTGACAGCGACCGGATTGTTTCAGGTTTGTCGGACGGCACTCTTAAGCTTACATCAAAGCAGGAGGCTGTCTTTGAGGCTCTTCTGCATTATGAATCACCTTGTCCCGTAACCGAGCTTTGCCAGATCTCGGGAGCGGGTGTTTCTGTTATAAATGAGCTTGAAAAAAAGGGAGTGATCACCTTTGCAAAGGTGGAAAAGGACAGAAACAAGAGCCTTCTTTCGGGGTATTCCGATAAAGGCTACGGTAAGGATTTCAGCCTTTCCGTGATGCAGAATGAGGCACTGGAAACGCTTGTTTCGATGCACCGTGATGAAAAGGCTGCCTGTGCCTTGCTTTACGGCGTGACGGGCTCAGGCAAGACAAATGTTATTATAAAGCTTATTCGGCAGGTTGTAAATGACGGTAAAACAGTAATTGTGCTTGTTCCGGAAATTGCCCTTACGGGACAGACAGTGGGCAGATTTTCCGCTGTTTTCGGCGACGATATTGCTCTTATACATTCGGGACTTTCTGCAGGAGAGCGAATGGATGCACATAAGGCAATTGTTGAGGGCAGAGCAAAAATTGTAATCGGCACACGCTCGGCTGTCTTTGCACCCCTTAAAAATCTGGGACTTATTGTTATTGACGAGGAGCAGGAAAGCTCCTTTAAATCGGATAAGTCACCTAAATATCACGCAAGGGATATAGCACGCTTCAGATGTGCATATAATAACGCACTTTTGGTGCTTGCTTCGGCAACGCCAAGCATTGACAGCTTTTATAAGGCGCAGACGGGTAAGTATACTCTTGTGAGCCTTACCGAACGCTACGGCGGCGTGTCACTTCCAAAGGTTCTGTTTCACGATATGCGAAACGAGTCCTATTTTGAAATAAAGGACGAAGATGACGGCGATAAAACGGCAGGCGGTATTCCTACAACCGTTGGTACAACACTTGAAGGAGAGCTTGCAGAAAACCTTGTAAATGGCGAGCAGTCAATACTGTTTATCAACAGACGGGGCTTTCGCAGCTTTGCACAGTGTCATTCCTGCGGGCATACCTTCAGCTGCCCCAACTGCTCTGTGACGCTTACCCATCACCGCAATAAAACCTACGGCAGGGATACCATGACGTGCCACTACTGCGGTCACAGCGAGCCGATGCCCGAGGAATGTCCTGTTTGTAAGAAGAAAGAAAGTATTGTTTATATGGGAGCAGGTACACAGCTTCTTGAAAGCCAGCTGCACAGAATGTTCCCAAATATCAGAGTGCTGAGAATGGACGCCGATACAACGGGCGGTAAGTTTTCCCACGAGGAAATACTTGATAAATTCAGAAACGGCGAAGCTGACGTGCTGGTAGGGACACAGATGGTTGCAAAGGGACATGATTTTCCCGATGTTTCGCTTGTGGGCGTAATCAATGCGGATACGTCGCTTTATATGAACGATTTCCGAGCAAACGAGAAAACCTTTTCTCTTCTTACACAGGTGCTTGGCAGAAGCGGCAGAAGCGGTAAGCAGGGAAGAGCGGTAATTCAGACCTATTCTCCCGATAATGACGTACTTATGCTTTCGTCGCTTCAGGACTATAAGGCGTTTTATGACAGGGAAATAGCGTTCAGACGGGCATCGGTTTTTCCGCCCTTCTGCGATATAATAACCGTTACATTTTCAGGTGAGATTGAGAACGATGTTGTAACTGCCGTCAAGGAATTCGGAAAAGGTCTTGATGAGGCGGCAAAAAATAATTACAGCGATGTAAAATTCATACTCTTCGGTCCTTTCAGAAACGATGTGTATAAGATTTCGGGAAGGTACAGAATGAGGTATCTTATAAAGTGTAAAAACAATCCGAGGCTGAGAAGTATGCTCTCGGAGCTGATAACAAAATATATGTCGGGACTTAAAAACGTCACAATATCGGCAGACGTAAATCCCGCAAATCTTTAAAGGTCAGAGGTAATAATAATGGCAATACTCAATATAATGACAGAGGGCGATGAGGTTCTCAGAAAAAAGTGTAAGGAAGTAGGCGAAATTACGCCCAGAATCATAACGCTGCTTGACGATATGAAGGATACTCTCAGAAAAGCCGAGGGCGTGGGACTTGCCGCACCTCAGGTGGGAATCCTCAGAAGAATTTTCATAATAAATGTGGGAATTGAAGAGGACAGAGAAGAATTTGTTGAATTCATAAATCCCGTTATCCTGAGAACCGAAGGCGAGCAGGAAGGACTTGAAGGCTGTCTTTCGGTACCGGGAAAGTCGGGAAATGTAGTTCGTCCAATGAAAGTTACCGTTGAGGCGACAAACAGAAACGGCGAAAGATTTACGTATACAGGCACCGAGCTTATGGGAAGATGTCTTTGCCATGAAAATGACCATCTCGACGGCATACTGTATATTGACAAAGCAGATGAAGTGCTTGAAGACGAAGAGGACTGATAAATGTTGAAAATACTTTTTATGGGCACTCCCGATTTTGCTACGGCGTGCCTGCGCAAGCTTGTGGAAAGCGGACAGAATGTGTGCGGGGTTTTCACAAAGCCCGATAAGCAAAGCGGCAGAGGTATGAAGGTCTCTGTCAGTGACGTAAAAAAATATGCTCTTGAAAAGGGACTTGATATTTACCAGCCCGAAACCTTGAAGGACGGTGCGGTGATGCCCATTCTTGAGGAAAAAAAGCCTGATATTATAGTGGTTGTGGCTTACGGAAAAATCTTGCCGAGATATGTTCTTGATTTTCCAAAGTACGGCTGTGTAAACGTTCACGGCTCGCTTTTGCCTGAATACAGAGGAGCTTCTCCCATTCAGAGAGCTGTTATCGACGGCAAAAAGGTGACAGGCGTTACCACAATGTATCTTGCAGACGGCGTTGATACAGGTGATATGCTTCTTAAGTCGGAATACCAAATCGGCGAAAATGATAACACGGGAAAAGTGTTTGATGACCTTGCTCTTCTCGGTGCTGACCTTCTTATGCAAACCCTTGACGGTATAGAAAAGGGTACAATCACACCCCAAAAGCAGGACGATTCAAAAGCTACCCATGCGGAAAAAATTACAAACGAAGAATGTGCCGTTTCCTTTGATGACGAGGCTCTGACGGTGCATAATAAGATAAGAGGACTTTATCCTTTTCCGGGAGCATTCTGCTATGTAAACGGCAAGCTGTTGAAGCTTTGCGAAAGCAGAAGGCTTGACAAAGAGTATGAGGGAAAGGTCGGAGAGGTTGTTGAAACCTCAAAGCAGGGCGTTACCGTTAAGTGTAAAACGGGAAGCGTGCTTCTTACAAGATTAAAGCCCGAGGGCAAGGGCGAAATGGGAGCCTTTGACCTTGTAAACGGCAGAAAAATTCAACCGGGAGACGTGCTTTCTCCCGAAAAATAAGCTTTAGGAGGAGATTATATGCCATATTACGGCTATTACTATATGTCAACACAGGAAATACTTGTGTATTTGCTTCTTGTTTTGCCTGCGGTTATTTTGTCGCTGTGGGCATCTCATAACGTAAATTCCACTTACAGGAAATATTCCAACGTCAATACAAGCTCAGGAATGACGGCAAACGATGTTGTTCGCAGAATTCTTGATGCAAACGGTCTTCATAATGTTAGAATTGAGCATATTGCAGGAAATCTTACCGACCACTATGATCCCAAAACCAATGTTATAAGACTTTCCGATTCCACCGACGGCTCACGTTCTGCTGCGGCAATCGGTGTTGCGGCACATGAGGCAGGACATGCCGTACAGCACGCAGTAGGCTATACGCCCATTAAAATCAGAATGGCACTTGTGCCTGTGTGCAATATCGGCTCAAGCCTTGCAATACCTTTGATTTTGCTTAGTTTTATTTTCAGTATTCCCGCTCTTGCAACGGTGGGAATTATAGCATTTGCAACAGCAACGGTTTTTCAGCTTGTGACACTTCCCGTTGAGTTTGATGCAAGCAGACGTGCTCTTGCAATTTTAGGTAACGGATATATGTCGGGCGAAGACCTTAAGGCGTCAAAGAAGGTACTGACGGCGGCGGCTCTCACGTATGTTGCGGCACTTGCAGTATCCCTTGCAAATCTGCTCAGGCTTGTTGCAATGGTTAACTCACGTAGAAGGGACTAAGGTAAAAGCTTTGGAAATGACACCGAGAAAAGCGGCGGTGCTGTCGCTTAATTCCTGCGTAAAAAACGGAAAATTCATAAACCTTGAGCTTGATGCAGCAATTAAAAAATACGGCTTTGAGGACAAGGATAAGACCTTTTTCACACGGCTTCTCTACGGCACCGTTGAAAGAAAAATCACCCTTGACTATATCATTAAAAAGCTGTCAAGCGTCAAGTTTGAAAAAATCGAAAACCTTGTGCTGTGCATACTTGAAACGGGACTGTATCAGGTTTTCTTTATGGATAAGGTGCCTGATTCCGCGGCGTGTAACGAGTCAACGGAGCTTGTTAAAACCACCTGTCCCAAATCCTTTGCAGGATATGTCAACGGCATTATGCGAAGCGCCGTGCGACAGAAGCAGGAGATTTTAAATGAAATCAAGGCTTTAAAGGGCGCAAAAGGCTTAAGTATAAAGTACAGCGTTCCTGTATGGCTTTGCGAAATGTGGCAGAAGGATTACGGCTGCAGCGAGGATATAGTAAAGGCACTGTGCAAGGTGCGTCCCGGTGTTGCGTTGAGAGTAAATACCTTGAAAACCACGGCAGAGGAGCTTGTGTCAAAGCTTGATGAGGCACTTGAAGCAAAGCCTCTCGGGGATATGTCGGTTATAATTCCCAAATCCTGTAATGTCACAGAGCTTTACGGATATGACGATGGACTGTTCTTCGTGCAGGATCCTGCATCAACAATTGTTTCGTCCCTTGTGTCGAAAAAAAGCGTAAAATCGCCTTGTCCCATTGTTGTGGATACCTGCTCATGTCCGGGAGGAAAGAGCTTTTCTGCGGCAATAAACCTTGAGAATACGGGCGAGATACATTCCTTTGACCTTCACGAAAACAGGCTGAGACTTGTAAGAAGCGGTGCAGAAAGACTGGGAATTTCCACAATTACCACCCAAGAACGTGACGGCAGATGCCCTGATGAAAAGCTTTTCGGCATGGCGGATGCGGTGATGTGCGACGTTCCCTGTTCGGGAATGGGCGTTATTGCCAAAAAGCCCGATATAAGATATAAGACCTATGAAGAAATAGAAAAGCTGCCCGATGTGCAGTATGATATACTTAATGCTTCAAAGAATTACGTAAGAAACGGCGGATTTATTGTTTATTCCACCTGTACCTTGAGAAAAGCCGAAAACGAGGATGTTGTAAATAAGTTTCTTGAAGAAAATAAGAATTTTCAGCTTTGTCCTACAGGTATTCTCGGTGATAAAACGGGTATGGTGACGTTTTTGCCTCACAAAACCCATACCGACGGATTTTTTGTTGCAAAGCTTGTTAAGAAAACGGAGAAATGATTTGGATAAGCTTGATTTGATGAGCCTTTATCCCGATGAGCTTGAAAAGGAAATTGCCATAATTTCGGAAAAATCGGGAACAAAAATCGAAAAATACAGGTCAAAACAAATATACTCCTGGCTGACAAAAGGAGTGTACAGCTTTGACGAAATGGGAAACATTCCCGCAAAAATAAAGCAGGTGCTCAGTGAATACTGCTTCATCACGCTTCCTGCGGTAGAAAAAAAGCTGGTGTCGAAGATTGACGGCACGGTAAAGTACCTGTTCAGACTTTATGACGGCGAATTTGTGGAAAGCGTGTTTATGAGATATGAGCACGGAAATACAATTTGCGTGTCAACACAGGTTGGCTGCAGAATGGGATGTACTTTCTGTGCATCAACTCTGACAGGACTTAAAAGACATCTTCTGCCGTCGGAAATTCTGGGACAGGTTATTGCGGCGCAGAAGGACCTTGGCGAAAAGGTGTCAAACATTGTTATGATGGGTATAGGCGAGCCTCTTGACAATTACGATAACGTAATGAAATTTCTGGGACTTGTCAATCATAAGGACGGTCTTAATATAGGGCATAGACATATTTCCCTTTCCACCTGCGGTCTGTGCGACAGAATAAGACAGCTTGCAGATGAAAAAATGCAGATTACCCTTTCGGTGTCTTTGCATGCAAGTGACGGAGAGACAAGAAAAAAACTGATGCCCGTTGCAAATAAGTATGACCTTGACGAGCTTATGGAAAGCTGCAGATACTACATAGAAAAGACAGGAAGACGTATTTCCTTTGAATATTCCATGATAAGCGGTGAGAATGATACGCCGCTTCATGCCCAAAGACTTGCAAAGCTGCTTGGCGGTATGATTTGCCACGTAAATCTTATTCCGCTTAACGATGTTAAGGAAAGAAGCTATACAAAAAGCAGTAAAAAAGCAATTGACGAATTTGTAAAAATACTTGAAAAGCACCGCATAACGGCGACGGTAAGGCGTCGTCTGGGAAGCGATATAAATGCTTCCTGCGGACAGTTAAGAGCAGAAAACGAAAAGTAGCCTCAATCCGGGAGGCTCAGGCTATTCTCCGAGGGGAGTGATTGAGATGGAGCTTGCATATTTCGGACAAACGGACGTAGGAAGAAAAAGAGACAATAATCAGGATTTCTTCGGCACAAAGCAGCTTTCAGACAACAGCATACTGTGCACTGTCTGTGACGGAATGGGCGGAGCAAACGGCGGAAGCACGGCAAGCAGTCTTGCTGTTGAGATTTTCACAGCAGGTGTGCAGGACGGTATCGCCAAATGTGAAAATGATGTTCAGGTGCTGTGTCTTATGCAGAGTGCACTTGAAAAGGCAAACGCCGAAATTTTCCGCAAATCAAAAGAGGACAGTTCTCTTTCGGGTATGGGAACAACGCTTGTTTCCTGCCTTTGCAGAAATGAAAAATACTACTGCATAGCCGTGGGTGACAGCAGAATTTATGCAATCACCTCCAAAGGCTTAAAGCAGCTTTCTCATGACCACTCTTATGTGCAAAGCCTTATAGACAGCGGAGCAATAACAGAGACGGAAGCAAAGACACACCCCAACAGGAACATAATTACAAGAGCTGTGGGAACATCTGACCTGATTGAGGGAGATGTTTTCAGTATTGATGAAGCAAACACAGACGGACTTCTGCTTTGCAGCGACGGTCTTTGCGGTTATGTGGCACATGACGATATGGAAAAAATATGCCTTGAAAGCAAGGATGCCGAGATGTGTGCAAAAAAACTTGTGGCAAAGGCGAACAGCGAAAGCGGTGCCGATAATATTACGGCAGTTGTCGTTAGAAAAATGTAACGGGGAGGGCAAAGAGAATTATGGATAAATCCTTTGAAAAGCTTATAAACCGTGTACTTGACGGCAGATACAGAATCGAAAGCGTTGTGGGAATAGGCGGTATGGCATATGTGCTGCGTGCGGCTGATATGCAGAACGGCGGACGCCCTGTTGCAATCAAGGTGCTCAATGAGGAATTCAACAGAGACGAAAATGCCGTAAAACGCTTTGTCAACGAGTCGGAAACCATTGCCATGGTTGACTCGCCAAATATTGTTAAAATTTTTGACGTTGCAATCAGCGATAACCTTAAGTATATCGTTATGGAATTTATTGACGGCATTACTTTAAAGGACTATATAGATAAGGTGGGAGCTTTGGGCTGGAAGGAAGCTGTACACTATGTAAGACAGATTCTTACAGGTCTTGCCCATGCCCATGAAAAGGGCATAATCCACCGTGACATAAAGCCTCAGAATGTAATGCTGCTTCGTGACGGCAAGGTTAAGGTTACGGACTTCGGCATTGCAAAGAGCCCTACATCCGAGCCTCTTACCATGACGGATAAGGCAATAGGTACGGTGAATTACATTTCTCCCGAGCAGGCAAGCGGTGAGCCTGTTGATAAAAAGAGCGATGTTTACTCAGTTGGCGTTATGCTTTATGAAATGCTTACGGGAACGCTTCCCTTTACGGCAGACAGCCCTGTGGCAGTTGCCATGATGCAGGTAAATGACGAGCCTGTACCTCCAAGAGAACATAATTCTCAGATTCCCGTAGGACTTGAACAGATTGTACTTAAGGCAATGAGCAAAAAGCCTGAGGAACGCTTTAACTGTGCTACAAGTATGGAAAAAGCACTTGAATATTTTGTCAAGAATCCCGACATAGTCTTTTCGGGTGCTCCTGCATCAACAGCCGTTTCCGATAAAGCAAAGAGTAAATCGGACAGAAAAGAAAAGAAAAAGTCAAAGTCTATGTTTCCAATAGTTCTGGGTGTTACTCTTTCTTTCTTTATCGTGATTGCAATACTTCTTGCGGTGGTGTTCTTCTCAAGCGGAGGTTCATCGGGCGGACTTGCTTTGACGCTTGATAAAATCTTGGGCGTTGAAAGCAAAAACAGCGAAGAAAAGAAAATGGTTGTGGACGACTTTACAGGTCTTGTTTATAACGAAGAGGTGCTTGATACCATACAGAGTATGGGATATGTGGTTTCCGTAAAGGAAACGGGCTACTCAAATGTTGCGGACGGTGTAATAGTTAATCAGGAGCCTGAGGCGGGCGACACCATTATCAAGAAAAATAAGATTGACCTTGTGGTATATGTCAACAGAAACGACGGCGGAGCAAATAAGGTTATGCCGGATTGTGTCGGTATTCCAAAAAACAGTGCCATTGAGCAGATAGTAAGAAAATTCAGCCCCGACATAACAAAGAGTGATATTGAAATTGTGGAAGAGTTCAATCAGACACACGTTGCGGGAACGGTTTATGACTGTATACCGCAGGTGGGTGATGAGGTTGACCTTGAAAACGGTAAAATTATCATTTACGTAAGTAAGGGCAAAAAAATGAAAATGCCCATGATAATCGATAAGACCGAGGGCGAGGTAAGACAGATTCTTTCTGATGAAGGAATAAGATACAGAATTCAGTACGAAGAAAGCGATGTTGCAGCAGGTACTGTTCTTGATGCAACCATAGGAACAGGTATGGAGGTGCTTGAAACCGATACCGTAACAGTTACGGTAAGTAAGAAGATGACCTCAAAACCGCCTGTTGAAGCTCCCTCAAACGATAACGGCACAGAGCCGTCACAGGGAACAAACGAGACGCCTTCTCAGACAGAGCCTGCTCCTTCCGACGACGGCGGCATGGACTCTCTTCTCGGTATGAGAGCCGATAATTGACAGATACGGAGAATAATACGTGGCAACAGAGAATTGGGGAATAATAGTTAAAAGCACAGGCGGACTCTATACCGTTGAAAAAGAGGACGGTAATTGTGAAGAATGCCGTGCAAAGGGTGCTTTCAGACATAGCCGTATAACGCCTCTTGCAGGGGACAGGGTAGTGTTTGAAAAGGATGACGGCAAGGAAGGCTTTATAACAAAAATAGAGGAACGTAAAAACAGCCTTATACGTCCTGCTGTTGCAAATGTGGATTTGCTGTGCGTTGTGGCTGCAGTGAAAAATCCCGATCCTGATTTGTTTATACTTGATAAATTGCTTGCCGTGGCAAAGAAAAACGGAATTGACGTTCTTATAATTGTCAATAAGGTTGATACGGCAAGTGCCGAAATGCTTGCAGAAACCTATAACGGTGCAGGCTATGAAACGGTGGAGATTTCTGCCGTCAATAAGAATGAGTATTCAAAGGCAATTGACACAATAAGAAGCAGGGTGAAGGGCAAAATAAGCTTTTTTACAGGTGCTTCGGGTGTGGGAAAATCAAGCGTTCTCAATGCAGCTTTTCCCGAGCTTTGCCTTGAAACAGGGGAAATAAGCAAGAAAATCCAAAGAGGAAAGCATACAACACGTGTGACAACACTGTTCAAAATGGGGGATAATACCTATGTAGGCGACACTCCCGGCTTCAGTATGCTTGATGTGGCAGGCTTCAATATGCTGGACACAGACAGTCTTCTTGCATCTTTTCCCGATATTGAAAAGTACGCATACGACTGTAAGTATAAAAAATGTACCCATGTGTGCGAGGACGGCTGTAATGTGATGCAGGCTCTTGATGAGGGTAAAATTGTAAAATCAAGGCATGACAGCTATGTTGCACTGTTTAATGAACTGAAAACCATAAAGCCTTGGGAAAACAAGGACAGACTTTAAAAATTCCTACTAAGGAGGAGTAAAGCCAAATGGCGAAAAAGACAGGAGAATACGGCAATCAAAGTATTTCGTCCCTCAAAGGACCTGATAAGGTAAGAAAAAGACCTGCGGTTATTTTCGGCTCAGACGGTCTTGAGGGCTGTGAACATTCATTTTTTGAAATACTGTCAAACTCCATAGATGAAGCAAGAGAGGGCTACGGTAACGTAATCAACATCACCTGCAGAAAGGATAAATCCCTTGTGGTGGAGGACTTCGGACGAGGTGTGCCCCTTGACTGGAACGAAAATGAGCAGAGATATAACTGGGACCTTGTTTACTGTGAGCTGTATGCAGGCGGTAAGTACGATAATGACGAGGGTGAGGCATATGAATACTCACTTGGTCTTAACGGTCTTGGTGCCTGTGCTACCCAGTGCAGCTCGGAGTATATGAATGTAACAAGTTATACAAAGCAGGGAAAGTATTCCATATCCTTTGCAAAGGGACTTCCCACAACCGAGCTTATTATTGAAGATCCCGTAAGACGCAGAACGGGTACTGTTGTTGAATGGAAGCCTGACCTTGAGGTTTTCACGGATATCAATATTACACTTGAATACTTTGAGGAAGTTCTCAAAAAGCAGGCTATCGTAAACAGCGGTCTTACTTTAAATCTTGATTATGAAAACGAGGACGGAAGCCATACAAAAAGAGAGTACCTTTATAAAAACGGTATAGTTGATTATATCAATGAGCTTATTACTCTTTCCGATGCACCCGTGACAGTGGTCGATGCCGAAGAAAAGGACGAAGATGACACTGAGGTTGAAGCAGAGGAAAAGCAGGAAACTCTTGACGGTGAAAAGGACGGCGATACATCAAGAACACTTGCACTGTCAACACCTGCGTATTTCCAGACAGAGCGTCAGGGACGTGACAGAGAGGATAAGCCTGAGTATAAGCTTAAGGTTGAGGCGGTGTTCTGCTTCTCAAATACCGTAAATAAAATTGAGTATTACCATAACTCAAGCTTCCTTGAACACGGCGGCTCTCCTGATAAGGCGGCGAGAAGCGCCTTTGTAAAGGCTTTTGATACTTACCTCAAAAACAATAATAAGTATAATAAAACCGAAAGCAAAATCACCTTCGGCGACGTTGAAGACTGCCTTGTGCTTGTTGTAAACTCACATTCAACACGTACAAGCTACGAAAACCAGACCAAGAAGGCAATTACCAATACATTTATCACCGAGGCTATGACACAGTTCTTCCTCCATTCTCTTGAGGTGTTCTTTGCGGAAAACCCCAAGCAGGCGGAAAAGTGTGCACAGCAGGTGCTTATTAATAAGCGAAGCCGTGAAAACGCCGAAAGCACAAGAATAAACATCAAGAAAAAGCTGTCGTCAAATATCGATATTGTAAACAGAGTTGAAAAGTTCTCAAACTGCAGAAGTAAAGATGCGACAAAGCGTGAGCTGTTTATAGTGGAGGGTGACTCTGCGAAATCAAGCTGTATGCTGGCAAGAGATCCTGATTTTCAGGCAATTATGCCTGTAAGAGGTAAGACCTTCAACTGCTTAAAGGGCGGCTTTGATAAGATTTTCAAAAGCGACATTGTGGTTGACCTGCTTAAGGTTATCGGCTGCGGCGTTGAAATGGGCAAAAGCAAGGGAGCAGGTAAACAGCTTTCCGACTTTGATCCCGATTCGCTGAAGTGGAGTAAGATTATTATCTGTACCGATGCCGATGAGGACGGTTATCACATCAGAACGCTGATTCTTACAATATTCTACAGACTTCTTCCCACACTTATAAAGATGGGCAGAGTGTATATTGCAGAATCTCCGCTTTATGAAATTTCATCAAAGTCAGGTATTCGTTTCGCTTATAATGAGCCTGAAAAGGCGGCAATCCTTAAGGAAATCGAAGGCGAAAAGGTAACCATAAAGCGTTCAAAGGGACTTGGTGAAAATGATCCCGATATGATGAACTTTACCACCATGAATCCCAAGAGCCGAAGACTTATCCGCATCAATCCCGAGGACGAGCAGGCGACATATATTATGTTCAACACACTTCTCGGCGATGACCTTGCGGCAAGAAAAGATTATATCGCAAAATACGGTGCAGATTATATTGACCTTGCAGACGTATAATACCGAAAGGAGCAGTTTATGCACACAATAGCAGCCATTGCAAGCGGTGCAGGCAAGGCGGGTATATCGGTTATCCGACTGTCGGGCGATGATGCCGTTGAAATTGCAAGTAAGGTTTTTATCCCTTTCGGAAAATACGATAATCTTACTCAGTGCCAAAGCCATATGCAGGTTTACGGCAAAATCGTAGGCAGTGACGGTAAACGCATTGATACGGGACTTTGCACCTGCTTTTATGCTCCTCACTCTTATACAGGGGAAAACACGGTGGAAATAAGCTGTCACGGAAGCCCTGTGGGAGTGAGTATGATACTTGCAGCCCTTTTTGAAAACGGAGCACAGGCGGCGCTGCCGGGAGAATATACAAAGCGTGCTTTTGTCAACGGAAAGCTTGACCTTACGATGGCGGAGGCGGTAGGACAGCTTATAGATGCAGGAAGTACAGCCGAAGTAAAGCTCTTTTCGGCACAGCTTGAAGGAAGCGTCGGAAAGCTTGTAAAAGAACAGGCAGATAAAATAACACACCTTCTTGCTTCGGTTTATGCCTATATCGACTATCCCGATGAGGATATGAGAGACGTGGGCGACGAGGAAATGAAGCAGGAGCTTTTGAAAATAAAAAAAGAGCTTACAAGACTTACAAATACTTTTTCAACAGGTCTTGCTATTACCGAAGGCGTGCCTACGGCAATTGTGGGGCTTCCCAATACAGGAAAAAGCTCACTTCTCAATGCACTTTTGGGCTTTGAAAGAGCAATTGTGACAGACGTTGCAGGTACAACACGTGATGTTGTTACGGAAAGTGTAACGGTAGGCAATATCAAACTTAAGATTTCGGATACGGCAGGTATTCACGAAACGGACGATACCGTTGAAAAAATCGGCGTTGAACGTTCAAAGGGAACGCTGTCTGACAGCAGGCTTGTGCTTGGAGTGTTTGACGTAACAAAGCCGCTTTCCGATACCGATGACGATATAGTAAAGCTTTTGCTTGAAGCAAAGAGCAGCAAAAATGTAATTGTCGTGCTTAATAAGTGTGACATTGCACAGCCGTCGGCTCATAAGGAATACTTTGAAAATAAAGGGTTCGACAGCATTATTTGCATCAGTGCAAAGGAAAAGAACGGACTTGAAATGCTTGAAGAACAGGTTGGTAAGCTTTATCCCGATGCTTCGGAGGCAGAAAGCGGACTTGTTCTTACAAATGCAAGACAGTATGCGGCATTGACGGGAGCTGTCTCGGATATTGACAGGGCACTTGAAGCTTTGGAAATGCTTACACTGGATACTGCGTGTCTTGATATGGAATCGGCTCTCGGATACCTTCTTGAGGCTGACGGCAGAGGAGTGTCGGAGGAAATAGTAAACAATATTTTTTCACACTTCTGCGTAGGAAAATAGGCAATAAATTTTTAGGAGATATATATGATAGTACAACTTGAAGAAGCAAAATTACAACTTAACCAGCTTGCCGAGGATTCAAAGGAGCTTAAGGAAGCGTTGAATGTTGACGAGCTCACTGCAAAGGTGGAACAGCTTGAAAAGGAAACCTGCGACGAGAATTTCTGGAACAGAGATGACACACAGGCGGTTATGAGCGAGCTTAATGCGGCAAGAGGCGTTGTTACAACCTATAACGATTTTGCCGACGGTATTGAAAGCCTGAATGAAATGATTGAAATGGCAATGGAGGAGGACGACGAAAGCTTTACGGAAGAAATTCTTTCCGAGCTTTCACGCCTTTCAAAAAGCTATGATACTCAGAGAATTATGGCACTTCTGTCAGGAGAATTTGATAAGAATAATGCAATTCTTTCGATTCACCCCGGTGCCGGCGGAACAGAAGCTCAGGACTGGGCACTTATGCTGTACAGAATGTACTGCCGCTGGGCGGAAAAGAGAGGCTTTAAGGTTAAGCTTCTTGACTATCTTGACGGTGAAGAAGCAGGTATCAAGAGTGCAACAATTCTTATAACAGGCGACTATGCCTACGGCTATCTCAGAAGCGAGGTTGGCGTACACAGACTTGTAAGAGTATCCCCCTTTGACAGCTCGGGAAGAAGACATACTTCCTTTGCATCTGTTGAAGTAATGCCTGAATTTAACGATGAAATTGACATCGAAATTCGTGAAGAGGATATCGAAATGGAAACACACAGAGCCAGCGGTGCAGGCGGTCAGCACGTAAATAAGACTGACTCTGCCGTAAGAATTACCCATAAGCCCACAGGTATCGTTGTAGGCTGCCAGACCGAAAGAAGCCAGCTTCAGAACAGAGAAACCTGTATGAAGATGTTAAAGAGTAAGCTTATGGAAATCAAGCAGAGAGAAAAGCTTGATAAAATCGAGGATATCAAGGGCGAAAAGCTTAACATCGAATGGGGAAGCCAGATTCGTTCTTATGTGTTTATGCCCTATACACTTGTTAAGGATACCAGAACAGGCTGTGAGGACGGTAACATTTTCGCAGTTATGGACGGCGATATAGATGAATTTATTACGGCATTCCTTAAGGCAAAGGGTAACTTCATTAAGGGCTGACAGCACATTTTACACTTTGTTAACAAAAAAATCCAAACAACACTTGCTTTTTGAATAAGTGTGTGATATAATACGTTTGTTGTGTTATGGCGTAAGCTGTGAACATAAAAATAATTACGGACAGTCCTCTGTCAGCTCGGCATGAATGTCCACAAATCAAGGAGGAAAACCCAATGAGCAAGAATCTTGTCATCGAGGCTTTTACAAACGAGCAGCTCAAGACCGAAGTTCCCTCATTCAAGGTTGGTGACACCATCAGAGTTCACAACAGAATCAAGGAAGGTCAGAGAGAAAGAATCCAGCTTTTCGAAGGTACAGTTATCGCTAAGCGTAACGGCGGTATCTCCGAAACATTTACCGTAAGACGTGTGGCTTATGGCTGCGGTGTTGAAAAGACATTCCCGCTTCATTCTCCCAACGTTGTTAAGGTTGATGTAATCAGATCCGGTAAGGTTAGACGTGCTAAGCTCTTCTACCTCAGAGACAGAGTTGGTAAGGCAGCTAAGGTTAAGGAAGATATCTAAGACCTTGTTTGTCACAGCCGCATAAAAAGGCGGCGCAAGTCTTAATAAGACTATAAGAAGCCGCATTGACGGCTTCTTTTGCTTTTGTTTAAATGTAAGAAAAAAGTGTATGTTCTGTAAATCCCATTAACATACACAAAGAAAAAAGTTAATTTTAAGAATATCGGAAAGAGGGATAGCATTGTCTGAAAAAAATAATGCACAGGCTGTAAAGCCAACACTTTTGCAAACCATATATGAATGGATAGAAACCTTCTGCCTTGCACTTTTGGGTGTTGTGGTGCTGTTTACTTTCATCTGCCGATTTGTTACGGTAGATGGAGAATCAATGATGCAAACACTTCATCACGGAGACAGACTTGTTATTTCCAATCTTTTCTACACACCCAAAACAGGTGATATAATTGTATTGCAGGATTCTCAGAATAAAGAGCTGAGGGGACCGATAATCAAGCGTGTTATTGCAACAGAGGGCGAAACGGTGGACATTGATAACGAGACATGGACAATTACCGTAACCCACCTTGACGGAACGGTTGAGGTGCTTGACGACAGTTATGCAAATAAGGTTTATTATGAAGACGGAAGCCTTGTTCCCATGACGTATGAAAACGGTGTGTCTGAGTATTTCTATCCCGATGCCATAATCGGCGAAGATTATCCTCATGTTGTTAAAGAAGGCTGCGTATTTGTGCTGGGCGATAACAGAACAAACAGCCTTGACAGCAGATATGTAGGTGACGTTGATAACAGAAAAATTTTGGGTAAGGCGTACCTCAGACTGTTTCCGTTAAATAAAATCGGATTTCTGTTTTAAGTAAGTGAATAACATTTAAGAGCTGCCTCAATGGGGCAGCTCTTTGCGTTGTTATAAAATCAGATTTCTTCGCTGTTTATTCTCTTTACCCAACGTCCGCTTTTGTAACGGATAATCATAAATACGCACCTTACCATGTTGTCTATAAGTGTTACACCCCATACACCTAAAATTCCGAGGTGGAGAATGTTGACTGCGATGAATACAAGGGAAACTCTTAAGATAAGTACGCAGAAAATAGCAACATAAACAGGATACTTTGTGTCGCCCGTACCTCTCAGAGCGCCTGAAAATACAGCAAGAAGATTTGCAAAGATTTCAACAAAGGCACATATGTACAATAGCTGTGTGGAAATATCAATAACCGTAGCATCGCGGGTGTACAGTGTAATGAGGTTTCCTGCAAACAGCCACATTACAAGTGCAAGAATAAGGGATACAAATAAAGATATTCTTGTTATTGCACCAACGTAGTACTTTACGCCGCCAATGTCCTTGGCACCCGAGTGCTGACCGACAATGGTGTTTGCCGCCGACGAGAACGCCGAGCCTACAATGAGGAACAGACTGTTTATACTGTTAGTAACCTGATGTGCCGCATAGGATTCCTGACCTGTAGAAACAATCATTTTTGCAAGAAGTAAAAATCCGAACTGGAGAATAAGGCTTTCTATTGCCGACGGTATTCCCACATCAAGTATTTTCATTGAAATGGTGATGTCGGGTAACAATGAACGCTTTTTCTTTTTGTTTTCATTTTCTGACTCATCTTCGTTAAAGTCGGTGTTGAATACCTCGTTCTTGAAGCCCAGACGTGATTTCTTTGACAGGCATATAAACAGAACAGCAAGCACGCATCTTATTCCGTTGCACAGCGAGGTGGATAGAGCCGCACCCTGAGCTGCCATTTCGGGAATACCCAGAAAATCTATGCCGTAAATAAATATATAGTTGCCTATTACGTTAAGAAAGTTTGAAGTGATGTTGTAATAAAGGGGAGCTCTGTTTTCGCCTGCACCTCGTAAGGAAGCGGTAATAGAGCTTTGAACTGCCTGAAATACAAGACCTGCCGAGCAGATTCTGAAGACGTCAACCGCATCGTATGCAACAGTACCCGGTACATTGACACTTCCGTAGGTGTCGCCTGCCAGAAAGGATATTGCCGCAGGTGCTGCAAACATACATATGGCGGTTGTAACAAAGCTTATAAGAAAATTAAGCTTGATGCTTGTGACCATTACACGCCGTGCCGTCTCGAATTTTTTAGCACCGATACTCCACGCAACTCTTACGGTAGTACCCACGTTTATGGCTGTAAAGGCTATGTTGAAAATAGATGACGGCGTGCCGTATAAGCCAATTGCATTGAGGGCGTGAGTGCTGTGCTGACCTGCCATCATATGGTCAATCATACCGAAGGAGGTACCCAGTATTAATTCAATAAGAATGGGGAAGACAAGCCTCATTATCATTGATACCGAGCCTTTTTCAAAGTAAAAAAGTTTTTTCAGCGGGGACTTGAATTCACCCTTTGTACCGTTCATTTTTACAACCTCACTTTCCGTGAAAAAGCATTATGCAGTTATAAAAAGAGCCGACAGAATCCGTTGTCGATACTGTCGGCAATATTGGTTGATTATTCAGCTTCTGCTACGTTTTCTTCGGTTGCTTCTTCAGCTTCTGTTTCTGCTTCGGCTTCAGCTTCTGTGTTTTCGGTTGCTTCTTCGCCTTCTGCGGTTTCTTCTTCAGCTTCTTCTGCAAGCTGGTCGGCAAGAGTGATTTCAACGGGAACGAGAGTATAGTTTCCGTCGTCGCCCATTTCAACGCTGTAGCTGGAGTTTACGATAACCTTGTCTGCGATGGATTCAAGAGCTGTCCAGTCGGAAATTGTGTTGCCTGAGAAGTTAAGCTCTTCAATCTTTGAAAGGTCAAGAGAAGCAAATGCGGAAACATCGGTAATGCCGCAGCTTGCAAAGGTACCTCTCTTGAGATTCTTGAATTCGCCCAATACGGAAGCATCGTCGATTGTAACCATATTGAGGTTAAGAACTTCAGCACCTGTGAAATACTTGAGGTCTGCCAAAACCATGTTGTCGTCAGCTTCAAAGGTTGCGGACTTGGCAAGGTCGTAATAAGATGTATCTGCGTTTTCGGCATCTTCGCTTGCCATAGCTTCATTGTACTTTGCCAAAAATTCGTCATCGCCGATTGCGAGACCGCACATATCGTTTTCGGTATCGTGATAAAGCTCAAGATACTTAACGCCTGCAAGGTCTTCTTCGGAAACGCTTCTTGCACTCTTGCCGAAAACTTCGGAAAGAGCTGTTGCGAAGTCCTGATTTTCAAGGAATGCGGACTTTGCCATAATACCTGCATATACAACGTATACAATTGCTGCAAGAACCACTAAAATGCTGATGAGAAGTGCAACAAAGGTGTTGCGCTTTTTTTTCTGAGTTGCTGTTAAATTTGCCATAATTTCCTCCAAATGTAAATGTAAAATAGATTATAATACTCTTGTATGGTATTATAACACCATTGTATGAAAAAAACAAGACTTTTTACAAAATAATTGTTATATTTTGTAAAACTTAGCCCTCTGCGGTGTTGAAATTTTCATACACGGGTGGTATAATATACACAGAAAAAAATCTACAGTTTTTTTGGAGAAAAAACAATGACAGAAATTAAAGAATACCGCGGACACATAAGAAACCATAAACAGCTTTGCAAGGATCTGGGAATTGAGCAGAACCTTTCACGAAAGCAGAGAGAGGAAAGGATTATCCTCGAGGGCTACAAAAAGTGGGGTTATGACCTGCCAAAGCATATATACGGAATGTTCGCCATAGCTTTGTACGATAACGAAAAGGACGAGCTGTACTGCGTACGTGACCAGTTTGGCACTGTTCCTTTCTATTACTGTGAAGCAGCGGACGGACAAATGCTTTTTGCTACACAAATACGCACGATATTGTCGTCGGACGGCTTCAAAAAGGAGCTTAACGAAAAGCTTTTGCAGATTTATCTTACGATGACGTACACAACAGGCGAGGAAACCTTCTTTAAGGGGGTGTACAAGCTTCTTCCGGGAAGATATCTTGTGCGTAAAGATAATAAAAACACAATTACCCGTTATTGGAAGCCCGTCTTCAAGCCCGATAACAATAAAAGCATTGAAGAATGGGCAGAAGAGCTTCACGATACGGTAAAGCTTGTAATGAAGGAAGTCAAGGACGAAGACGAACACGTTCAGAGTTTTTTGTCGGGAGGCGTTGACTCGTCTTATGTTCTTGCCATGAGTGATGCCGATGCCTGCAACGGTGTGGGATATAACGACGAAAGACTTGACGAGTCGGCTCTTGCAGCTAAGACCGCAGAGATTTTAGGAAAAAAGTTCAACCGCTGTCTTGTTGAGCCTGAGGATTATTTCAATGCCGTTCCGTATGTTATGTATAATATGGAGCAGCCCTTGGGCGATGCCTCGGCGGTGGCGTTTGCACTTGGCTGTATTGCTACGGCAAAGGGAACGAAAATCTGCTATTCGGGTGAAGGCGCAGATGAATTTTTCGGCGGTTATAATATGTACAGAAACGCCGAGCGTTACGGAGATAACCTTAAGACC
>JAZQFS010000001.1:0-7490 GCA_045539625.1 Eubacteriales bacterium | reverse complement strand
AAAAATTGGATTATAAATTCAAATACAAGCCATTACTAATTGGCGGTAAAGCAATGGAGTACTATGGTTTACGTAAAGCTGGAGCAGACATTGATCTAGTAGTTCATCTAACAGATCATAAAGCATTAGTAGACAAATTTCCGTCTAACATTAAAGATTTGTATGGTGATATAGGTGTTTGTGAATTTGGATTTGAAATATGGAATCAAATATGTACTTTTGATTATCAGTATCTGAAAGTAAATGCGATCGAAGAAGACGATTATCTTGTTGTTTCATTGGAAAGGCTTCTGTTTTTGAAAGCATTAGCAATGGAAATTCCTAAATATCATAAAGACTTGGAATTGGTTGTAAAAAAAGTTTTAGATAAGGCATATGAAAACTATTAAAAGGACTTGCATCTAAACCTTATGCCTCGCAATTGTAATAAAATCTTGGCATCCAGATTATACAGTCTTTATAGAATTAAAAAAACTGAAAGGAAGCAAACAATATGAAAACATCTTATCAGAACAATATAGACATTATGAAAAAAACAGTACCTCTTTTGTCCTACCGAGCAGGAGATTTTGATGCATGGCAGAAGATGGCAAGAGAAAAGCTGTGCTCACTTCTGGGTATGGAGAAATTTACTAAGGTTGAGCCGTTGCTTGAAATAGAATTTGAGGAAAAAATCGAGGGTGCGACCGAAATACGCTTCACCTTCCAAAGTGAAGAAGGCTATAGAGTGCCCTGTCATCTGTGGCTTCCCGACGGCGTTGAAAAACCTCCCGTTATGATTTGCCTTCAGGGACATTCAACGGGTATGCACATTTCTCTCGGCAGACCTAAGTTTGAAGGCGATGAGGAAATGATTTCCGGCGGTGACAGAGATTTCTGTGTAAGAACAGTGAAGGAAGGATTTGCGGCAATAAGCGTCGAAATGAGAGATTTCGGTGAAACGGTTGAAGGCGGAAAAGGTCCGAAATGCCTTTCACCGTCCATGACTGCACTTCTTTTCGGAAGAACAACCATAGGTGAGCGAGTATGGGATTTGTCAAGACTTATTGATGTGCTTGAAGAAAGCTTTGCCGATAAGGTTGACGTAAACACAATCTGCTGTATGGGAAATTCGGGCGGAGGTACGGCTACCGTCTATGTGGCGGCACTTGAAGACAGAATAAAGCTTGCAATGCCCTCCTGTGCCATGTGTACATTCCGTGACTCAATCGGTGCGATGCCTCACTGTGCCTGTAATTATGTTCCGGGTATTGCAAATGTATTTGATATGGGCGACCTTATGGCAATGGCTTATCCAAAGTACTTTGTACAGGTTTCGGGCAGGGAAGATCCTATTTTCCCGCTTTTCGGTGCAAAGGAAGTGTTTGAAAAGGGAAAAGCAGCTTATGCTGTTAAGGGTATGGCTGACAGATGCGTAATGGTAGAAGGCGACGGAGGACACAGATTCTATGCCGACGATGCATGGCCTTTTGTACATAAGTTACTTGGTAAATAAAAATGAAACGGAGTGCCTGAAATGAGCGATATAGCAAAGATTGATAAAAATTTTGTGGTTGAAACCAAAATTACTAAGGAAAATGTTAAGTTTTATAACGTGCTTGAAGCACCGTTTAAGGTTTACGGCGTAAAGCACGAAAACGGCAGATTCAGAAGAATTCCCGAAGCTGTTGCAAAAACTGTAAGCGAAGGCGTATATACCCTTCACACCTATACCGCAGGCGGACGTGTACGCTTTAAGACAGACAGCAGCTACGTTGCAATTCATCACGAAGGCTGGTGCGGAAGAATGGCTCATATGGCATTCACGGGCTCTGTGGGCTTTGACCTTTATGTAATGGAAGATGACGGCGAACGGTATGTAAACACTTTTAAGCCTGATGTAAATTCCACACAGGGCTTTGAAGGGGTAATTGAGCTTGGTAGTAAAAAAATGCGTGAGTTTACTATCAATTTTCCTACCTACAGCCATGTAGATAACCTTTATATCGGACTTGAAAATGATGCTGTTGTTGAAGAACACAGACCTTACAAAATAGAGTGTCCCTTTGTATATTACGGCTCGTCCATAACACAGGGCGGCTGCTCATCACGTCCCGGTACTTGCTATCAGCCAATTATTTCAAGACGGTTTGATGCAAACTTCATAAATCTCGGCTGGTCAGGCAACGGCAAGGGCGAAAAGGAAATCAGAGAATATATGGCTTCTCTTGATATGTCGCTGTTTGTGCTTGACTATGACCATAATGCACCCACTCCTGAGCATCTTGAGGCAACTCACGAGATAATGTTTAAGGCAATACGTGAGGCTCATCCCAATATTCCCATACTTATTCTTACACGTCCTCACTACAGCGTGACTGATGAGGACAGGCGTGCTTCCATCATAAAGAAAACCTATGATAATGCAATAGCAAACGGCGATAAGAATGTATATTATCTCAACGGAAGACAGCTTATGGCAATCGCAGGCAATGAGGGAACGGTTGATAACTGTCATCCTACCGACCTCGGCTTTTTCTCCATGGCAAAGGCTGTGGGAGATGTTATCGAAACAGTTCTTGAAAAGGTGTAATATGAAATAATTCGGAAAAATAGGAGAAAGAAAAATGTATATTGTAAAAAAAGCATCAAAGGTAATTGAATGTGCCTTTGATAAGGAATGGGAGAGGGCACAGGTTGCCACGGTTGATACCGTAAACTGGGATATTTTCCCCGAAAAGTATAATGTAAAGGCACAGCTTCTTTACAGCGAATACGGTCTTCACGTAAGAATGGAGACAGACGAAAAGCCGCTGAGAATTACTCAGACCGAGCGTAACAGCGCCGTTTGCGAGGATAGCTGTATGGAGTTTTTCTTTAAGCCCAATAAGGACGATGCAAGATACTTTAACTTTGAGTTTAATGCCATGGGTACAATGTATCTCAACTTCCGCACAAGCCGCTATGACGGCGAGCCTCCCGTGGAAAACACCGACTATTTCGGCGTGCAGTCCACAATAACCCCCGATAAATGGGTGCTTTTCTATACAATTCCTTTTGAATTTATGGAAAAATACCTTGGAACATATACTAAGGAAATGCTTGGAAACTTCTACAAGTGCGGAGATTTGACGGAGAAAAAGCATTATCTTACCTATTATCCCATAAAAACAGAGAATCCCGATTTCCACAGACCCGAGTACTTTGATAAAATTGTGCTTGAATAAGCTTCATAACCTTGGAAACCTTGCTTCTTGCGGAGCAGGGTTTTTGTTATGTAAAAAAGAGCTGCCCTGTCGGACAGCTCTTTGTCAGTATAATTTAGATTATTTAACTACCTTAATGGTTACAATTTCAAAGTTGCCTGCCTTGAAGGAAACCTTGTTGTCCTTTACTTCAAGCTCGGATAATTCATTTTCCATAAGGTCGCACATATAAGCCTTCTTAACGTCAAAGCCAAAGTCAAGTGTAACGCTTGCCTTGCCACCCTTGCATTCGTAACCTCTTACGATGATGTCATCGCAGTATTCGCCCTTCTTTACGGTGTCAACCGCAAAGCTTTCGGTAGAGGAGGATACAAGACTGTATTCTGCGGGAACAGCACCCTTGCCTGTTACCGCAACAGCTTCAAGAGGCTTGTTGAGAATATAGCCCTGCTTCAATGTACCGCCCTCAGTAACTGTTCCTGCGTGAGGATAAATGCTGTAGGTGAATTCGTTGATGCCTCTGTCGGCTTCGGGGTTGGGATAGGTTGCAGCCTTGAGAAGTGACAGCTTCATTACGTTGTATTCACAGCTGTAACCGTACTTGCAGTCGTTGAGTAAGCTTACACCGTAGGAAGAGTCGGAAAGGTCAGCCCACTTGTGAGCACTTACTTCAAACTTTGCTTCATCCCAGGAGGTGTTTCTGTGAGTAGGTCTCTGAATGTGACCGAACTGGATTTCGTAGGTTGCATTGTCTGCTATAACATCAAGGGGGAATGCAGCCTTGAGAAGAACGTGGTCTTCGTGCCAGTCAACCTTGGTGTCAAAGTCAAGACGGTCTGAGCCTTCCTTGAGGGTGATAACCTGCTCAAACTTGGAATCCATGTAGCTTCTGCAAATCTTGAGACCTGCCATGCCCTCTTCGTTGATAACTTCTACGCTGTCAACGCCGTCAGCCTGCCACATCTTCTGCTTGTAGTATTCTGTGATTTCCCAAGCGTCGTATTCTCTCGGATAATCCTCGTAAATTTCAAATACGTTGGCTTCCTGTCCTTCGGGAATAAGCTCACGTTCGTTCTTCTTGTCATAGATTGAAACGATGTGGTACTTGTCGTTGAATTCAACACGCAAAGCACAGTTTTCGATAACCTTTTCGGTTGCCTTTGCGCAGCCGCAGAATTCAGAGTCTGTTACAACCTTCCAGCCGTGTGCAGGAACGTTTTCAGCCTTGTACTTCTTGCCGTCAACCTCAACTATGCCGCTCTGAACGAAAGGAGTGGGGTTGTAAACAAGCACGCCGCCGTCTGCATTTACGTTTGAAGCAAGATAGCCGAGAACGCTGTTCTTAACAGCATTACCGTCCTCGTAAAGCTTTGCATATTCAACGTCGCAAACATCATATACCTGCTTTATGGAGGAGCCGGGGATAATGTCGTGGAACTGGTTCTTTAAGATTGTATGCCAGTTTTCGTCAAGCATCTTGACGGGGTACTTGGCATCCTTGTTGAAGATGCCTTCGGTTACGCTGAGAGTTTCAGCATCCTGATAGAGATATTCGCACTTGCGGTTGTTCTTCTTGTTTTTGGCAATAGAGGTGTATGTACCGCGGTGCATTTCAAGGTAAAGCTCGCCCTTCCATTTGGGTGTGAACTTAACCTGCTTTGTGGTTTCTTCAAACTTAGCCTGAATTCTGTCAAGGGTTTCAGCCGAAGGACGCATTGTAACCTTTGGCATACCGGGAATACCCTTTTCAAGACGTCTGTAGTTTTCGAGCATTTCCGCAGTAGGTCCGCCGCCGCCGTCGCCGAAGCCGAAGGTGCAAACCTGAAGATCGGAGTATTTCTTGGAAACATGCTTGCTCCAGGAGGACAGCATTACCTTGGGATTAAGCTTCTTTACGTAGGTTTCGGAAAGAACCGCAAATACTTCACTGCCGTCAATACCCTGCCAGATAAAGTTGTCGTGGGGGAACTTGTTGGTTTCGCACCATGAAATCTTGGCGGTAAAGAACTGAGGAACATTACTCTTTTTAAGAATCTGGGGAAGTGCTGCGGAATAACCGAATACGTCGGGAAGCCACAATGACTTGTTTTCAACGCCGAATTCTTCCTTCATGAACTTCTTGCCAAGTAAAATCTGACGGACAAGGCTTTCGCCGCTGACAAGATTGGTGTCGGCTTCAAGCCACATTGAGCCTTCCGCTTCCCATCTGCCTTCCTTGATTTTTTCCTTGATTTTCTCGTAAAGCTCAGGGTCGTTTTCCTTAACGTAAGCATAAAGCTGAGGCTGGCTTGACATGAAAACATACTCGGGATACTTTTCCATAAGACGGATAACGGTGGAGAAGGAACGCTGTGCTTTTTCAGCAGTCTGTGCAAGAGTCCAGAGCCATGCAACGTCTATGTGTGTGTGACCGATGAGAGCAAGCTCGTTTCTGCAGTTGTTGAGGCATTCCTTTTCGTAGAATTCTTCTCTCATATATTTAAGAGCTTCCTTAACGCTGTCACGGAAGCCGCCGAGACGGTGCTTTCTGTAGTCGATAAACTGACAAGCCTTGTCAAGATAGTTGCTGATAAGATGGTACTCTCTTGAATCAGGTGAAAGCTCAAGCATTGCTTCATAAGGCACATTCATGTCGTAGTAAAGTGCCTCGGTTACAAGGTCAACACCGTAAAGAGCGATGTTCATATTAAGTGTTGCCTGATTGCTCATACCTGTATAGAAATAGATGTAAACAGAGTGCTTACCTGAAGCAACGGGTGTTTCAACATGATTTGTGTCAAATGCCTGATAAGCAGTTTCTCCGTCAATGAAAACGGTGCACTGAGGGTTGCAGGCATCCCACTGACCTTCTCTGCCTGTCTTTGCACGAAGTCTGTATTCAACCTCGTCCTTGGGACCCGGCACGTCAATGTCAAGCTTAAACCAGTAGTGCTTGTCAATGTCCTTACAGGGAATTTCCCCTTCAAACTTTTCCCAGCCTGCATCGGGGGCGGGAGGAGTATTTGTGGTTTTGTACTCGCAGGGAATAAAGTAAACGTCGGGGTGGTAAACTTCAACATCAATACCGTTTCTTATGTGGTCGATGGTGAATTTGATTTTCTTGTCAACAAAAGTCATAATAATAACCTCCTTGAAAAAATCGCATTATTTCAGCTTAACTACATAATACACCAAAAAGTTTACAATTTCCTATGTTGACGTGATTATAAAATTATGGTATTGTGATATTGTAAAAATGAGGTGATGAAAATGGAGATAAAAAAACTGCTTGCAAAAAATCACGTTGATATGGAAAGCGGCTGCCTTTTCCGCCATGTAAAAAGCGAGACGGAATACTTCAGACCTCACTGCCACGATTACTTTGAGGTTTTTCTCACACTGGGCGGCAGTGCAACACACTATATAAACGACAGCTATTTTCCCGTAACACGGGGCTACCTTATATTTATCCGTGACAGGGACGTGCATGACTATATGTGCTCAGACGAAGGCTTTGAGTTTTTAAACCTCACCTTTACTGCCCAAACGCTGTATGAGCTTTTTTCCTATCTCGGCACAGGTATAGATAAAAACGCACTTCTCGACGCTCCCAGTCCTCCCACAATAAGACTTTCCGAGTCTGAAACGGGAAGACTTCACATGCGTCTTGCAGAGCTTAATACCGTAAACTTTTCCGATAAAGCAAAGCTTAAAACCAAAATGCGTTCTCTGCTTGCCGAAATTTTTACCACCTATTTTATGACACTTCCGCAGGAGAACAGCGATATACCCTTCTGGCTTGAATCGGCATATGAGAAGATGAAAAGCCCCAAGAACTTTATTAAGGGCAAAACACGGTTTTATGAGCTGTGCGGAAGAACAAGAGAGCACTCGTCACGAAGCCTGTCAAAGTACTATGGCGTGACGATTTCGGAGTATATCAATGACCTTCGCCTTTGCTATGCGGCAAACCTGCTCAATGCAAGTAACCTTTCGGCAACAGACGTGTGCTATGAGTGCGGCTTTAAGAATTTATCGTGGTTTTACGTGGAATTTGAAAAGAAATTCGGAGTATCTCCGGGTAAATATAAGATGGGAAATCATAGATGATTAAAGGACAGCAAGAAGCTGTCCTTTCAGTCTGTTGAAAAAGTATGTTTTTTTCAAGTTTTAGGAAAACCCCCGGCGAGGGTTTTCCTCTTTTTCGTCCTTTTAGGACGAAAAATTCACCTTTCCTGCGCTTTATGAAGCATAAGGAGTTTCGCCGTCTGCGGACGGCGACCAAAGACGCTGTCTTTGGAAACTGCAAGGCTTTTCGTGCTTTCC